>NZ_DALZMB010000024.1:0-41398 GCF_032007265.1 Paracoccus sp. (in: a-proteobacteria) | reverse complement strand
ATTCGCATCATTCCTGCCTCGTACGGGTCGCCCACCTTGGAAGGTTACCATTCCTGACTTAACTTTAGCGGTAAGGATAGATGGCGCAGATGGAGTTCACCTGAAGGTGCAGAAAGAACCCGAATTCTGGGTCTTTGCCTATGGCTCGTTGATGTGGGATCCCGGCTTTCCTGTCGCGGAATGCGTGACCGCGCGCATCGATGGATTTGTTCGGCGCTTTTGCATGCAATCCGTCGTCTATCGCGGCACACAAGAGCGCCCCGGCCTGGTCCTTGCGCTGGACGAGGATAAGGGGGGGCATTGCACCGGGCTTGCACTGCGGGTTGCGGCGCAAGATTGGCCTCAGACGCTGCATGATATGCGCCAACGTGAGTTGGCGACCAATGCTTACCGCGAGGATGTGCGTGGCGTGCTTCTTGCTGACGGGCGGCGGGTGCAGGCTGTGACCTATGTCATGCGGCGCGAGCATGACCAATATGTGGGGGATGTCAGCCTGGCCGAACAGGCCCGCATCATCGCCTCGGCTGTGGGTGGGCGCGGTCCGAATGCTGATTATCTGTTCAACACCACACACCATTTGTCCCAGATCGGGCTAGAGGATCTGATGCTAGAGGATCTGGCCCGACAGGTCCGCCAGCTGCTGAGTGCGTCGCATTAGTCAACTCGGGGTCATCCCTTAGGTGCATCAGGAATGCCGCCGGACCGCGCGGCATTTGCCTCGAGGCGATAGGATTGCTTGGCAACCGCCCTATACCTTTCTAGTGTTTCACAAAGATTACCAAAACAGGGCAAGATGATGTCTGACGCTGATACCCGCGGACCCGGCTTGCCGGGCAGCACCCAGACCGCAGCTCAGGCGCCTGACCGCAAGATCCGCGCGATTCGTGGCAGCACCGGGCGACCCATTGGTGCAGGCGAGCCGCCGCAATTCTCGCAGCCCGTGCGCCAGATCGTGATGATGCTGATCGTGCTGGCCTTGGTCGCGGCGGGGGGCTGGTTCGCCTATGGCCGGATCGTGTCGATCTTCACCGCGAACCGGGTGCTGAATGGCATCATCGTGATGGTTTTCGCGCTGGGCGTGCTGACGTGCTTTTGGCAAGTGGCCCAGCTGGTCAATTCCGTCAGTTGGATCGAAAGATTTGCCGCCCGCAGGCGCAATGCCCTAGAGAGCGGCGTGCCGGTTGAAAGTGCCGAGGCGCCGCATCACGCACCGCGATTGCTGGCCCCTTTGGCGGCCCTTTTGGGCAGCGGGGGCGCTTTGGGCGGGATCATTTCGACCGCTTCGGCGCGTTCGATCCTGGATTCCGTCGCCGCTCGCATCGATGAAGCGCGCGACATCACGCGCTATCTGTCGAACCTGCTGATCTTTCTGGGGCTTTTGGGCACCTTTTATGGCCTTGCCACTACGGTCCCGGCGGTCGTGGAGACAATTCGTGCCCTGAACCCCCAAGAAGGCGAAACCGGGCTTCAGCTTTTTGACAAGCTGATGCAGGGCCTTGAGGGGCAATTGGGCGGCATGGCCACCGCCTTTTCCAGCTCGCTTTTGGGGCTTGCCGGCTCATTGGTGGTCGGCCTGCTCGAACTTTTTGCAAGCCACGGCCAGAACCGCTTTTATCGCGAGCTGGAAGAGTGGATGTCGGGCTTTACCCGTCTTGGCCTTTCTGGCGCGGATGGCGAGGGCCTGGATCAGGCCGTGATCGCGGGCTTTATGGATCACCTCAGCGGGCAGATGGCGGATCTGCATGAGTTTTATCTGAACCGTGACGCCTCGCGCGAGGAACAAACCACCGCGGCGGATGCGCGCCTTTTGGGCGTAAGCCAAACGATCGAGGCGCTGGCCGGGCAGATCCTGTCCCAAGGGCAGGCCGTTCGCAAGCAGGCCGAAATCACGGGCGCGGCGCTGTCGCGCATGGTCGAGGGGCACGAGCGGCTCAGCGATGGTCACGGACGGCTGGCCGAAAGCAATGACCGTTTGGCAGCGGTTTTGCACGATGGCAGCGAGAGCCAGACCAAAGAGACGCGGGAACTGCAGGCCATCTTGCTACGTCTGGCCGATGGGCAGCAGCAACTGAGCCAACAGATCGCAACCGCAAGCCAGATGGCGACCAGCGAGGGGCAGGGACGCCACGGCGCGATGATCCGCATGGCCGATGGTCAGGACCGATTGACAGCACATTTCCTGACCCGCGATGAAACCGGGAAATTGTCCGCCGACATGACGGCTCAGGCTCTGGCCCGCCTTGCCGAGGGGCAAGAGCGCCTGATCGCGCTTTCCACGCGCGAGGTCGTTGTCACGGCGCCCTCGCAGCCCGCCTCTGGGGTCAACTCCGAGGTCGATGAGACCGCGCTGCGCGAGGCGCAGATGCGACTGCGCTCGATCGACAACCAGCTTGCCAAAATGGCCGAAGAAATGGCCGCGACCCGCGCCGATATGATCGCTGATCTGCGCGGCGATATGGCCGCGTTGACCCGCGCAATTCGCAAATTGGGGCAGGGCGATGAGGCTTAGTCGCAACAATAATGCGCGCTTTGCCAGCAATATCTGGCCCGGCTATGTCGATGCGGTCACGACGCTTTTGATGGTGATCATGTTTGCACTGACCATTGTGATGGTGGTGCAGGCGGTTTTGCGCGAAACCATTACCGATCAGGGCAGCCAGCTGGATAAGTTGGGCGCGGAAATCGCGACCCTAAGCGGGGCGCTTTCGACCTCGCAGGGGCGTGCCGATACGCTTGAGCGCGACCTTGCCTCAGAGCGCGATCGTCTGGCTGCCGAGCAGGAACGCCTGGCCGCCGAACAAGAGCGTCTTGCCCAGTCCGAGCGTAACCTTGGGGCGGCTCGCAGCGAGATCGACAGCCAGCACGAGGCCGCGCGATTGGCGGCCGCACGCCGCGAAGCCATCGAGGCGCTTTTGGCGGATCTGCGCCGCACGCAAGGCGAAACGGTGGCGGATCTGACCAAGGTTCGCGGTGCCTTAAGCGAGGCCGAGGCCGCGCGTCTGGCCGATGCGGCCGCGGCCAAATTGTTGCAAGACAAACTTGCCAGCTCGCAGGCCGAGCTGACGGCCATGACCCTGGATCTGGAGGCGCAGCGCCAAAAGGCCGAGGAAACCCTGACGCTTTTGGCTGCGGCCGAGGCAGCCAAGGGCGATTTATCGGGCAAGCTGGATCAACAGATGAGCGAGGCCGAGAAACAGGCGGCTCTTCTTGCTTTGGCCCAACAAAAGCTGACCGAGCAGAAAGATCTGTCCAGCGAAGATCAGCGGCGTCTGGCGCTTTTGAACCAGCAGGTTGCGGCTTTGGGCGTTCAACTTGGCAGCCTTCAGGCGGTGCTGGATGCGGCGGGAGAGGATAAAAAGCAATCCGAACTCAAGATTGAAAACCTGGGTGAGCAGCTGAATGTCGCGCTGCTTCGCGCCGCCGAGGAAGAAAAGAAACGCAACCAGCTGGAACGGCAGGCCCGTGAAAAGGCCGAGGCCGAGGCCGCCGATTTGTCGCGCTACCGCTCTGAGTTTTTCGGGCGGCTGTCGCAAATCCTGCAGGGCCGTCAGGGCGTTCGCGTGGTCGGAGACCGCTTTGTCTTTTCCTCCGAAGTGCTTTTCCCGACGGGCGAGGCAACGCTTTCGGACGCGGGGCGCGAGCAGATCCGAAATGTCACCCAGATGCTGGGCCAGATCTCTTCGGAAATCCCGCCCGAGATCGACTGGATCATCCGTGTCGATGGTCACACTGATAGCCAACCGCTGTCGGGGCAGGGGCGCTATCGGGACAATTGGGAATTAAGTCAGGCACGCGCGCTGGCCGTGGTGCGCTATATGACCGATGATCTGGGCTTCCCGGCCAATCGTCTGGCCGCGACCGGCTTTGGTGATACCCGCCCCGTGGCCAGTGGCGACAGCGATGAGGCACGCGCCCAAAACCGCCGCATCGAACTGAAATTGACCGAGCGCTAAAGCAGAGGGCCAACCATCGCAGGTGGTTGGTCCTTTAGCTGATATGGGGGTCCACCAAAGTGTATTCGTCCGCAAACCGCGACAGATAGCGCAGCATCTGCCCGGATGCGCGCCATTGCCGAAACAGCGCTGCGCGCAAGGCAGGGGCAGTGGTCCAATGACGGCGCTCGGGCTGATCAACGGGGCTTCCCAGGGGGAAATGTGCCTCGATCACATCACTGAATGCACGCCGCATACGCATGGGCACAACCCCGATTGAGCTGTTCAGCCAGGGCTTGCGCGTGCCGATGAAGTGAATCAGGCAAGGGTCGGCCATCGTGGTCAGATGCGATGAGGCAGAGGTGAACTGCCAGTTCCACAGCGGGCTGATCTCGGCCCAATCGCCTTTTAGCATCCCGTTCATCAATGCCTGATCGCGCCCCAGCCCTGCCAGATGTGCGCGCGCAAAGACACTGGCACGCTGGGGCAGGTCTTGTTCGGCGAATGCCTCGGTGTCGATCATCACGACACCTGCATTGAAATAAGGATGGGCGGGCTCGCCTAGTTTGCGAAACTCGGCCACTTTGCGGCCGGGAGTGCGCCACTGGCGATTGTCGCGCACGGCCGCCACGGCATGACCCAGCATATCGGCCGACAAAAGCCGGGCCAGATCGCCGCGTTCGTACAAAATGTCGGCATCTATCACCAGAATACGGCGATAGATCCCGCGCAGCGCCGTGCCCAAAAACAGCTCCATATAGGTCGCAAGCGAGCGTCGGGCATCCAGCGGCAGCGCGTCCAGCAGGGCGTGATCCTTGGCCGAAACATGACCGATCCCTGCATTCGCCAGGCTTTGGGGCAGCTCGATCGCCTCGGGGCCGCCAATCAGCACGTCATAGTGCCGATTGCTTTGCGCGGCCATTTGCAGCGCAGGCGTCGCCGCATAGGGCAGGTAATTGGCATCACATGCGACAATCACCGCAAGATCGGATGACGGTTTGAACTGGGATGAGAAAATCGGCGGCTGCATATTTCAGTTAAATAGATGCAGGTCTCGTGGTGTAAATCCAGAATTAACCACAACCACGAGGAGCAGTTTTTCTGATTGGCCGGATCGGCGAAATTTGGCCTTTTCTGTGCATTAATCGGCTAAAAATGGCCTATTTCTGGCTTTGTCGGTCAAAATTCATGACGGGTCGGGAACTAAATTCAAGCGATGATTTGACGCAATTTCAAGGGAGTGCCCACCCCATGCTTGCCCGTCTGATCGCTATGGCCTAACCAGATAGCAAAATCCCGAATAGGGCGATGATCGATGCCGGACAAATCCTCTGATACCCTGACCGAGGCACTGGTGCTGAAGATTTTGCACGGTGAATTGCAGCCGGGTGAAAAGCTGCGTCAGGACCATATCGCCCGGGATTACGGCATGAGTCATGTTCCCGTGCGCGAGGCGCTTTTGCGGCTGGAGGCCAAGGGGCTGGCGATCAGCCGCCCGCGTCAGGGCATGCGCGTAGCCCCCCTTGATGGCGAGGCGCAGCGCGAACTGCGGGTCATGCGCCAAGCGCTAGAGCCGGTGGCCTTGGCCCATTCGGTCCCAAATCTGAGCGTGGACCAGATCGCCGCAGCCGAGGCTTTGCGTCAAAAATGCGACGAGGCCGATGACATTCTGACATGGGAGGCGCTGAACCGCGAATTCCATCTGGCCACTATTGTTGCCTGTGGCATGGCGCGGCTGATCGACGAGGTGGCAAGTCTGCAAATGCTTGCCGCCCGACACATGCTGAACCATTACCGCACGCGTTGGAAAAAGCGCGTTGATCTGGACCATCGCGCGATCATGGCCGCGATCCATAAGCGCGATGCTGGGGCGGCGGCCAAGGTCTTGGAACGCCACCTGACGCGGCTGGGCTAAAGGCGACGGGCGATCATCCAGACGGGATTCCAGCTTAGGCCGACCCCGCCTGATGGGGTGGCAAAGCGATGCTGATATTGGTTGCAAAATTGTGCTAGATCGCGCCGCGTCCAGCCTTTTTTGGCCAATCCGTTGACGCCAGTCAGGCGCAAATGGGCAAGCATTGCCTGTGGGCTGGCGAAACTCTGCACGCGTTCGGCCATGGCGCAATCATGGATCTGCCAGCCGTCGGGCAGCGCTTGGGCCAATGTGGCTGCATCCATCAGCGCGGGCGCGCAGGCATCTGGGCCGGTCAGGCTGACAATCTGGTGAAACTGCCGCGGCCCAAAGCCCGAAACCGCAAGCCACCCGCCGGGGCGCACATTGGCGCAAAGTCTGCTCAGGGCTTGGGCGGGTCCGGCGAGCCATTGGATCGTCGAGGCGGAGGCCACCAGATCCAGCCCGGTTGGGATTATGGCCCTTTCGATCGGGCCGGGTAGCAGCTGGGAATTGCCGCGCAGATCATCGGGCAGGGGATGGGGGGCAAGGTCGTTCAACCACAGCTCTGATATGGAAAATCGGGCATGCAGGGCGCGGCTGAAATGATAGCTGCCTGCGCCAAATTCCAGAACCCGCCCAAAGTCTCGCGGTCCCGCGCAGCTCTGCAGGCGTCGTGCCAGCATCCGCGCAATCACTCGCTGCGGTCTTGCGCTGGCGTCATAGCTTGCACGGTGGCGGTGAAAGCTGCGGGCGATGCGATCAAGCTCATCCGCGCTCATGCCAGAACCTCGGACCAATGCTGCCAAAGCGAAAATGGCGTATGCCCGGCCTTTAGCCAGGTGATCGGCAGGTGTTGGTCCTGCCAGCCAAGCGCAAGTGCCGCGGGCGGAAAAATGCGATCACCTTGTCCCAGCCAGATGCGGTCAAAGCCGGGCGAAGGTGCTGGACCGCGCGTCAGGACCGCCCGCAATTCGGCGCGAAGGGCACTGACATCGGGGGCGGTTGGCGCAGGCGCGCCGGCGCGTTTGCAAAATCGGCGCAGGTTCTCAAGATCAAGCTGATCGGCGGTGGCGCGCACCAGTTCGGGGGGGATGCCACGCTGTTCGTGGCAGGGATCAAGCGTGCCGTTGATGGCGATTTTGCGCGTGAACGGGTTGGGCCGATCTTTGGCGGTTTGCTCGGCCAGCCAATGGCCCGCGGCGGCCACGCCAAAGCTGTGAGCGATCAGATCGCAGCGCGCATAGGCACCACATTCTGACAGGTCATGATCCAAAAGACGCCAATCCTCGACAAAAAGGACGTCCTCAGCGCCGGTCAGATGGGCAAAGGGGGCTGGTCCAAGCGCCCAGCCGCCAAAGATCACGATCAGCCGGTCCGCCTCACGGTGTTGCAGCCACTGCGTTCTCATGGCGCGACGCTTGCTTGTGTCAGCATTGCTGCGGTGATCTGCGACAGCTCGGCCTTAGAGGTGATATAGGGTGGCATGGTATAAAGAAGGCGTCCAAAGGGGCGCAAATAGACCCCGCTTTGCAGCGCCGATGCATGAACGCGGGCCATATCAAGCGGCGCCTTCATCTCGATCACGCCGATCGCGCCCAGAATGCGCAGATCGGCCACACCGGGCAGATCGCGCGCTGGTGCCAGTTCGTCGCGCAGCTGGGCCTCGATCGCGGCGATTTGCGCGGGCCATTGGTTTTGTGCGATCAGGTCAAGACTGGCGCAAGCGGCAGCGCAGGCCAGTGGATTGGCCATGAAGGTCGGGCCATGCATGAAGATCCCCGGACTGGCCGAGGCAATGGCCTGCGCCACCTCGGCCGTCGCAACGGTTGCTGCAAAGGTGATATGGCCCCCCGTCAGCGCCTTGCCCAGGCAAAGTATGTCTGGTGTGATCCCCGCATGATCCATCGCGAAAAGGCGACCCGTGCGGCCAAAGCCCGTCGCGATCTCGTCCAAGATCAGCATGACCCCATAGTGATCGCAAATTGCGCGCGCGCCTTGCAGATAGGCGGGATGGTAAAAGCGCATCCCGCCCGCGCCTTGGACCACCGGCTCTAGGATCAATGCGGCGATTTTCTGGGCATGGCGCGCGAAAAGCTGGTCGAGATCAGCCAGACCGTTCAGATTTGGATCTGCGGGCCAGGGTGCGCCAAAGGCCACAGGGGGCGCTGGCAAAAAGTACTCGGCCTTCAGGGCCGCGCCGAAATGGCCGTGCATTCCCGACACCGGATCGCACAGGCTCATCGCCTTCCAGGTATCGCCATGATAGCCGCCACGCAGCGCGGCAAAGCTGGTGCGATCAAGATGGCCCCGCGCGATCTGAGCCTGCAAAGCCATTTTCAGGGCAACCTCGACCGCGACCGAGCCGCTATCGGCATAAAAGATGCGGTCCAGCCCTTGGGGCAACATCGCGACCAGACGTTGGCCCAGCTCGATTGCGGGGCGATGGGTGAGCCCGCCGAACATGACATGGGGCATACGTGCCAGCTGATCATGCATGGCAGTGGTAATTGCGGGATGGCGATGGCCATGGACCGCGCACCACCACGAGGACATGGCATCAATCATCCGGCCCCCATCCGCACGTTGCAACCAGACCCCCTCAGCCGCGCTGATCTCGTGGACGGGACCGGGGGTGATGGGGCTGTCATAGGGGTGCCACAGATGGGCGCGGTCAAAGTCGATCGCGCTCATGGTGCCAAGGCCTGCCGGATCGCGGCCAGATCTATGCCTGTAAAGGCCTGCGCCAAGGTCTGGGCGTTGATCTGCTCCAACGGGGGGATTGTGCCAAGGTTACGGGTCTGGCCCAAACGGGTGATGATTTCGGGGCTGTCGCCATGAGCGGGGCCGATATAGGCCACCCCGATCAGGTTCAGCCCGCGTGCGCGCATGACCTCGATCGACATCAGGGTGTGGTTGATCGTGCCGAGGGCCGTGCGCGCGCATAAGATCACGGGCGCTTGCCATGCGACCATCTGATCGGCGTAAAGCAGCCCCTCATCAAGCGGCACCATCAGCCCGCCCGCCCCTTCGATGATCAGGGGGCCGCTATGATGGGGAATAGCCAGCCCTTCGGGGCGGATGCGGGCACCTTCGGCCATGGCTGCCAGATGGGGCGACGCGGGCAGGGCAAAGCGATAGGCCTCGGCAAGGGTGGGCCTGCCGGTGAGCCGGGCCACGGTCTGGCTGTCGGTTTCCTCGTCAAGCCCGGATTGGATGGGTTTCCAATAGGTCGCGTCAAGCGCCTGGGTCAGGCCTGCGCTGAAAATGGTTTTGCCGATGCCGGTATCGGTTCCGGTGACAATGATCGCGCTCATGTCAGCTCCTGAAGGCGGGATAATGTGGTGAAAAGCTCGGTGATGTCGTCGCTGCTGACGCCCCCCGAGATCGAGATCCGCAGCCTTGCCGCGCCTTTCGGAACGGTGGGCGGGCGGATGGCACGCAGATCAAAGCCGGCTTCGCGCAGCTGCGCGCTAAGTTGCAAGGCGCGCTGATCGCAGCCAACCGGAAAGGGCAGGATCTGGCTGCCACTTGGGCTGAGACCGCAAATGCGCACCGCCTGCTCATTGGCATGTTCGCGCAAGGCGGTTGCGCGCGCCATCAACTGGGGCTGATCTTGCAGCGCACGCAGCGCGGCACGCACAACACCCGCCATCAGCGGCGAAGGTGCGGTTGCATAGATAAAGGGGCGCGCGCGATTGATCAGCGTATCAATGACCAACCTGTCTGCCGTGATCAGCGCACCGCTTGCACCAAGCGCCTTGCCGCAGGTGTGCAATGAGATCAGCGCAAGATCTGCAATCTGGTACAGCGCATACCCAAGCCCGCGGCCATCTGGCCCATAAAGGCCAGTTGCATGGGCCTCATCGACGATCAGGACCGCGTCGAATTCGGTGGCGATACGGGCAAAATCGACAAGGGGGGCAAAGTCCCCCTCCATCGAATAAAGGCTTTCGACGGCAATCCAAAGCCTGCCCTTGGCGCCAGAGTGACGCCATGCCAGCGCAGCCTCGCGCAGCGATTGGGGGCAATTGTGACGAAAGGGGCGGGCGGTGGCGCGGCCCAGGCGGATACCGTCATGGCTGCTGGCATGCACCAGGGCATCATGCAAGACCAGATCGCCCGCCCGTGGCAGGCATGACAGGATCGCCAGATTGGCCTGAAAGCCTCCGCCCAGAAACAGCGCGGCTTGCGTTCCGAAAAAGCGCGCGGCCTCTGCCTCAAGGGCCTCGTGCTCACCATGATTGCCGCGCAATAGCCGCGATGCCCCAGCCCCCAGGGGTAAGCCGCGCGCCAGCCCGTCACGTGCCGCATCGGCCAGCAGCGCCGAGCCCGCCAGACCAAGATAATCATTCGAGGCAAAATCGCGCCCGGCAGGGCAGGAAAGCGCGCGCAGCCTTGCGCGCTGTTCCAAGGCCTCAAGCCCGGATGCCAGGCCGGGGAAATGGCTCATGGGGTGACCTGACTATGCAGGGCGTGCATTTTCAGATCAGGGGGTGCTGCAGGTGCCTTTGGCGGCGCACTTGCCTGGCTATGCAGGCCAAGGCGGGCGAACAACTGGGCGTCACGGTCTTCTTCGGGGTTGTCGGCCGTCAACAGCGTATCGCCCACAAAGATCGAATTGGCCCCGGCGAAAAAGCACAAAGCCTGCATTTCATCGCTCATCTTGCTGCGCCCGGCTGAAAGGCGCAGATGCGATTGAGGCATCAGAATGCGCGCCAGCGCAACCGTGCGCACGAATTCAAATGGGTCGAGCGGGGACACATCGGCCAGCGGCGTATCCGCCATCGGCATCAGCATGTTAAGCGGCACCGATTGCGGCGGCTGGGGCAGGTTTGCCAAGGTGACCAGCATGGAAATGCGGTCCTGCGCCGTTTCGCCCATGCCCAGAATGCCGCCCGAGCAGACGTTGATGCCCGCATCCCGGACATGTTCCAGCGTTTCCAGGCGATCTGCAAAGCTGCGGGTCGAGATGATCGTCGGATAATAGGCCTCGGATGTATCGACATTGTGGTTGTAGTAATCCAGCCCGGCCGCGCGCAGCGCATGGGCTTGCTCGGCGTCCAGCATGCCAAGCGTCATGCAGGTTTCCATGCCAAGCGCCTTGACCCCCGCGACCATCGCTACAATCGCCGCCATGTCGCGATCCTTGGGCGAGCGCCATGCCGCGCCCATGCAATAGCGGGTCGCACCTTGCGCCTTGGCCTTGCGGGCCTCGGCGATCACGCGCTCGATCTCGAGCAGTTTCGAGGCCGACAGCTTCGCGCCATTGCGGGCAGATTGCGAACAATAGGCGCAATCCTCGGGGCAGCCGCCTGTCTTGATTGAAAGCAATTTCGAGCGCTGGACGTAGTTTGGGTCGAAATGCGCAAGGTGAACCACATGGGCCTGATGAAGCAGTTCCATGAAGGGTAAATTATAGATTATTTTTGCGCTGACATGATCCAAATTACTGCCCTCGATCTTGGTTTGTTAGAATCGGTTGCAGATTGTCTATAAAATGACTGCGATAGGTGGAATCAAAATCAGGCGTTTACATAATAATAGATAAAAATGTGTGAAAACACATCCGAAAGCTGCCCATGTCAGCTATCGCATGGCGCTTGGCGAAAATGTGGGGGGACGCTGGGCTTGAGCGGTCGTTTTGGGCTTGGCCAAGGGGGAGGTGCGGTCTTGGCTCAAGACGGCCTTGCGAAGTGACGCCCGTTTGGGCGGATCAGGCGGGAAAAAGGCAAAGCAAAGAAAGCGGGGGCCAGTCTGGCCCCCGAAAGTGATGCAAATTCAGGCAGAGGCTTCGCTGGCCAAGACCTTTTGCACCGCCGGATCTGCCGAAAGGCGATCAACAAGGGCTTGCAGATTGGGCCAGCGCGCCAGCCCTTCGGGCAGAACCTGAGCGCCCCAGCGCAGCATCGGGAAAGCATAGGCATCAACGTAAGAGCGCTTGCCCTTGCCTTCGCCCACCATCCACTCACGCCCCGCCAGATGATCGTTCAGCACATCAAGCTTCTTGGCGACCATGATCTTTGCGGCCTCGACGACCTCGGCTTTGGCTTCTTCGCTGGGATCGGTGGTGAAGCGGCCCGACATGAAGACCGGCCAGAACGAGCAATGCAGATCGCTGGTCATGAAGGCCGCCCATTTATGGGTCTCGGCCTTTTCGCGCGGGGATTGCCCGCCGCCCAGATCGGCCTCGGGGTGTTGGCTGGCGATGTAATCAAGGATCGCCGAGGCCTGCGTCAGATGCCAGCCGTCATCCTCGGCGATGGCGGGGACAGCGCCCGTGGGGTTGACGGCAAGAATTTCGGGCGAGCCGATGCGAACCTTCACAGCCTTGTAAGGCGCGCCGACCCATTCCAGCACGATATGTGGCGCCAAAGAGCAGGCACCGGGCGAGTAAAAGAGCGTGATCATCTATGTCTCCTTGAAGCGGCCGGGTTGCGGCCTGTGCGAACTTTACAAAACCCAGCGCGGCAGCACCATGATTGTTCCCAAGGGGGCCGCGCGGGTTACGCGCCTGGGCGTAACCACGCCGCTCTTGGCGCGGGCGCTTGGCGGGCGGTTGGGTGCATGGGGCAGCAATTGCGGGATACTCGGCCCCTGAAACTGGCTTTTGCATCTGGCATCTGGGGCGGCTAAGGCTGCGGCATGAGCATGACAAGCGACGATTCCCTGATCTTTGACAGCGCCCAGCTAGAGGTGGATGGCCGCTGCTTGCTTGGCCCGATCAGCCTTGCCATCACCGAGGCGCGTGTGGCGGTGATTGGTCGCAATGGCGCTGGAAAGACCACGTTCTTGCGGCTTGCGGCGGGTTTGCTTGCGCCAAGCTTGGGCAAGGTGCGGGTGGCGGGGATTGATCCGGCGAGCGATCGCAAGGCGATGCTGTCGCGTATCGGTATTCTGTTTCAAAATCCCGATCATCAGATCATCTTCCCCACTGTCTTTGAAGAGCTGGCCTTTGGGCTGCGTCAGCAGGGGCTTGGCAAGGCCGAGGCAAGCAAACAGGTGCGTGACCACCTTTCGGCGATCGGGCGCAAGGATTGGCAGGATCGGCTGATCCACAATCTCAGCCATGGCCAAAAGCAATGGATTTGCCTTGAGGCGATCTTGATGATGGCCCCGCATACGATTTTGCTGGATGAACCTTTTGCGGCGCTGGATCTTCCGACGCGGATACGGCTGGCGCGTCGCCTGAAGGGGTTGAAGCAGCGGTTGATCACCATCACCCATGACCCGCTGCATGCCGAAAGCGCTGATCGCGTGATCTGGCTAGAGGCCGGACAAGTCGCCATGGATGGGTCCCCGCAACAGGTCTTGCCCGCTTTTCATGACGCCATGACCCAGATCGGGGCACGCGATGCTGACGCTGACCCATCCGCGTAAGACCCCCGCACATCGGTGGCCGGCGGCGGTCAAACTGGTCGTGCTGGCGCTGGCAAGCATTGCGATCTTTCGCCTGTCCCCGCTGGGGCTTGGTCTGGCCGCACTTGGCCTGATCGCGCTTTACGCCGCATTGGGGCGCGATCTTTTGTGGGCGGGGTTGCGCGCGCTTTGGCCGTTATGGCCCTTTGTCCTGATCCTGGGGATCTGGCATGGGTTTTTTGGCGATTGGCAGGGCGGCCTTGGCCTGATTGGGCGTATGTTGCTGGCGGTGGGTGCTGCCAATCTTGTCACGCTGACAACCCCCATCGCCGAAATGATCGCGCTTTTCGAGGGGATGCTTGGCCCTTTGCGCCTGCTTGGGCTTAATCCGCGCGCGGTTGCGCTGTCCATGGCGCTGGTGATCCGATTTGCCCCGGTTTTGCTGCAAAAGCAGCAGGCTTTGGCGCTGGCCTGGCGGGCACGTTCGCCAAAGCGCGCAGGCTGGCGGCTGGCCTTGCCTTTGACCCTTGCCGCATTGGACGAAGCCGATCATGTTGCAGAAGCTTTGCGGGCAAGAGGCGGGGTCATGCCCGCGCGCCAGACAGAAGGAAAATAGAATGGAACGCAGCCTTGCCCATATCGCCTTGTTTGCGGCGCTGATTGCCGTCTTGGGGCTGATGCCGCGGATCGATCTGATCTCGGGGGTGCCGATCACCTTGCAGACCTTTGGCGTCATGCTGGCCGGTACGGTTCTGGGCGCGAGACGCGGATTTTTGGCGGTCTTGCTGTTTGTGGTCTTGGGGCTTGCGGGATTGCCGATCTTTTCTGGCGGGCGCGGCGGGCTTGGTGTTCTGGCCGGGCCGACGATGGGCTATATTCTGGGCTTTCCTGTCGCGGCTTTCGTCGCAGGCTGGGTCGTCGAACATTGGCGCCGCGCGCCCATCAGCATCGCAGCTGTCGCGGGGGCGGTCCTAGGGCCGATGCTGTTGCTATCGGTGACCGGCGCGGCGGGGATGGCCTATATTCTGGGCAAAACCTTTCCCGAGGCCTATGCGCTGACCTTGCCGTTCCTGGCGGGCGACGCGATCAAGGCGGTTTTGGCGGGGCTGGTGACACAAACTATCAGCCGCCTGCGTCCCAGCGTGGTCAGCTCGCGCGCCTGATCCGGGAGATCTGGGGGGCTGGGGATTGCTATTACGATTGGGGCCGGGAAGCGCATCCGCTTCTCGGCCCTTTTTCATGTTCTGCGCTAGCGAAGGTGATGGGGGGCTTGCAGCCCGTAGACCTGGGTTGCGATCCCCTCGGCCCGTGCCTTCAGTTGCAGGGACAGATAGCGCGAATAATGGCGCGATTGGTGCAGGTTGCCGCCATGAAACCACAGGCCCTCTTGCTGGGTGGGTTTCCACATATTGCGCTGCTCTCCCTCCCAAGGGCCGGGGTCTTTGGTGGTGCCAGAGCCCAGCCCCCAGCATTTTCCGACCTTATCGGCGACCTCCTGACTGATCAGATCAGCGGCCCAGCCATTCATCGAGCCATAGCCCGTGGCATAGACAACCAGATCAGCGGGCAGTTCGGTGCCATCTGAAAGCACCACCGAATGTTCCGTCAGCCTTTCGACATCGACGCCCGATTTCAACTTGATCGAGCCGTCGATGATCAGATCACAGGCCCCCACATCGATGTAATAGCCCGAGCCGCGGCGCAGGTATTTCATGAACAGCCCGCTGTCATCATCGCCGAAGTCCAGCATAAAGCCCGCGCCCTCAAGCGCCTTGTAGAAATCGGCGTCCCTTTCGCGGATCTTGTTATAAATCGGCACCTGAAAATCAGCCATGATCGCATAGGGCAGTGAGGCAAAGATCATATCCGCCTTGTCGGTGGTGATGCCGTTTGCCAGGGCCTTTTCCGAGTAGAGATCACCCAATCCGATATCCATCAGGCTGTCGGATTTGACGATATGGGTCGATGAGCGCTGGATCATGGTTACATCGGCCCCCCCCTCCCAAAGTGCGGCGCAGATGTCATGGGCTGAATTGTTCGCCCCGATCACCACGACCTTTTTGCCCTGATAGGCATCGGGGCCGGGGTGTTGGCTGGAATGCTGCTGCTCGCCCTTGAAAATATCCTGACCCGGAAAGGTCGGTACATTGGCCTTGCCGGACATGCCCGTGGCCAGCACCAATTGTTTGGGATGCAGGGTGATCTCGCGGCCATCACGCTCGACCACGACGGACCATTCGCCTTTGGCCGCGTCATATTCCGCCGATTTCGCTGTGGTCGAGGACCAATAATTCAGCTCCATCACCTTGGTATACATCTCTAGCCAGTCCCCGACCTTGTCCTTGGGGGCAAAGACCGGCCAATTGTCAGGGAAGGGAATATAGGGCAGGTGGTCGTACCAAACCGGATCGTGCAGGCAAAGCGACTTATAACGGTTGCGCCATTGATCGCCGGGCCGGGGATGCTTGTCGACGATGATCGCAGAGACACCCAATTGGCGCAGCCGCGCGCCAAGCGCGATCCCGCCCTGACCACCGCCGATCACCAGCACATAGGGCTGAGTTTCAAAGCCCAGGCTGGCGGCCTCATCCTCGCGCTTTTCCTTCCAGGTGCGGCGGTTCGGATCATGGCCATGTTCGGCGCCCATGGGGCGGCGCAGACCGCGCGGCTCTTCGTGGCCCTTCAGCTCGTGCAAAGTGGTCAGAAGCGTCCAGATCTTGCCATTCTTGGTGCGGATATGCCCCACGCCCCGTCCTGTGGCGGTTTCAAGGGTCAGCCAGCCTTCGGTCACACCATCGGCAAAGGTCACGCTTTCGCGCGGATCAAGGGCGATCGATTGGGGGATGATATGGCCAAGCTGGGCCTTTGCCATATCGCGGATCTGCGCCGGGCCCTCTAGGGTTTTGAGGTTCCAGGTAAAGGCTGCCAGATCACGCCAATAGGCATCATCCAGAAACAGACCCGCCACGCGCGCGGGGTCTTGCGCCACCAATGCGTCCTGAAGCTGGGAAACCAGCGTTTCCAATTCGGTTCGGAACGGGGTGTGATCAAGCATATATCCTCCAGATCTGCTCAAGGGGGCAGCAAGCGGGGCTCCTCTTCCCCGAATGCCGTCCGGTTTGTCCGTCTTGGGCCGAATGCCAAGCCCATCAGGGAACCATGCTGCTTGCATGGGGCGACGCCCCCAAAGCGAAAACTTTCGATCGCGCGAAATCAATGACTTGCGGGATTTGAGTGTTGCACAAGACGCCACAGTCGCGCCTCGCGCATCGCTGGTTCCGGCTCGGATCCAAGACCAAGGCATGCCTTAACGAAAAGGCGCTTTGCGCTGGCATATCGGCAAGTTAACCTTTGCCCGCAGAGAGGATGCGTCATGTCGGGCGACAGCCACCATATTCGCGAAATCGAAGATGTCTCGCGCAGGCAAGAGCGCAGCCAGCAGCGCGATCCGAACCTTAACCCGCGCGATGACCGCGCCAGGGGCGCTTTGTCGGGGGCGGGAACTGCCGCCTTGGGCGGGCGCGATCCGATTGTCATTGAAAGCTGGCTGCGCTGTTTGAACCTGCACGGTTTGGATCCCAGCCAGCGCGCTGGTGCCCATATCGTCACGGATGCCGAGCTGCGCGAACATCGCCAGCGTGCTGAAAAGCTGGTGCGGATCATCCGATCGGGTTTCGAGCAGCTTTACGCTTGGGTCGCGGGCCAGAACTATGTTCTGATGCTGTCGGATCGCACCGGCGTCACGGTCGAATATCTGGGTGACGAGGCGCAAAAGGCGGCATTGCGCAAAAGTGGGCTTTATCTGGGGGCTGAATGGTCCGAGGCGCGTGCCGGCACCTGCGCATTGGGTGCCTGCCTTGAAACCGGCGAGGCGCTGATCATTCATCAGACCGATCATTTCGACGTCACCCATGCGGCGCTGTCATGCACGGCAGCGCCGATCTATGACACGCAGGGCGGGCTGGTGGCAGCGGTCGATATCTCGCTGCTTTCATCGCCCCAGCCGCGTGCCAGCCAATCCCTTGCGCTTAATCTGGTGACACAGGCTGCGCGGCGGATGGAAATGGCCAATATCATGGCCGAAAGCCGCCGCGAATGGGTTTTGCGGCTGGCAGGCAGCCCCGACTTTCTGGATGTCGATCCCGAAGCGGCGCTTTCGCTGGACGGCGCGGGGCGCATCATCGGTGCGACGCATGGGGCCATGCGGATTCTGGCGCGGGCGGATGCCCTCAGCTGGCGGCGGCCGGAACAGATTATCGGGCGCCCGGTTTCTGACTTTTTGAACATCCGCATCGATCGGCTGGACGATCTGACGCGGGAGCGTGCGGCGATGGAACGGCTGATTGAAACGCGCGATGGCCATCGCCTTTACGCCCATGCAATCGAGCCGCGCCCATTGGCGCTGCCGCGCCGTCAAAGCGGGCTGCCATCACCCGCCGCCGCAGCGCTGCCCAAGGCCTTGCTTGGACTTGCAGGCCAGGATCAACACATCTCTGCCTTGCTTGCCCGTGCGGCCGAGCTTGCATCCTCTCGCCTGCCGATCCTTGTCACCGGGGCAAGCGGCACGGGCAAGCTGACGCTTGCGCGCAAGATCCATGAGCTATCGGGCCGCGGCCCGCTGTTGGTGCTTGAGGCGGGTGATCTGGGCGATGCCAATGCCGATGCGCAGCTGCTGGGGCGTATGGCAGCCCGCCAAAATCAGCCCGGTCTTTTGTCCGAATTGCAGGGCGGCACGCTGATCTTGCGAAACGTCGAGGACGTGCCGATACGGTTGCAGATGCGTCTTTCGCGGCTTTTGGCCGAAGGGGGCTATGTGCCGCTTGGCGGGTTGCGGCCTGTGCCGCTGGATCTGAGGGTGATCGCCACCAGCCAGCTGTCTTCGTCTCAGCTTGAGGCAAGGGTTCGGGCAGGCCAGATCGGGGCTGATCACAGGCCTGATCACCGGGAAGATTATGGCGCCAATCAAGGGGCCGAAATCGCGGGGTCGGGCTCGCACGCAGGAAAGGGGCCCCGCGCAGCAGGCGATCCGCGCGTGAGCCTAGATCCGCGCGGGGGCGCAGCTCTGCGCGCGGATTTCTATTACCGCCTGTGCGGGGCGATCTTGGCGCTGCCGCCCCTTTGCGAAAGACAAGATTTGTTGTGGCTGGCCGAAGGCATGATCAATCAGGCTGCCGGTCGCCGGATCGAGATCGCACCCGAATTGCTGCGCGCGCTTAGCCAGCGCCCATGGTCAGGCAATCTGCGCGAGCTGGGCTTTGTTACCCGCCGTCTTGCAGCATCGGCGGTCAATGGGGCGCTCAGCCTAGAGGCTGGATTAGGCATTCTGGGAACTGACCCGACGCAACCTCGCGCGACATCCGAGGCCATGGCATTGGCGCAGATGCTGGCCTTGTCTGGCGGAAATATCTCGCTTTGCGCAAGGCGGTTGGGGGTCGATCGCTCGACCATCCATCGCCGGATGCGTCGTTTCGGGCTTGAAGGGGCAGGGGGCGGCTGATCGGGCGGCTTAGCCCATGCTGAGATGCTCGATCAGGATGGTCGTGCCAAAAACGATCAGGGCCAACCCGCCAAACACTTCGACGATCCGGCCAAGGCGATTGCCCAAAAACCGCCCGGCAAGGACGCCCGTCGTGCTCATGGTCATGGTGGCCAATCCAATCGCCAGCGCGATCAAAAGGATATTCACATCCAGAAAGGCCAGGGACACACCCACCACCATCGCATCGATCGAGGTGCCGATCGCGGTTGCGATCAGCGCCCAAAGCGAGCCGCGCCCTTGGGGTGCATCGTCATGGGCGCGCAGTGCCTGCAATACCATGCGCAACCCGACCGCGCCCAAAAGCGTAAAGGCAATCCAATGGTCGAATGCCTGCACATATTGGCTGGCCGCGACCCCCAAGGCCCAACCAATCAGCGGCGTCAGGGCCTCGATCACGCCAAAAAGCACGCCCGTGCGCAGCGCATGCGAAAAGTTCGGGCGTTTGGCCGTAGCACCTTGCCCAAGCGAGGCAACAAAGGCGTCAACAGACATGCTGACGGCAAGAAAACCGATTGCAATCGGTGACATCGGAACACTCCTTGGGCTTCGGGGCGACGGACGGACCCCGCCCGCAGGGTCCTGACGCCACGGTCTTGCAAGGCCCTAAGGCTGGACGCGCCACGCAGGATGGGCCTGCGAGTGTGTTGACGCGGCCCCGCATTGCTGCGGTCGCTACTCCCCGATGCGGCTGACATAGCGCCAATATAGGGAGTGTCAATGAAAACAATGACTTGTAGTTGAGACGCATGTGCATCTGGCGGTTTTCGTCTTGCTGCGATGCAGCGGAAGTGACTGGTTTTATTGCCTTTGCTGTGGGCTGTGGACGGCTGTCGCGCCGCGATTGAGGTCCAGAAAAATATCCTATCGGCCGCAATGGCGTTGGTTTTGCGCGGCAAGATTTGCTTTCAGAACAGCGCTGCCACCATTTCCCGGCTCTTGATCGCAAGCATCGGTAAAGCCCACGCGCAAATCCGGCAAAGTTCGATTGCTGGCAGTCGGTCGGGGCATGGTGCAAGCCCATCTGGGGGCGAAAAGCCAAATCAGATGGCGCAGCATCAGCAGCGTCGATTTAGGCCCTAAGCGGGGCATTCGAGCCCGCACAGACAGCTGGTTTTAACCGCGAGCCGCTTGGGTGATGGGGATGCGCAAGATCGCAAACATGCAGAAGGGTGAACTGTTTTGATAATTTTCCCGCATATGTTGCATTACTGCAATATCGCCAACATGGAAGGTGAGCTAATTGAGCAAATCTAATATGCTCAATAGATTCGTCTGGGGATTTGCAAGCTGATCCCCTGCGGACATCTCCCAGTTTAGGTGACAAATTGCCTGATACCACACCCCCCCTTCCTCCTAGCGCCAATATAAATGCCGCGGGAAATCAGATTACCGGCACCAGCGAGCCTGGTGCTGACATCACGATCTTGAATGCAGACAGCGTGGTTATTGCCCGCGGCGTTTGCGATGCCGACGGCAATTTTACCATTGAATTGAACCCACCGATTATTGACGGCTCGGTTGTTGGCGTCGAGGCGACGGATGCTGCCGGGAACACGTCGCCCACCACCTATACGAATTCGTCGGACTTCGTTGCACCCGATGCACCACGGGACGTGCAGATGGCCCCCCTCGGGGAAACACTCACAGGAAAAGCAGAGCCCGGATCAAACATCGAGGTCAAGGACGCGGCCGGGTCTGTGATCGGAATCGGCACAACGAATCAGGATGGAAACTTCTCGGTCACCCTGTCTCCGCCGATGGCCAACGGAGAAGCTGTCTACGTGACCGCGACGGATGCCGCCGGAAACCAATCCCCGTCTGCCATGATCATCACCCCGGACAATACCGCGCCGGATGCCCCCACCGATCTCAATGTCGGTAACGATGGCACCATCGTGAGCGGCTTGGCAGAGCCCAATTCCCGGATCGAAATCCGAGATCCGAACGGAAACACGATCGGAACCGGCGCCACCGATGCGAGCGGACATTTCGTGGTCACGCTTTCTTCTCCGATGAAAAACGGAGAAAACCTTTCCGTGACCGCGACGGATTCTTCCGGAAACCGGTCTTTCCCTTCCCCGGCCACCGCCCCCGACATTACCGCTCCGGATGCGCCCAGCAATCTTGTCGTCAATCCCGAAGGTGTCGTGCTGACCGGGCATGCAGAGCCCAATTCCACGATCGAAGTCAGAGATGCGGAAGGACGCTATATCGGCATTGGCATCACCGATCCGAACGGCAATTTTTCGATCACACTCGATAAACCGTATACAAGCGGCGAACGGCTCACGGTCACGGCGATGGATCCCGCGGGCAATACCAGCCCCTCCAGTAACGTTACCGCGCCGACAATCGACGTGCCCTGCTTCGTGCACGGCACGCTGATCGCGACAGAGCACGGCCAGCGTCCGATCGAAGACCTTTGCCCCGGTGATTTGGTGCTGACCCGCGACCACGGACTGCAGCCTGTTCGCTGGATCGGATCGCGCCGGCTGGATGCGGCGTCGCTGCAAGGCAAAAACGATCTGCGTCCGATCCGCATTCGCGCCAATGCAATCGGACCGTCCTTGCCCTCCAAGGATCTGCTCGTCTCGCCGCAGCACCGCATTCTGGTGCGCTCGAAGATTGCGCAACGCATGTTCGGCACGATCGAGGTTCTGGTCGCGGCCAAGCAGCTTTTGCCGCTGGACGGGGTCGAAATTGCCGATGATCTGGTCGATGTCGAATATTTCCATCTGCTCTTCGACCAGCATGAAATCCTGTTCTCGAACGGCGCCGAGACGGAATCCCTGTTTACCGGCCCCGAGGCGATGAAGGCGATCGGCGCAGCGGCCCGCGCCGAGATCTATGAGCTTTTCCCGATGCTTGAGCATGATCTGACGGAAAAGCCCCCGGCCCGCCAATTCCTCTCGGCCCCGCAGGCGCGCAAACTGGCCGATCGCCATTTGGCCAAGTCCCGCTCGCTGACGATGTAAGAAAGCAGCCCCCGTCACCAAAAGAGGCGGGGGCGTTCCAGGCCTTTCGGGCAGGCTTGAAGGCATGTTCACCTGTCTGGGCTGGGCGTCTGAACCCCGCATCCTCGGCCCTTTGACGCTATCGTGGAAGCCGGCGTGTAGATCGGCCGTTCGGGCGTCTAGCTGTCCTTGATGGTAGAGGACGAGAAGGTCGCGTCCATCCGATCCCGGCCATAGTCCAGCAGCCAATCATTGAAGCGCTCATAACAGGGGCGCAGTGTTTGCGGCTCAACTGCAATCACGTCCATGCCTCGGTCATCATAGATATGGACAACAAGGCCGCGCTCGGGGTCCGCGATGTAGCTTTTGGCGATCGAGGAGAAGCGCGGGCCTATTCCCATTTCCTCGGCAACCGCCGCCCATATAAAGGGCAAAATCTGATCTGCTTGGTTGGGCAGTTGCAGCGAGCACAGGAAGCGATAACATCCCGCCTCCAAATCCCAGCACTCGGCTAAATCTGCGGTTTCGATACGATCGATGCCTGAAATTATGCCCGAAAAATTCGTAGATCTAAGCGCTTTTTGTAATTTCGGCGGAGGATCGGTTTGACCGTGACGACTGTAAAAGGGAACGGCAACTGTCAGATCGCTACTCTTTGAGAAAACGAACGAGGTTATGGCTCGGGCACGATCCATCGCCTGGATGAAGCGGACTGGCCCCATCTCGTGGGGATAACCCAGCTCAAATCTTAAAGAAAATGGGGAGTTGTAAAAAAGCGGGTGATGGAAATCTTTCCAGCCGAAATATTGCAATATTCTTTGCATTAACTGGAAACTCCGGGTGATAATTCCAAGAAATGATCAGCCACCTATCTGAAATCGACAATGCACGATTCATTGTGGAGGGATCAAGGCAAGATGATCGGCTGCTGACACTCAGCACGACCATCATCTTGCGTCATTCCCCCCCTAATCACCCAGCTTCACGGAAATCATCATGGCGAATTTCAGCTTTGCGGGACGGAGCGGCCGTTCGTTCTCGCACGCAACCGATGAGGCAAACGCCATGATACGGCGCAAGCTGTTCTTGAACATTAAACGATTTTGGACTATGTAGGGGGCAGTAAAGGGATGGTCTAACCGTCCGTTCATTGGCGAGCCTTGGCTCGCCAATGAATTTTATAGCCCTTCGTGAAACACGTCATATTTGCCGATTTCACAGGTCGTTCCAGAACAAAAGTGAAGTTTTTCAAGCAGCGCCTCGATGGCATGTTGATCGGTCTGTGACCGTTGACCAGTTGCATGAAGATAGTGATTGCCGATCGGTCGGGCTGTGAGATCGGCGATCTGAAGGCCAGACGAGTTGCTTTTCTTATCCATCAGTTCAAGCCGAAAATTTGAGTAGTCACGGGTTGCCACAGGAGCCAAGAGTGATCCTTGCACCGACACCTGCTTGTAGGCTTTGCTGAGCGCGGCATCATCTTCGCGGCCACGGGCTTCAAACACGATGTGCAGAACCTTCGCCAGTTCATTCGGGTCGTGGATTTTCAGATAGGTCTCAATCTGACGGAACCCCCTTGAAAGGGAGATATGATATGGATCGTAAGACTTGTGCCATTCGGGCACTTTCGGCTTGTCTATCACAACGCAGAAACAGCGAAACTTCGTGTCACGCATGAGTTGCGTCAGCTCATCCATAAAAGCACGTCTCCGATCACCTTGGAGCCCTTCGTACTTCGAGCGAACGGCTGGATCTTTGATCTTGTCGGATTTCCGCAAATCGCGTTCATGCAGAACGATGTTGTCGCAGCCCCAATATTTGAATTTCAAACGGTTGAAACGCGGGATCAGCTCATCGATGTAGTAATCTTTCTCGAACATGCAGAAGTTGAGGCAGAGCAATGGATACTCTGGCGCAGCTGTCCAATTGGAGTGACCGCTCTCGTCGACATAGATGACGTACTTGCTGAACTCGGACATCGATCACAACCCGCGGCAATTTATCGAATTTTACAAAGAGATATCCATTCTGTCCAACAAGGTTTGCGTCTCCTAACCCAATTGTACGACCGCATCGGGCCCCTTGCGTCAGTCATGATGTTGGTTGTGATCGGCGCTGCTGGTGCAAGTCGAATTTAGATGATGATACTGCTGAATTTCAGCAATCGGCGGATTGAGCCCAGTGCGGGTGTTGAATTTGGCTACACTGCGCATTGGAAGAATGAGGAGAGATGACGATGAGCCAGACTGCAACCACTCGCGAGGTTGCCTTGGTAACTGGCTCGACCTCGGGCATAGGGGCCGCCATTGCGCGTCGACTAGTCTGCGAGGGCCTGTTCGTCGTTCTGCACTCAGGTCGATCACCTGAAAAAGGCGCTGCGCTTGCTGCGGAGCTTGGTTTCGCGACCTACATTCAGGCCGACCTCTCTCAGGAAGCAGAGAGAGTTAGGCTTATCTCCGAGGCAGTCGCCATAACCGGAAGGCTGGATGTTCTGGTTAACAATGCAGGGATCAGCGGCTTGATCCCGCATAACAATCTTTTGGCTGCAAATCCTGACATCTGGCGCATGCAGTATGAGGTCAACGTCATCGCTCCATTTCAGCTTGTCGCGCTGAGCGAAAAGCACCTGCGTGCCTCGGCGCAGAGAAATGGCAGAGCTTGCGTCATCAACATCAGCTCTCATGCCGGGGTGCGGCCAAAAGGCGGATCAATCCCTTACGCGGCGACGAAGGCCGCGCTGAACCATGTCACGCGACTTCTGGCACGGACGCTGGGGCCTGAGATCAGAGTGAACGCTGTCGCGCCAGGTCTGGTTGACACGCCGCTGACAGCTGACTGGACCGAGGCGCAAGAGTTGTGGAAAGCGCAATCTCCAATGAAAAGGGCGGCTCGGCCAGAGGATATTGCTCAAGCAGTCACGATGTTAATCAGGACGGATTACATCACGGGAGAAATCCTGCTGTTGGATGGTGGCTTGAACCTAACTTAGGATACCGTGGGCCATTCATTCGTGGCGAGCGAACGCAATGTCGCGCAGCGCGAATATTTGCATCTTGCGCGTGGCGAGTGCCTGATAGGGGGGATTAAAACTCTGCTCACTAACTTCCCGGATAATCTGAGACCGTTGTCCTCCATCTTGCCAAAAGGCGGCAGCGCGCGTCTTGGAATGGACATCGTCTATGCTGCAACGGGCAATTTTATAATCAGCTGTGCCGATGGGGCACGACAGCATTGTTGCTGCGAGTTTTGTCCAAGCTGCGGGCACATTCGGCGACCTGGATCGATCCTTTTCTCTATGACGAAGAGGGCTGAACCTGGTGGACATATGGAAACAGACTTTGTGCTTGATCGATTTTTTCTCGCACGGTTTGGGGTAATCGGTCGATTATCAGGGCAACACCACCACATTGCCCCGAATGCGGCAAAATTTGCGGTGACGGCGCGCACAAGGTGAGACTGCAAAAGGGGGGGGCTGACTAAGGTTCTGCGATGGCACTGGTAGGGCTCGGGATGACCGCAATCCCCTAAGCTTGCGGGTTTTCCGCTGCCTCGTGCCGGGGGCACTTGGGGTAAAGAACGGCGCGCAGTAAGATCCGTTGACAGATGCGCGGATTTGCCCAATAGGCGGGTTTGGCTGGTCCCTTCGGCGACACCATGTCCGGTCTGGACGGTCGGTCGAAAAGTCTCGTGGTTGCAGAGGCAATCTGCATCTATGCGCGAAGCTCCTGTCCTCAACACGTTTTTGCCCTTCGGGTCATTTTTCAGGAGTCTGCACGATGCTGACCGGCTTCGTCCTTTTCTATGTTGGCGCGGTTCTTTGCCTTAACGGCCTATGGCTGATGGGCAAGATCGAGGATCGCGAGATTGTCGTAATCAATATCGTCTCGGGTTTGGTCTCGGCGGCGGTGGTTCTGCACGATGCCTTTGGTGCTGCGGCCGGTGCGGGCAGCATTCGCAATGCGGCCCTGACGCTGCTCTTTTGCACCACATATCTTTGGGTGGCCTATAATCGCTGGTCGGGCGTGGATGGCCGCGGGCTGGGCTGGTTCAGCCTGTTCGTCGCCATCACGACGGTCCCGGTTTTCCTGCGTGCCTTTGCCGAGGCGGGCAGCGCAACCGATCTGTGGCTGGCAGCCAATTGGGTCGTGTGGTGCGTTTTGTGGTTCATGTATTTCCTGCTTTTGGCGCTCGGGCGGCCAATTCAGCGGCAGACCGCATGGGTGACGCTTTTTGCCGGCGTCTTTACAGGATGGCTGCCGGGCTTTTTGCTGCTGGACGGCCTGATCTAAGCGGCATTGCCAGAGATGAAAAAAGGCCCGAGATCATCTCGGGCCTTTTGTCTTTCGCGGGGCGACGGGTCTTAATCAAGGCCCAGTTTGGCGCGCAAGGTTGACAGATCCTCGGCCAGGGTATTCACGCCCGTGGCCAGGACCAGCCGATCCTCTTCGGTCAGCTTGTCGTAAGAGACATAGCCTTCGCCCTCTTTGTACTTGTCCAAGGTCACGTCGATGGTTTTGAAGTTCTCATCGACTTTCTTCAGGAAATCAGCTTCTTTTTCGGCGATCAGCGGGCGGGTCAGCTCGACGATTTTATAGGCGCCGTCGAAATTGCCGCGGAAATCCCACAGATCGGTGTGGCTGTAACGATCCTCTTCGCCCGAGATTTTCGTGGCTGCGACCTCTTCCATTAAAACTGCCGCGCCGCCGACGACGACTTCGGGGGGGAAGGTCAGACCGGCGATCCGACCCTGCAGTTCTTTGACATCCGACAGCAGTTTATCGGCAACCGGGCCAAGCTCATCGGTGGATTTCTGGTCCCAAAGCCCATATTCGATGCGGTGAAAACCGGGGAATTTGGGATCTTTCTCGGCCAGCTCATAGTCATCAGCCCGGCTATCGATGGAAACATCAAGATCCGAGAACAATTCGGCAATCGGCTCGATGCGCTCATAGCTTAGCCGGGTTGGGGCGAATAAAGCCTTGGCCTTTTCGATGTCGCCCGCTTTGACGGCATCGGTGAATGCGGTGGTGTCTTCGACCAATTGGTCAAGGTTTTCCGAGACATACAGTTTATATTCGGCAATGGGGCCGACCAGATCAAGGCTGGGCTCTTGAGCCAGGGCAAAAGTCGGCGCCAGCAGGCAGGCACATGTAAGAAGCAGTTGTTTCATGTAAGCTCCTGAAAGGGGGCGGGCACGTTGGCGCCGCCATTGTGATTAGAGGCTGGCAATCAACTGGCTGGCCGGGAAACTGCCACGGGCAAAGCCCGGCAATGCAAAGAAATATCCACCACCTACGGGCTTGATATATTCCTCAAGCGGTTCGCCATTCAGCTTGTTCTGAACGGCGATAAAGCCCTGTTCGAGGTCCGCCTGATAGGCGATGAACAACAGCCCCTGATCAAGCTGGCCTGATTTTGTCACTCCAAGTGAATAGTTAAAGGGGCGGCGCAGCATCAGATGGGCGCGCGCCGATTGGCTGCGATCATTGGCCAGTCGGATATGGGCATCCATTGGGGTGACCTTGCCTTCAGGGTCGCGGGCAAAGTCGGGTTCATCGAATTCGCTGGCATGGGGCTTGTCCAAAGGTGCGCCCGACATTTTCATGCGCCCGATGACGCGCTCTTGCTCGCCCAGATTGGTGCGGTCCCAGCGCTCGACGAAATTGCGGATGATGCGCACGGCCTGATAGCTGCCATCTTGTGCCCAGGCCGGGCCTTGATCGGGGCTGACCCAAAGCATGTGATCCATCAGCTGGTGATCGCCCGGATCGGGATTGGCCGAGCCGTCACGAAAGCCAAGAAAATTGCGCGCGCTTTCGGTTTTGCCGTCGGCTGCGGCAGGCAGGACCGGGACCGAGCCCTCGACCTTCCATTTCAGCACCATCTGATCGGGAATATTCTTGATCAGATCGCGCAAGGCATGGATCACCGCATCCGAGGTATTGGCGCAGATCTGAACACCCAGATCGCCGTGGCATTGATCGGCGACCAAAGCGTCATTGGGAAACGAGGTCATGCGCTGCAACTGCGCAGGCTTGTGCGCGGCCAGCCAATCGCGGTTGTCAAAGAGGGATGCGCCGAAAGACAGGGTGATGGTCAAGGCATCCGGGGCAATGACCGGCCCCAGCAAGCCGCTGTCAAAGGGGGGCAGATTGGGGTCAAGCTGGGGGACAGGGCCACCATGGGTCAGCGTTTCGATCCGCTCGCCCAGCCGGCGCATCAGGTGCTCTAGCTCGGCCGGATCGCGGGCCAGAACGGCAAATGCCGCAAACAGGCCATGAGCGGGCCTGGGCGTGACGATGCCCGCCTGAAACCTGCCATAAGGCGAGATCGCCGCTGAAGCCGCATCGGCCAAAGGCGCATTGGTAACGGCCTCGCGCGGGGCATTGACGGGGCCTTGCTCGGCCGCGGCGCGATGGGCGATGGCGCCACCGATCCCGGCGGCACCCAAGCCCAACAACATGCCGCGTCTATTCAACTTGGTTTGGCCATCCATGCTCACGCCCCTAGACCCATTGCCTGATTGGCTTCGGCCAAAAGCGCCGAAAGCCGGGTAAAGCCAGCGGCCAGATCGCTGCGGGTCTGGGCTGGTGTGGTGCGGTAATCTGCGGGCAGGGCGGCAATCGCAGCTTCAAGGGCCGAAAATTCGCCATCAAGCTGCTCTTGCAAAAGCGGATGTCCATTCGACAAAAACGGCTTAAGCAATCCAGTCGAGGCTTTGATGCTGGCCAAAGCCTGTGCCAGCTCGGGGCCATCCTGGCCGTTTTGAGCATCCTCGCCGTCGGGGATCACGGAATCGGCCAGATGGGCCGCGTATTGGGCGCTGTGACCGGCAATATCGGCGGGCGCGGGGGCATAATCCTTGATGCGGTTGACCAGATCGGCACTGTCGCGAACCAAGGCTGCGGCAGTCTCGGGGCCGCCCGGTCGGTCTTGCCACAGCGAGGCTTCGAGGCGGTGAAAGCCGGTAAAGGCCGGATCATCGACCCCTTGTGCCAGATAGCGCGGCGAAGGATCGATCCGCTCGGACAAATCAGAAAAGCGCCCCGCCAAAGGCTCGATCCGGCGCCAGGATGCACGGGCCTCAAGAAGCTGGCTGCGGGCGTTGTCCAGATCGCCAGCAACAAGCGCATCCGACAGCTTCGTCAGCGACTTTTGCATGCGACCGGCATCAACCATCATGCGGACCTTATATTCCGACAAGGGCCCAATCATGGCGCGGGTCGGCGGCTGCTTTTGTTCGGCCAGCGATTGATCGGTTGCGGTCACGATCAGCTTGCCGCGCGGGCTGGACAGCAGGCCGCAGGTGATTTGATATTCACCGGGCGAGAGGCGGACCGCCAGATCTGCGCTAAAGCCCGGGGCGATATTCTCGCGCTCGGCCACGACCATGACACCGTCAAGGATCTCCCATTCCAGCGGACGGGTCTGGGCGGCGTTGAAGATCCGAAATCCCTGCCGTCCGGCGGGCAGGGTCAGCTCCATCGGATCGCACAGCGTTTCTGTGACCCGGATCTGGGTCAGCCCTGGCGTATTGGGGTCATGGCCACGCTCGGACAGGGTCAGTGCGGTGACAAAAAGCCCCAAAGAGAACAGGCACAGGCCAAGGCTGGCAGGCAGGATAAGGCGGGGGATCGGGCGCAAAGGCTCAGCTGCGGGCATGTTGCGCCTCGGTCTTGGGTTTTTCGGGACGCAAAATCCACAAAAGCGGCAGCAAAAGCGCGATCAGATAGACCACGAGTTCGCCCAGAACCAGCGTTTCGCGATAGCCAAGAAATCCTGCCAGCAGCGTGCCCAGCAGCGAGGATTCGGGCAGATGTTCCGACAGGTTCCAGATCGGCTGTTGCAGATGGTTCCACAGCCCCGCCTCATGCAGGGCGCGCGGCACGCTGGCGGCGATCCCCGCTGCGACCAGCACGATGAAAATCGAGGTCCAGCGAAAGAACCGCCCCAGATTGACGCGCAAGGCACCGCGATGGATCAGCCAGCCCAGAACAATCGCGGCAAGCACACCCAAAAGCGCGCCCAAAGGTGCATTCCAGCCCGCGCTTTGCTGGAAGATCGCCAGCAGGAAAAAGACCGATTCCAGCCCCTCGCGAGCCACGGCGGCAAAGGCCAGCGCCACCAGCGACCAGATCGAGCCGCCTCGAAAGGCGCTGTCCATTTGCGCGTGAAGATCCGATTTCACGCTGCGCCCGAATTTATGCATCCAAAGCACCATGGTGATCAGGAACACATAGGCGATGATGCCGATCGCAGCCTCAAGCAGCTCCTGCGCCTTTTGCGGGAATGCGGCATTCATCCAAATCAGCACCGCCCCACAAAGAAGCGCAAGTGAGAGTGCCAAGAAAATGCCGGACCAGATGGCGGGAAGCTGTGCGGATCGGCCGGTTCGGGTCAGATAACCACATAGAATACCGATGATCAGGGCTGCTTCGAGCCCCTCGCGGAGCATGATAAGAAAAGGAGCGAACACGAAACCAATCCCGGACGATCGCTATTGATTTGCCCAGATAGGACAGAAAGCCGCAGATGTTCAACAGAAATAGTCGGGAAAGTTCGTGGCGTAAAATTTTGCAATCTGGCAAACTGTCGCAGTCGCGAATTTTGTGATTATTTAAATATTACAAGTGGATGCAGGTATTTCGAGGTCGCGCCAGTGCGTCAGATGTTGACGTTTTCCCTTGGTTTATATCGGAAAGTTCCCGCGAATTTGTTCGGCCTCGCACCTGAAACCTGCATTTAGATGACCAAATCACCCCAAGATTGCGATCATGCAGGCCCGCAGTCAGGGGTGCCGCGCGGTCACGCAGCCCTGCGACTGCTTTTGATGCTGTGTTTTTGATCCGATCCGAAGGTTGTCGCGGATAGGGAGTGCTTGCGCCGCAACGGCACTTGCAGGGGGCTGTCCTAGAAATGAGTTTATTCTATTTATATATCTATTTGTAATTATACATAAATATCAAACATTACCCCATCATCTTCTGATGCAGCCGCCTGCTTTCCTGTTGTGTCAATTTGTCTTGCCATAGGTCCGTTTAGTGTGAACCAATCAGCTATTGGACTGGGGGAGGCGTCAATGGGCATGGGACATGTAGCCGAGAGGCTTTTCGTGTCCTGATCCCCTGGCCAAAAACAACGCGAGAGGGGGAAGGTCATGAAGAAGGTTTTGATGTCGGCAAGCTGCCTGGCCATGCTTGGGTTACCGGCGCTGGCCGAAGTTTCTGATGGCGTGGTTAAGATCGGTATTCTGAACGATCAATCTGGCGTTTATTCAGATTTTGGCGGCAAAGGCTCGGTCGAAGCGGCGAAAATGGCGGTCGAGGATTTTGGCGGCAAAGTGCTGGATGCCCCGATCGAGGTGGTTAATGCCGATCACCAGAACAAACCGGACATCGCCTCGAATATCGCGCGGCAATGGTATGATACCGAAAAAGTCGACTCGATCATGGAGCTGACGACATCGTCGGTCGGTCTGGCCGTGCAGGCTCTTTCGCAAGAGAAAAAGAAGATTACGGTAAATACCGGGGCTGCAACCTCGGATCTGACGGGTAAATCCTGCACGCCCTATGGCTTTCACTGGGCTTATGACACCCATGCTTTGGCGGTGGGAACGGGTGGCGCATTGGTCGATCAAGGCGGGGACAGCTGGTTTTTCCTGACGGCTGATTACGCCTTTGGCTATGCGCTGGAGGGAGCCACCAGCGAGGTGGTGGCGGCCAAGGGCGGCAAGGTGTTGGGGTCGGTCCGGCATCCTTTGGCGACGACGGATTTCTCGTCCTTCCTGTTGCAGGCTCAGGCGTCGGGCGCCAAGGTGATCGGGCTGGCGAATGCGGGTCTTGATACGCAGAACTCGATCAAACAGGCGGCGGAATTCGGCATTACGCAGGCCGGACAACGGCTGGCCGCGCTTTTGTTCACCATTGCCGAGGTTCATGGTCTGGGGCTGGATGTGGCACAGGGGCTGACCCTGACCGAGAGCTTTTATTGGGACCGCAACGACGCCTCGCGCGAGTTTGCCAACCGCTACAAAGAGCGCACGGGCGCCATGCCCAATATGGTTCAGGCTGGCACTTACTCGGCTGTGCTGTCCTATCTACGCGCAATTGAAGCTGCCGGAACCGATGAAACCGAGGCGGTGGCAGCCAAGATGCACGAGCTGCCCGTCAAGGATTTCTTCGCCGAGAATGGCAAGGTCGGGCCGAATGGTCGCCTGATCAGCGATGTCTATCTTTTCGAGGTGAAAAAGCCCGACGAGAGCAAGGGCGAGTGGGATTACTATAAGCTGCTTGCGACCATTCCCGGCGATCAGGCCTATATCGACCCGGCCAAAAGCGGCTGTGCGCTGGTCAAATAGCCCAAGCCCGTCAACCGATTACACGGATGCCGGGCTTCGGCATCCGGCTTTTGCGTGCAACTTCCGGGATAGTAAAAATGCCTCAGCTTAATAGTGCAGCGAGCCGTCAATGAGCGCCCCTCAAGCGGCCGTCACGGGATCAGGTCTGGCACCAGATCAGATCGTTTTGTCAGCGCGCGGACTGGGCAAGGATTTTTTCGGCTTCACCGCCGTCAATAACGTCGATCTGGATATTCGTCATGCCCAGATCCATGCGCTGATCGGGCCGAATGGTGCGGGTAAAACCACGGTTTTCAATCTGCTGACCAAGTTTTTGCAGCCATCGCGCGGGGTGATCACCCTGATGGGGACCGACATCACCCGCATCAAGCCCGAAGCGGTGGCGCGCATGGGGTTGGTGCGCTCATTTCAGATTTCTGCGGTCTTTCCCAATCTGACCGCGCTGGAAAATGTCACGGTTGCCCTGCAGCGCCCCAATGGTCTGGCGGTGCAATTCTGGCGCCCGATGCAGGCGTTGGATCGGCTGAAAGACGAGGCATCAGGCTTGATCGATCGCCTTGGGCTGGCGGCATACCGCGACACCCGCGCGGGCGATTTGTCCTATGGGCGCAAACGTGTGCTTGAAATTGCAACGACCTTGGCGCTGAACCCCAAGGTCTTGCTTCTGGACGAGCCGATGGCTGGGCTGGGGCAAGAGGATGTCCAGATGGTTGCCACCATTATCCGCGATGTCGCACGCGAGCGGGCCGTGCTGATGGTCGAGCATAATCTGTCGGTCGTGGCAGATATTTGCGATCAGGTCACGGTGCTGCAACGCGGCGAAATTCTGGCGCAGGGTGATTATGATACCGTCGCGGAAAATCCTTTGGTGAGGATGGCCTATATGGGGGCAGAGGCATGACGACGACGCTTCTGAATGTCTCGGGGTTGCAGGCGTGGTATGGCGAAAGCCACATCCTTCACGGCGTTGACCTAAGCGTCTCCGAGGGCGAGACGATCTGCATTCTGGGCCGAAACGGCATGGGTAAGACCACGACCTTGCGCGCCATCATGGGCATTTTGCGCAAGCGACAGGGGCAGATCCACTTCGCAGGCAAAGATCTGATGCGGATGCCGCTGCATGGGGTCGCCCGTGCAGGTCTTGGCTTTGTGCCCGAAGAGCGTGGAATATTTGCAACGCTTTCGGTCGAAGAAAACCTGCTGCTGCCGCCGGTCGTGGCGCCGGGCGGCATGGATTTATCCGAGATTTACGCGCTTTTCCCCAATCTGGAGGAGCGACGCAACAGCCCCGGCACCAAGCTGTCGGGCGGAGAGCAGCAAATGCTTGCCATGGCCCGGATCCTGCGCACGGGTGCACGCTGCCTGCTTTTGGATGAACCGACCGAGGGGCTTGCCCCTGTCATCATCCAGCGCATCGGCGAGGTTTTGGCCCAGTTGAAAGCGCGCGGCATGACCGTGGTTCTGGTCGAGCAGAATTTTCGCTTCGCGGCCAAGATCGCGGATCGGTTCTATGTGATGGATCATGGCCGAATGGTCGCGAATTTCCCTGTGGCCGAGCTGCCCGCGCAGACGGCTTTGCTTAACGCGATGCTGGGGGTCTAGGATGACGGCGCTTTTTGGCATTCCCCCCGCAGCATTTCTGGGCCAGTTGCTGATCGGACTGATCAACGGCTCTTTCTATGCTTTGCTCAGCCTTGGGCTGGCGGTGATCTTTGGCCTTTTGCGGGTCATCAATTTTGCCCATGGGGCTCAATATATGCTTGGGGCATTTACCGCCCTGTTGATCGCGAAATACGCCGGGATCGGTTATTGGTTCGCGCTTGTCATCGTGCCTTTGCTGGTCGGCGCATTCGGCGTTCTCATCGAGCGCACGATGCTGTCGCGGCTTTACAAGCTTGACCACCTTTACGGGCTGTTGTTCACCTTTGGGCTGGCGCTGACCATCGAGGGAACGTTTCGTTACTTCTTTGGCTCATCGGGCCAGCCCTATGCGGCACCCCCAGAATTTGCCGGGGTTTGGAATCTTGGTTTCATGATGCTGCCGAAATATCGCGGTTGGGTCATTCTGGCCTCGCTGATCGTCTGCCTTGGAACCTGGCTGCTGATCGAGAAAACCAAGCTGGGCGCCTATCTGCGTGCGGCGACGGAAAATCCGACGCTGGTTCAGGCCTTTGGCGTGAATGTGCCGCTGCTTTTGACCCTGACCTATGGTTTTGGTGTCGCGCTTGCGGCGCTTGCCGGTGTGCTTGCGGCCCCGGTTTATCAGGTATCGCCCCTGATGGGGTCCAATATCATCATTGTGGTATTTGCCGTTGTCGTGGTCGGGGGGATGGGCTCGATCTTGGGCGCGATCGTGACTGGCTATGCTTTGGGGATCGCGGAAGGCCTGACCAAGGTGTTTTATCCCGAGGCCTCCAATATCGTGATTTTCGTCATCATGGCGATTGTCTTGATCCTGCGACCGGCCGGACTGTTCGGAAAAGAGGTCTGAGATGACACAACCCGCGACTGCCTCTGCCTCAACCCCCAACTCTTCGTCGCAAGGCGCAGCCGCTGCGCCAGAGCCCGTCACCCTTCATCCGCAAGCACGCCAGATCCGCTTGGCGGTCTTGGTGGTGGTCGTGGCATTGGGGCTGGTTGCGCCTTTCCTGATCTATCCGATCTTCGTGATGAAGTTCTTGTGCTTCGCGCTTTTCGCCGCCGCCTTCAATCTGTTGCTGGGCTATACGGGCCTGCTCAGCTTTGGCCATGCCGCCTTTTTTGGCGGGGGCGCCTATGTCACCGCTCATGCCGCCAAAGTCTGGGGATTTGGCCCCGAATTGGCCCTGCTGATCGGTGCGGGTGCTGCGGCAATCTTGGGGGTGGTGATCGGGGCCTTTGCCCTTCGACGCAGCGGCATCTATTTCACGATGATCACGCTGGCGCTGGCGCAAATGTTTTACTTTTTCTGCCTGCAGGCGTCCTTTACCCATGGTGAGGACGGCATCCAATCCGTGCCGCGGGGCAAGCTGTTTGGCATGATCGATCTCAGCGGCGGGCTGGCGATGTATTATTTCGTCTTCGCCCTTTTCCTGATCGGGATGCTGGTGATCTGGCGCTTTGTGAATTCGCCCTTTGGGCAGATTTTGCGCGCCATTCGTGACAATGAACAGCGCGCGATCTCGCTTGGCTATTCGGTGACCCGTTACAAGCTGGCGGCATTTGTGATGTCGGCCACGCTGGCGGGGCTGGCTGGCGGGATGAAGGCGCTGGTCTTTCAATTCGCGACGCTGACCGATGTCAGTTGGCAAATGTCCGGCGAGGTCGTGCTGATGACGCTTCTGGGCGGGATTGGAACCTTGGCCGGGCCGATCTTTGGTGCCGGGGTGATGGTCAGTCTGCAAAACTATCTGGCAACGTCAGAATTTCCGGTGACGATCATCACGGGGATTGTGTTCATGGCCTGTGTCTTGCTGTTTCGCCGCGGGTTCGTGGGCTCGTTTTATGCCTCACGGCTGGGGCGCAGCCTCGGCTATAAAGCCGACAACTAGGGGGCGTGGCGCGGCCCCGGCATGATCGCGCGCCCGTTGCAGGCTTGGTCATGGCAGCTATGCCTTGCAGCACCGGGGGACATAGGATTTGTTGTGGGCCGGATGCCGTCGTGAGAAAGGACTGCCATGCCACATTCGCAATTGTTCGAACCCATTACGATCGGGGGGCAAACCCTTGCCAACCGCATCGTTATCGCGCCGATGTGCACCTATTCCGCAAAAGACGGCCAGATGACCGACTGGCACCTGATCCATCTGGGTCAACTTGCCATGTCGGGGGCTGCCATTCTGACGATCGAGGCCACCGCCGTCGCACCCGAGGGGCGCATCAGCTATGGGGATGTCGGGCTGTGGGATGACACCACCGAGGCCGCGATGAAGCGCGTGCTTGATGGGGTGCGTGCCTGGTCGGATATGCCGATTGCCATCCAATTGGCCCATGCAGGGCGAAAGGCCTCGACCGACTTGCCTTGGAAGGGGGGCGCGCAGATTGCCCCTGATCACGAGAATGGTTGGCAAACCGTGGCCCCTTCGGCCGTGGCGTTTCAAAATCACGAGAACCCGCCTGTCGCGCTGGACCGGGCAGGGCTGGACCGTATCCGCGAGGCCTTTGCCGATGCCGCGCGCCGCTCGGCGCGGCTGGGGCTGGATGCGATCCAGATCCATATGGCGCATGGCTATCTGCTGCATGAATTCCTGTCGCCGCTCTCCAATAAGCGCGATGACGAATATGGCGGCAGCCTTGAAAACCGCATGCGCTTCCCGCTGGAGGTCTTTGACGCGGTCCGCGCGGCCTTTCCGGCAGATCGCGCGGTGACGGTGCGTGTCTCGGGGACGGATTGGGTCGAGGGTGGCTGGGATATCGATCAGACCGTCGCTTTCGCCCGGGTTCTAGAGGCGCGCGGCGTCGATGCAATCCATGTCTCAAGTGCGGGCCTTGCGCCCGAGCAAAAGATCCCTGTCAGCCCGAATTATCAGGTGCCACTTGCCCGTCAGGTCAAGGCAGCGGTGAAAATTCCGGTGGTTGCCGTGGGTCTGATTACCGAACCCGAGCAGGCAGAGGCGATCATTGCGACGGGGGATGCGGATATGATCGGGTTGGCCCGCACCATTCTTTATGATCCTCGTTGGCCTTGGCATGCCGCAGCCAAACTGGGGGCGCAGGTCAAGGCCGTGCCGCAATATCTGCGCTGCCAGCCTGCGGTTTACCGCGACCTGTTCATTAAGGAATAGGCGCAGCTATTTCCCCCGAAAATGCGGCATAGGCTTTTTCGGGGGGCTTTGATCTAACAGGCTGCGCCATCGTATTTCGTCAGGAAAAGGACGGAAAGAATGTGCAGCCTGCCATCGGCCATGCAAAGCCGTGCTTATGCGTGGTTGCGTTCGATCCAGGTGCCGAATGCCGCCATAATCACGCCCAGGAATTTCGCGGTTTCGGGGGACTTCACCTTGCCTTCGGCGTCAAACATATCGTTGAAGCCTCCGATATAGGCCTCGGGCTGCTGCATTGCTGGCATATTCAGAAAGACCAGCGACTGCCGCAGGTGATGGTTCGCACCAAAGCCGCCGATCCCGCCGCCCGAGCCGCTGACCACGGCCGCAGGCTTGCCATTCCAAACGCTGTGTCCATAGGGGCGCGAGCCGACATCCAACGCGTTTTTCAGCGCGCCTGGCACCGAACGGTTATATTCGGGCGTCACAAAAAGAACAGCGTCGGCCCGGCTAAGATCATTGCGAAACCGCGTCCAGCTTGCTGGCGGCGTTGCCGTGTCCAAATCCTCATTATAATGGGGCAGATCGCCGATTTCGATATGTTCGAAGCTAAGCCCCGAGGGCGCCTGTGCGATCAGCGCATTGGCCAGCTTTCGATTTAGCGATTCCTTGCGAAGGCTACCGACGATTACAGCAACTTTGCGGTCTGCGGACATCATTCATCTCCTAGATATCATATCAATCCGGCATCGGATGGCCGAAAGGTGACGATGGCACGAAGAAACGTTGGTCCGTGCGAAAGGTTCAATTTGATGAATAAGGAAGCTTGATGACGCCCGAATGAAAAAGCCGCCCCAATGGGGCGGCTTGATCCAAATGATGGTGAAATCTGGGCTTAGCTCCAGGATTTCGTGCTGGGCTTGCGCTTGCCAGCGCCCCCTGCAGGACCGGGGCGACCCGGCTTGGCCGCACCAGCGGGCTTGCCGTATTTCGCCGCAGGCTTGCCACCGAATTTCGCCGGGGCCGCGCGTGCCGGACGATCACCATATTCGGCGCCGTCAGAAGAATTGGCCTTTTTCGCACGATCTTGCGAGGACCAACGCGGCTTTTTCAGCTTCTCGTTCTCAGAGGTCGGGTCAAAGGGCTTACGCTCTTCGCGGGCCGGACGGGGGGCGTAGCCAGCATCTTCCTCGACAAAACGCGAAGGCTTGCGCTCATAGGCCGGTTTATCCGCGCGCGGGGCACGGGCCGGGCGCTGGTCATCGCCAAAGTCGCGGCGCGGACGCGCGGGGCGGTCGTCGAACTTGCGCGGGGCACGCTCGCCACGCTCGGGACGTTCGCTGCGCTCGGGGCGATCAAAGACCGGCTCATCGGCCAGGCGGCGCATGACGATGCCTTCTTCGATCTCGGCACCATCTTGAAAACGATCGGCCATTTCCGCCGAGATCTGAACAAAGGTCTCGTTGGTTTTCACACGGATCGCGCCGATTGCATCGCGGGTGATGTTACCGGCTTCGCAGATCTTGGGCAGCAACCAACGCGCTTCAGCACGACCCGAATGGCCGACGGTCAGCAGATACCAGACCGAAGCACCAAAGGCTTCGCGCTGGCGCGGTGCGGCCGGGGCAGTTGGGCTGGCGGTTTCGGCCAGCTCTTCGGGGGCCGGACGGCCTTCGCGCCACAGTTTGATAAAGGCCGAGGCGACCTGTTCCGCGCCAAAGCGCTTGACCAGATGCGCGGCCATTGCGGCCTCGTCTTCCAGCGGCTCGCTGAGGGCGGGATGTTCCAGCATACGGCTGTCGTCTTTGGCGCGAACCTCGTCAGCCGAAGGCGCTTTGCCCCATTCCGCGACGACTTTTGCACCTTGCAACAGGCGTTGTGCTTTCTTGAATTCCGAGCTGGGAACGATCAGCGCCGAAACCCCTTTTGCCCCCGCACGACCGGTACGGCCCGAGCGGTGCAAAAGCGTTTCCGAGTTGGTCGGAAGATCGGCGTGGATCACCAGCTCTAGGCCGGGAAGGTCGATGCCGCGCGCAGCGACGTCGGTGGCGATACAGATGCGGGCACGGCCATCACGCAGAGCTTGCAGCGCATGCATCCGCTCTTGCTGGCTCAGCTCACCCGAAAGCGCCACGACGCGGAAACCGCGGTTGCCCATCCGCGACAGCAGATAGTTCACATTGGCGCGGGTCTTGCAGAAAATGATCGTGGTTTGCGATTCATAAAAACGCAGAAGGTTGAAAATCGCGTTTTCACGGTCGCGGGGCGAGACGCTGAGCGCGCGATATTCGATATCGCCGTGCTGGCGCGCTTCGCCAACGGCGCTGATGCGCAGGGCGTTTTGCTGGAAATCCTTGGCCAGCTTTTCGATGGCCGGCGGCACTGTGGCCGAGAACATCAGCGTGCGGCGATCCTCGGGGGCCGAGGACAGGATGAATTCCAGATCTTCGCGAAAGCCCAGATCCAGCATTTCATCGGCTTCGTCCAGAACGGCCGCGCGCAGGCCCGACAAATCCAGGCTGCCGCGTTCGATATGGTCGCGCAGACGACCCGGCGTGCCCACAACGATATGGGCGCCACGATCCAGCGCGCGTTTTTCGGTGCGGTAATCCATGCCGCCGACGCAGGTGGCAATCTGTGCCCCGGCTTCGCCGTAAAGCCACTGCAATTCGCGGGCAACCTGCAGCGCCAGTTCGCGCGTCGGTGCAATCGCCAGGGCAAGCGGCTGCTCGGCAGGCATCAGGCGGTCAAGGTTCGACAGAACCTCGGGGGCCATGGCGATACCGAAAGCCACGGTCTTGCCCGAACCCGTCTGCGCCGAGACCAGCAAATCGCGGCCATGGGCATTTTCTGCAAGAACAGAAGTTTGAACGGAGGTGAGGCTGGCATAGCCTTTGGCCGCCAGCGCCGCAGCCAAAGGTGCGGCAATATTATAGTCTGTCATGTACTTCGCCAGGAAAGGGGGTGCCATTGCACCCGATGAACGGCATCCATTCCCTTTCGCGGCAGAACGCCCAAAGGCTCGCCGCCCCGGAATATCGGAGCCAGAGTGGCGGCCCTATCCAGCCATTGACGAAATGTCAAAGAAAAAGAGACATTGGGGCCTAATTTTCTCGTAAAAAGGGAAAATTCGGGTGAAAAACCTGTTTGGTGGCATAAATTTTCGCCCTGATTCGGCTTTGATGGACCCAAGGATCGCCTTTGCGCTTGACCTTGAACAGCCTGCATGGCCCAAAGTCGATGTGCCTGTTTCGGGGCCGTGCCCATCTTGCGGCAAGCCCGCGCCACAGGAAGCTTATGCCACGGGTAAAATCGTCAGCCTTCAAAGGATCGGTGAATGGAAAGCGTCAAAAAGGTCCCGCATTGCAGCCATTGGGGTGCCTATTCGCTGCTGGTGGAAAATGGCCAGATCATCGGCGCCGAGCCCTTTTTCCGCGACCCGGCGCCATCCTCGATCATTCACTCAGTCAAGGATTGGGCCAATCCTGATCGCCGCGTTTTGCGCCCGATGGTGCGTGAAGGCTGGCTTTCAGCCCGGCAAAACAGCGACCGTCGTGGTCGCGGCTCTGAGCGCTTTATTTCGGTCAGCTGGGACGAGGCCGCCGATCTGGTGGCAAGTGAGATCAGCCGCGTTGCCGAAGATCACGGCAATGATGCGATCTTTGCGGGCTCGTATGGCTGGACCAGCTGTGGGCGCTTTCACCATGCACCGACCTTGCTCAAGCGGATGCTGAATCTGGTCGGTGGCTATACCGGCCATGTCGACACCTATTCCATCGCGGCCGGTCCGGTGATCTTGCGCCATACGCTTGGCAATGATGATGCCTGTATCGGGCGGGCCAGCACGTTGGATTTGATTGCCCAGCACACCGAAACACTGGTGGTCTTTGGCGCGCTTTCCCCACGCACGGCACAAAATGAGGCGGGCGGGATCGGCACGCACATGCTGGAGACCCGCCTGCGTGAGATGGTGGCCCGGGGCGTCCGCATCATCTTGGTTTCGCCACTGGCTGATGACATTCCCGATTGGGTGGGGGCGGATTGGTGGGCGATCCGACCCAATACCGACTCGGCGCTTTTGCTGGGGCTGGCGGGGGAAATTCTGCGCGCTGATCTGCATGACCGCGCATTTCTGGCGCGTTGCACCAGCGGCTCAGATGTCTATCTGGATTACCTTTCCGGCAAAAGTGACGGTCAGATCAAAGATGCTGACTGGGCGGGGGCCATTACCGGGCTGGATCCGTCTGCGATCCGCGCCTTGGCACGTCAATTGGTCGCAAGCCGTTCGATGTTAAGCTTGGCATGGAGCCTGCAGCGCGCCCAGCATGGCGAGCAGCCCTATTGGGCCGCATTGGGCTTGGCTGCGATGATCGGCCAGATCGGCTTGCCGGGGGGCGGGGTTGGCTATGGCTATGCCTCGCTTGGCGGGGTCGGGGCAGGGATCAACGCGGGTCGCTCGCCCGCGATTACCGCCGGACGAAATGTCATCGACAGCTTTATCCCCGTGGCGCGCATCAGTGATCTGCTGCTGCATCCGGGCACGGAATTCACCTATGAGGGCGAGACGCGGCGGTACCCTGATACCCGGCTGGTCTATTGGGCGGGGGGCAATCCCTTTCACCAT
>NZ_DALZMB010000023.1:0-41694 GCF_032007265.1 Paracoccus sp. (in: a-proteobacteria) | reverse complement strand
ACGCTACGAGAAAATTCTACTGCCGCATCCCCTTAACCAAGGGGAGGATTACCGTCTCATGCGTCCTGGTCGTTGTCCCGAACCTGACCCGCAGAGCAAGGCCATATGGGCTCATCGAGAATGTCGTGACTCATCGCGATCATCGGCAAAGGGGCTATGGATCGCAGATCCTTGATGCTGCGACAAATGCCGCTTGGTCGTTGGATTGCTACAAAGTCATGCTGATCACCGGGGCGAAGGATCGCGCTACGCTGAATTTCTATGCCCGCGCGGGGTTTGAGCAGTCCAAAACGGGGTTCGAGAAGCGCCGCCTGCCTGCTTGGCGTGAAGGCTGACTATGGGCGTGCACTTTGATCGCGATCCTTCTGGCGCGCGCAGTGGCGGCCGTGGGCGCAGGTTTGACACTTGATCTGACAGGCCTCGGGTCAGGCGGGCAAATGCAGATTATTCCGCCGGTGGGACCGTGGTGCGGTAGTCGCCGCCGTGATCGTCAACCTCAACTTTGCCGATCCACCCGGTTACGGCCTCAAGGGGCTGTTCAATCGTCGTGTTCACCATTCTTGCGAATATGGCGTAAAAAAGCGCGAATACGCATAGCAAAGCCACGGCAATGGCTGCGATTACCTTGCCCCGCGAACCGCTTGGCTTGTTCTTGATACCGCTTTTCCTCATGACGCTCCTTGGGTCGGATTCGGGCTGGCGAAGGCATAGATAGCAGAATGGCCCCAGCTATGCGAAGGGCCGCGTCTGTTGCATGGCTTTGGGCCCTGCATCCCTTTGGGGGATCACGCCCTGTGCAACCATACGAGAGGTTAGGGAAATTCGGAATTTGGATTTTCGGCGGATGGGGTGCCAACTGCGTCCGGCATGTTGAGCTGGCAGAAGGCACCGCGTTAGAGGGCGGCCCATCGAACATAAGGCATAAGGCAGGGATGTTTGACGATCAGAATAACCGCTGCCCATTTCTTGGGTGTCGCGTAATCTGATTGAAAAGATTGTGGAAATGGCAGCCCGTAGGGGAGTCGAACCCCTCTTTTCAGGTTGAAAACCTGACGTCCTAACCGATAGACGAACGGGCCATTCCAGTGCCGCGCAGCTTGCGCCGCGTCGTGTGAGGCGGTGTTTAGGGCAGGGGGGCGGACACTGCAAGATCAAAACTGCATCAAATGACCCAGAGACATTAACTTTATCGCAAAACTTTGGATCTAAGCTGAATTGGGGGCGTGAGATCAGGGAAAAACCTTGCAAGACAAACGGATGGCCGCGCGGGTCATCGACAGTCTTGCATTCGGGTAAAGACATCCGGGCAAAGAAAAAGGGCTCCGTTTAAGGAACCCTGCGTCGTCTTTTTCTGGATGGAAATGGCAGCCCGTAGGGGAGTCGAACCCCTCTTTTCAGGTTGAAAACCTGACGTCCTAACCGATAGACGAACGGGCCATTCCAGTGCCGCGCAGTGTTACCCGCGTGGTGTGAGGCGGTGTTTAGGCCAGCCCATGAGGGCTCGCAAGAGGGAAAAAGCACTTTGACACAAAATAGTTGTCAAAGCGCTTTCCGTTCTGGTTCAGCCACTGACTGCCGCATCATCAAGGCGCAGTCGCACCCGTTCCTTGCCCCCCCAAAGCGAAAGCTCGAGCTTGCCCACCAGATGATAGCGACGCCCCTTTGCACCCAGCATGGCCGGGCCCAGGGGGCTGTTCATGGCGCCCCATGCCACGGCCTCGATCGCGGGCGATCCGGGGCTGCGAAAGCGCAGACGCAGGTGGTTTTCCCCAATGGTCGAAATGCCCTCGACCATTTGATCGGCAAAGGCAAAGCGTGGCGCGGATGCTGCCTGACCAAAAGGGCCAGCCCGCTCGAGCATCTGCATCAGCTCAACGCTGACGCCCTGCGGATCCAGCAGGCCCGAGATGCGCAGATCGTGGATTCCGGTCCGTTCGGCCATTTCGCGCGCCAGCAAGGCCTCGAGCCGCTGCATTGCAGCGGGGATCATGTCGGCAGCGACGGTCAGCCCGGCGGCCATGGCATGGCCACCGCCCTTGATCAGCAGTCCCTCGGACGCCAGGGTCTGGATCGCGCGACCCAAATCAACCCCGGGGACTGACCGCGCCGAACCCTTGCCGATTCCATGTTCGATACCGATGATCACCGAGGGCAGGTTGACGGCCTCTTTGACCCGCGCGGCGACAATTCCCACGACCCCGGGATGCCAGCCCTCGCCGGCGGCCCAGGCCAGTGACGGGCTGTCGGACTGGGCGAGATGCGCCTCGACCTGTGCCAAGGCTTCGTCGCGAACGGCGGCCTCGATGGTGCGGCGGTCACGGTTCAATTCGTCAAGCTGTGCAGCCAGCGTTGCGGCCTGACGTGGATCGGTCGTTGAAAGGCAAAGCGCCCCGAGATCTGCCTTGCCAATTCGTCCGCCTGCGTTGATGCGCGGCCCCAGAAGAAAGCCCAGATGAAACGCCGTGGGCGCGGTATCAAGGCGTGCAACATCGGCAAGCGCAGTCAGGCCGATCCGCTCGCGTCGGGCCATGATCGTCAGGCCCTGACGCACGAAGGCCCGGTTCACCCCAACAAGGGGCGCGACATCGGCGACCGTAGCCAGCGCGACCAAGTCCAGAAGCGGTATCAGATCGGGCAGGGGACGCCCGGCTGTGCGCAGTAACCGATTGGCCTGAACCAGCGTCAGGAAAACGACACCAGCCGCACAAAGGTGACCAAGCGTGCCATCCTCATCCTGGCGGTTGGGGTTAACGACCGCCAATGCCGGAGGCAGGGTTTCGCCGCCCTGGTGATGATCCAACACGATCACATCCGTCCCCTTTGCCGCGGCAAGGGCGTCATGGCTTAGCGTGCCACAGTCAACGCAGATGATCAGATCATGGTTTTGCGCCAGTTGGCTGATGGCCGGGGCATTCGGGCCATAGCCCTCGTCGATCCGGTCGGGAATATACAGCGTGGCGGCCTGACCCTGCGCCCGCAGCCAGTCGATCAGCAGCGCCGCCGAGGTCGCGCCATCGACATCATAATCGGCAAAAATGGCAATTTTCTGCCCCTTTATCGCGGCTTTGACCAACCGCTCGGCTGCGGGGCCCATATCACGCAGCGCCAGCGGATCGGGCAGAAGGTCACGCAGCTTCGGATCCAGATAGCCAGGGGCATCCAGCGCAGCCACCCCGCGCGAAGCCAGGACCCGCGCAATCGCCAAAGGAAGACCCGTCTCTTGAGCCATTGCCTCGGCCGCGCGCTCTAGCGCGGGGTCCGGGGCAAGCCAGCGGCGACCGGTCAGCGAATTTTCAACATTCAGGAAAGCACTCATGGCGTGATTTCTGCGCCAGCCGGTGCGAGCTTGCAAGCATGCGCGTGTAAAAACACATGCAAAGCTTGGCCGAAGGGCTGCGGGCCACAATGAATGGCCCGCAGCTGGGTGAATTAGGCGCGGATGGGGTTGCGATAGATCATGCGCCGCACCGAACCGGTTTTCGAGCGCATCAGGATGGTTTCCGTCTGCAGGAAATGCGGCTCACGCTTGACGCCGGCCACGATCGAGCCGTTGGTCACGCCGGTCGCGGCAAAGATAACATCCGCAGTGACCAGCTCGTCGCGCGAATAAATGCGGTTGAGATCCGTGATACCCGCTTTCGCTGCGCGACCACGCTCGTCGTCATTGCGAAACAACAGACGGCCCCAGATTTGCCCGCCCATACATTTCAGCGCCGAGGCGGCCAGAACCCCCTCGGGTGCGCCGCCCGAACCCATATACATGTCAATGCCGGTCAGCTCGGCTTCGGCGCAATGGATCACACCGGCAACATCGCCATCGGTGATCAGGCGAATGGCTGCACCGGTTGCCCGCACTTCGGCGATCAGATCCTCGTGGCGCGGACGCTCGAGGATGCAAACGGTGATGTCGCTGTCTTTGACGCCGCGCGCCTTGGCCAGTGCCTTGACGCGCTCGGTGGGGGTCATGTCAAGGCTGACCACATCTTTCGGATAGCCCGGACCGATTGCCAACTTGTCCATGTAAACATCAGGCGCATGCAGCAGCGTGCCGCGAGGTGCCATGGCGATCACGGTCAGCGCATTGGGCATGTCCTTGGCAGTCAAGGTCGTGCCTTCCAACGGGTCAAGCGCGATATCAACCTCAGGACCCTGACCCGTGCCGACTTCCTCTCCGATATAAAGCATCGGTGCTTCGTCGCGCTCGCCTTCGCCGATGACGACAACGCCTTTGATGTCCAGCATGTTCAGCTGTTCGCGCATGGCGTTGACGGCTGCTTGGTCGGCGGCCTTTTCATCGCCTCGCCCGATCAGCAGGGCCGAGGCATGTGCGGCTGCCTCGCTGACGCGGGCGAGGCCGAGCGACAGCATGCGGTCATTGAAATCGGTGGTGGGCATGAAAATATCCTTGGGACGATATACGGGTTGATCGGGCTTTTACGCTTGCACCGGCGGTGCAGCAAGACTGGGGGCGCTAACGGCTCAGCTTTCCTTGAGCTCAAGCGCAAGTGCATGGACCCGTGGAACGATGTCGCCAAGCGTGCGGTGAACCAGCCGATGACGCTCCATCCGGGTCAAACCGGCGAAAGCAGGCGAGGTCAGGCGAATGCGGAAATGGCTCTCGCCGCCTTCACGAAAACCAGAGTGACCCCGATGCCCCTCGCTTTCGTCTATGATTTCAATAACCTCTGGCTGAAGTGTAGCCAGTTTCATCCGCATCTCATCGGCTATCATCCCGAACCCCCTTTAAAGTGACGTGAAATAGCCTAAACTATCGGTCCCGACGAAAACAAGGCAGGCACTATGAGCACTAGGGATCCGTTCGCGTTCGATATTTCCGCCGCTTCCGACAAGAAGCGCAGGGCTAAAGGCCGCCGCGGGATGTCGGGTGCTTTCGAGACATCGACACGCCGCTGCGACAAGGCGGGCTGTAACGAGCCCGGACAATATCGCGCGCCAAAATCACCGCGTTCGCTGGATGATTATTTTTGGTTTTGCAAGGATCACGTTCGCGAATACAATTTGAATTGGAACTATTTTCAAGGGCAATCCGAAGAGGAATTCCAGGAATTCCTGGATAACGCAACCGTTTGGGACCGCCCGACCAAACCCTTTGGCCGCGCTGCACAAGAGCAAAAATGGGCGCGTCACGGCATCGATGACCCGCTTGAAATTCTTGGAGCAAATGGCACCAACCCCGAGGTGCGGGCACGCGCCAATCTTCGGCGCTTGCCGCCAAGCGAACGGCGAGCCCTTGAAATCCTTGAAGCGAAGGACAGCTGGACGCGCGGAGAAATCCGTAAGCAATATAAATCATTGGTCAAAGATCTGCATCCCGATATGAACGGGGGCGACCGCTCGGATGAGGACCGCCTGCAAGAAGTCGTCTGGGCCTGGGATCAGATTAAGGAAAGCAAAAGTTTTCGCGACTAATGCTTTGCCAAGAGGGCTGCCTCTGTTCTGGATGGCACCCTCTTTGGGTATTTAGAATGATAGAGAAATGAGTTGCTCGCATTTCTCGAGCGAGCGGCAGAAACTCTTTCTTCCATGAGAATTATCCTGCGGGGTCCGGGGGCGCATAGCCCCCGGTCGTTTTTGATCGGCAAGAAACGATCAGATCGTCTTCAGAAGGGGATCTACCAGATCGGTCTTTTCCCAAGAGAAGCCACCGTCAGCTTCTGGCGCACGGCCAAAGTGACCATATGCTGCCGTTCGGCGATAAATCGGGCGGTTGAGATCAAGATGTTCCCGAATGCCCTTGGGCGACAGGTCCATGACCTTGGAGATGGCCTGTTCAATCTGCTCCTCGGGGACCGTGCCGGTTCCAAAGGTATCTGCATAGATTGACAGAGGTTTTGCGACGCCGATCGCGTAGCTCACCTGAATGACACAGCGCCGTGCAAGTCCGGCCGCCACGACGTTCTTGGCAAGATAGCGTGCAGCATATGCCGCTGAGCGGTCAACTTTGGTCGGATCTTTGCCCGAAAACGCGCCGCCACCGTGGGGTGCTGCGCCGCCATAGGTGTCGACGATGATCTTGCGCCCTGTCAGGCCCGCATCACCATCCGGGCCACCGATCACAAATGTACCGGTTGGGTTGATCCACCATTCGGTATTTTCCGTCAGCCAATCCTTTGGCAGCGTTTCGCGAATATAGGGTTCGACGATGGCGCGAATGTCGTCCGAGGTCAGGCTTTCATCGTGGTGCTGATGCGAAAGCACCAGGCTTGTCACCTCAACCGGCCGGCCATTCTCATAGCGAAGGCTTAGCTGAGATTTGGCGTCCGGTCCAAGTTGCGGCTCTTGTCCGGATTTGCGTGCCTCTGCCAAGCGGCGCAGGATGGCATGCGAATACTGGATCGGCGCGGGCATCAGCTCGGGCGTTTCGTCAACGGCATAGCCGAACATGATGCCCTGATCTCCGGCGGCGTCATTCTTGACGCCTTGCCAGATATGGGCCGATTGTTCATGCAGGACGTTTTTCACCTTGCAGGTATTCCAATGGAACGAATCCTGCTCGTAGCCAATGTCGCGGATGACATCGCGGGCGATCTGGCCAATGCCGCTCATATATTCACTGAGGCGATCTTTGTCATTCAGACCGATCTCGCCGCCGATGACGACCAGTCCGGTCGTGGCAAATGCCTCGCAGGCTACACGGGCATGCGGGTCTTCGGTCAGGAGCGCGTCAAGAACGGCGTCAGAAATCTGATCGCAAAGTTTATCGGGGTGTCCCTCGGAAACCGATTCCGAAGTGAACACGTAATTCTGTCTGGACATGGGGTTGCTCCGTTGAAAGTAGCCGTCACGCCAGGAAGCCGTTGTGACGGTCAGCCATCAGCGATATGCCACCCCGTCAAGGACGTCAACCTCGGGATGACTTGCGTTTTAGGCGATCTGCGAGGATAGACCCGGCCAGTACCAGACATGTGATCAGCAAAATTGGCCAATCGCCGGTCTTGCTCCAGGGGGTTTGGGCAAAGCTGCCGGGAAGGGCTGCATCAATCCTGCCTTCAAGGTTCAGCCCCAGCTCTGCCCGAACGACACCACGTGCGTCGATCACGGCCGAGACCCCGGTATTGGCCGCGCGCATCAAGGGCAGCCCCGATTCGATGGCACGCAGCCGCGCTTGCGCCAGGTGCTGCCAGGGGCCTGACAATGTCCCAAACCAAGCGTCATTGGTGATCTGCAAAAGCCATTCGGGCCGCTCTGGTCCCGAGGTCAGAAGATGGCGGGAAAAGACCGCCTCATAGCAAATCAGCACCTGAACGGCGGGCAGATTTGCACCCAAACCGCGCAGGCTTTGCGGCCCCGGCCCGGGGGTGTAGCCATTGCCATAGCGCGCAGCAAAGGCCGAGATTCCCAGCCGCGACATGGCATCTCCCCAAGGGGTATATTCGCCAAAGGGGACCAGATGGAATTTATCGTAAATTTGACCGATTGCGCCATCCGCGCGGATCTCGGCCATGCTATTGAAATAGCGTGTCCCTTCGACACGCTGAACCCCCATCAGTACGGTGGTGTCAGCGGATTGGGCGATTTGCTGGGGCGCGTCGCCTGCATATTCCAGCAGAAAGTTCACGGCCGTTTCCGGCCAGATCACGACATCGGGCGCGCGACCATTATCCGTTGGCCCATGCGAAAGGTCCAACAAACGCAGGTAAAAGACTTCGGACCAATAGGGGTCCCATTTCAGCTGTTGCTGCGCATTGGGCTGCACCAGTCGCACGATTTGCGCATGATCTGCGGGGCCGGGCGCGGCAAGGCGGGCAAGGCCATAGCTCCAGGCGACGAGGATCGTAAGGCAGGATAACACCGCACCCGCAAGGCCACCGCGCAGGCGACTGCTTGGGCCGCGCCAGCACCAGATCGGAAGGCTCGCGGCCAGCATTGTCAGCGCCGAGAGGCCAATGCTGCCACCGACTGAAGCAAATTGGCCCGCCGGAGTATCGATCCAGATATGTCCGGTCAGTGCCCAGGGCAGACCCGTGAACAGCCAGCCGCGCAACCAATCTGACAGCACGATTGCAGCAGCAAAGGCCAGACCACGCATCTTGAAACCTGTCGTCAGGCGCAAGGCAAGCCAGCCGGGAACTGCCCAGAAAAGGGCGCCGCCAAGGGCAATCAGAAACAGGGCAAAAGGCGCCATCCAGCCATAGATCTCGGGCTCGACCAGAAAAGGATCGACGATCCAGAACATGGCCAGCGCGAAATAGCCAAAGCCCGCGCAAAGGGTGCGAAACCCTCCGATGCGCGCGGTTTGGCTGCGGGCGACGCGCCAGACCAGCAAGGACAGTGCCAGAATGGACAGGGGCCAGACACCCCAAGGTGCCTGGCCCAATGCTGCGGCGCATCCCAAAAGGACATCGAACGCCATCCACCCAATCCGTTGCGCGCGCAAGCGGCGACGCAGTCGAACCATCAGATTGGCGTCCATGATGGCCTTCCTGCTTATTCCTCGGCGGCTGCCGCGGGCTTGGCGTCACCAGATGCCTCGGCGGCTGCCGCGGGCTTGGCGTCACCAGATGCCTCGGGTGCAGCCGCGGTGGTTGCGGCCTCCTCGGCAGCAGGTGCTGCTTTGCGAGCACGAGGCGCGCGCTTGCGAACAGGCTTTTTCGCCTCGACAGGGGCAGTTTCAGCTGCGGTTTCTGCAGGGCCTTCGGTCGCCGGCGTGGCCGCAGGGGCCGCCTCGGCGGGCGCGGCTGCGCTTTCGCTATCTGCGCCAGCGACATCGGCAGGTTTCGCCGTTTTGCGCGGGGCGCGCTTGCGAGGTGCCTTTTTCACAGGGGCTTCGTCTGCAACCGCGTCTTGCGCGGGTGCTGCGGCTTCTGTGATCGGCTCATCACCAGCCGGGGCGTCCGTGGTGCTTGCAGGTTTCGCTGCTTTGGCACGGCTACGGGTTTTACGCGCCGGCGTGCGGGTTGCTGCGGCCTCGACGGCTGCAACAGCCTCGGGTGCTTCGGCGGTCGGGGCCGTTTCGGCTTTCTCGACGACAGCGACCGGCTCGGAGGCGACGGGCTGGGCCACAACAGCCACATGCTCGACCGGGGCCGGGGCGGCAGGCGCTACCGGCTCGACGGCAGCGGGGCGGGTTTCAATCGCGATAATCTCGACGTGATCCGCGTTATCTGCCGATTTTGCGGCTTCTGGTGTTTCATTTTCCAGGAATGCCGGCTGGAAGCTGCGCAGCATAAAGTCCGGAACATGATCACCCATGCCCACGACCGCATGACGGTCGTCACGGCGATGATCGCGGTGGCGCTCGTTTCGCTGTTCGGTCCGGGGTTCATGGCGAGGCTCGTGACGCGGCTCTTCGCTGCGGGTCTCGTGGCGACGATTGTCGTCACGGTTGTCACGGCGCTTGTCATCACGGCGACCGTTTTCCCGACCATGCTCGCGACCGTTTTCGCGGCCATTCTCACGACCGTTCTCACGGCGATTTTCGCGACCATTTTCACGGGCAGTTTCGGTGGCGATGGAAGCGGGACGGACGTCCTCGGCCTTTTGCGGCTCGACGGTGGCAACCTGCTCGGTGACCTGATGATCGACGGGCACCATTGCAGCCTCTTCGCCATGTTCATGATCGCGCGGATGGCTGCGGCGCTGTCGGCCGCGACCATTCGTGCCATTGCGTCCGCCACGGCCACCATTTTGACCCTGACCATGCGGGCGCGGTGCGCTTTGGGCGGCTGCGGACAGCGAGAAGTTCTCGGGCAGATCGCCGCGCGGCAAGCTTTGTTTCACCAGGCTTTCGATCGCCGCCAGCAGCTTTTCGTCAAAAGGCGTTGCGATCGAGATTGCCGTTCCCAGACGACCGGCGCGACCGGTGCGGCCGATACGGTGGACATAATCCTCGGCATGGCTGGGAAGGTCGAAGTTGAACACATGGCTGACCGAAGGCACGTCAAGACCACGCGCCGCCACATCCGAGGCCACCAAAATCCGCAGCTTGCCCTCGCGGAAGTCCTCCAGCGTGCGGGTGCGCTGACTTTGGTCAAGGTCGCCGTGAATGGGCATCGCGTCATAGCCATGGGTTTTCAATGACTTGGCGACGATATCTACATCGGTTTTACGATTGCAGAAAATGATGCCGTTTTGCAGCTTGTCACCTTCGGCATCGATCAGCGCACGCAAAAGCTCGCGCTTTTGCTTGGCGGTCTGGTCTTTGCGGGTGGGGACGATTTCGATCAAGCGCTGCGTAATGGTCTCAGAGGTCGTCGCCTGACGCGCCACTTCGATCCGCTCGGGCGAATGAAGGAAGGTATCGGTGATGCGTTCGATCTCGGGCGCCATCGTCGCCGAGAAGAACAGGGTCTGGCGCGTGAATGGCGTCAGCTGGAAGATGCGCTCGATATCGGGGATGAACCCCATGTCCAGCATGCGGTCTGCCTCGTCGACGACCATGATCTGAACGCCGGTCAGCAGCAGTTTGCCGCGCTCGAAATGATCCAGTAGGCGGCCGGGCGTGGCAATCAGCACATCGACGCCGCGGTCAATCAGCTTGTCCTGCTCGCCAAAGGATACGCCGCCGATCAAAAGCGCTTTGGTGAGGCGGGTGTGTTTTGCGTAGACATCAAAGTTCTCGGCAACCTGGGCCGCAAGTTCGCGAGTCGGTGCCAGAACCAGGCTGCGCGGCATGCGCGCACGGGCGCGACCACGGCCAAGCAAGGTGATCATCGGCAGCGTGAAGCTGGCGGTTTTGCCGGTTCCGGTCTGCGCAATGCCCAAGACATCGCGGCCTTCCAATGCGGGCGGGATTGCGCCAGCCTGGATCGGGGTCGGGCTGTCATAGCCGGCCTCGGCGATTGCCTTCAGGACCTTGGGGTCCAGCTTAAGGTCAGTAAACTTGGTCATCAGGGCTTTCGTCTGGGTGCTTGAGTGTCCGGAACAGCTGACAAGCGTCGGGCTTGTCGGCTTAATCGGGACGCATTTTCCAAACGCCCCTGTGAAAATCGCCGAATGCGATGCTTGGCCACTACCTTAAATGTGCGCCAGCGTCAATCGTGATCACAATCGCGCCTGTCAACCATCTATCATCCCAACCACATGCGGGCGAGGGGGAATGGACGCCAGCCGGGGCTATACATTCGGGGCGAGCCGCCCCGCAAAGCTGCGCCCCAGAGGCGGGCGCGGCGAATTTTTCGTTTTCATCGCGCTAATTCACTGGGGATATGCACAGAATGTGCGCCGTAGGTTGACTGCCCCTTGCTCGCAAGGTTATCCCGCAGGGTAATCTAGGATGGATCCCATGAACCTGTTTTCCGATATTCGCACGCTGGTCCTTGACGCGCTAAGCAAACTTGTAGCCAAGGGCGATCTGCCCGAAGGTCTGGACATGGCTGCTGTCACCGTCGAGCCGCCGCGCGATCCGGCGCATGGTGATATGGCCACCAATGCCGCGATGGTGCTGGCAAAGCCCGCCGGCAAAAAGCCTCGCGAGATTGCCGATGCCTTGGCTGAACTGTTGCGCCAAGATCCTCGCATCACGGCCGCCGAGGTTGCCGGGCCGGGCTTTTTGAATATGCGTATCGCTGCCGAAAATTGGCAGAATGTGGTGCGCAACGCCCTGAATGAGGGCGCCGATTACGGTCGCTCGACGTTGGGTGCGCGGCAAAAGGTCAACGTTGAATTCGTCAGCGCCAACCCGACCGGACCGATGCATGTCGGCCATACGCGCGGTGCGGTCTTTGGTGATGCTTTGTCGGCTCTGCTGGATTTCGCGGGCTATGACGTTACGCGTGAATATTACATCAACGACGGCGGCGCACAGGTCGATGTGCTGGCACGTTCGGCCTATGAGCGTTACCGCGAGGCCAATGGCCTTGAGCCGCAGATCGTCGAGGGGCTTTACCCCGGTGACTATCTGATCCCGGTCGGCCAAAAGCTTAAAGAAAAATATGGCACCAGCCTGATCGACCAGCCCGAATCCGTGTGGCTGAACGATGTCCGCGATTTCGCGACCGCCGAGATGATGGCGATGATCCGCGAGGATCTGGCGATGATCGGCGTCGAGATGGATGTCTATTCCTCGGAAAAGGCGCTTTACGGTACCGGCCGGATCGAGGCCGCGATTGCGCGCCTGCAAGACGAGGGGCTGATCTACGAGGGCGTACTCGAGCCGCCGAAAGGCAAGACCCCCGAGGATTGGGAGCCGCGCGAGCAGACCCTTTTCCGTTCGACATTGCACGGTGATGATGTCGATCGCCCCGTCAAGAAATCGGACGGCGCCTGGACCTATTTCGCCCCTGATATCGCTTATCACTGGGACAAGATCGACCGTGGCTTTGATCAGCTGATCGATATTTTCGGCGCGGATCACGGCGGATATGTCAAACGCATGACTGCGGCGGTTCGTGCGCTTTCTGGCGGGCGCGTTCCCTTGGACATCAAGCTGATCCAGCTGGTCAAACTGTTCAAGAACGGCGAGCCCTTTAAGATGTCCAAGCGGGCAGGGACCTTTGTCACCTTGCGCGATGTCGTCGAGCAGGCTGGCCCGGATGTGACCCGCTTCCACATGCTGACGCGCAAGAATGATGCGGCGCTGGACTTTGATTTTGACAAGGTGCTGGAGCAGTCCAAGGACAACCCGGTCTGGTATGTCCAATACGCAAGCGCGCGGGTCAATTCGGTTCTCAAACGCGCCGGGGACTTGGGCGTCGACACATCGGATGCTGCTTTGGCAAAGGCCGATTTGTCCAAACTCGATCATCAGGCCGAGCTTGATCTGGCGAAAAAAGTTGCAGAATGGCCACGCATTATTGAAATCTCGGCGCGCGCCAATGAGCCGCATCGGATTGCATTCTTCCTATATGACTTGGCTTCCGACCTGCATTCGCTGTGGAACCGTGGCAATGACGAGTTGTCGCTGCGCTTTGTGCAAGAGGGCGACCTGACCGCGACCGCCGCGAAAATCGCATTGGCTCGTGCTGTCGGCGTTGTCATTTCAGCCGGGCTTGGTATTCTTGGGGTGAAGCCGGCGACCGAAATGCGCTGATCAAGGCGCTGAACCGGCATTGAGCAGTGAACGATTGACGCCGGATCAACCGGCAGGCAGGCAGGACATGGCAGTGGTTGATTTCCGCGCTGGCGGATTCGTTGGCGCGCAGCCCCGGCAGGTACGCGACTATCCCTATGGTCAAGATCCGCATGGGCAAGATCCCCGTTACGACGCGGATGCCGAGGATTGGCAAAGCGATCCCCAATGGGACGAGCAGCGCTATTATACCAATGCCGATGAGGGTCTTCTTGCTCAAAGCGGCTCGGTCATCGGGCGGGTCGGGCGCTTTACCCAATATCTGGGCGCGCTGATCTCGGTCGGTCTTATGGTCATGCTGCTGGTCTGGGGCTATAAGCTGGTGGTCCGCGATGTCTCGGGTGTGCCGGTGATCCGTGCGATCGAAGGCGAGGCGCGCTCGGCCCCCGATAATCCCGGCGGCGAACTCAGCGCCCATACCGGGCTGGCTGTCAATTCTGTGGCGGCTGGCGCGGATACGCGTCCGACCAATCAGGTGGCCATCGCGCCCGAATCGACCAGCCTGGGCGAAGAAGATGTCGCCATGGGCAATCTTGGCGCCACTGCGCGCGCCCCCTCGCGCGATGTCGATCTGCCGGTCAATGAAACCAGCGCGCGCGTGATCGCACGCCCCGATGCCGAGGCCGCAGCCGCCGAAGCTGCCGCCAAAGCCGCCGCTGCACTCGAGGCCGACCGCCTGGCCGCTTTGGCCGATACTCCGACCACGCCCGTTTCGGAAACGCCAGCCAATGAGGCGGTGACCGATCTCGAAGGCGAGGCCGCCAATACCGATGCGATCAATGTCGCCCTGACCGAGGCAGCTGCCGCCGCCGCGCCGCCACCCGCAGCCGTCAAGATTTCGGCGCGTCCGGCACCGCGTCCGCGCCGTGCAGCCCCCGCGCCAACCGAGGCCGCGACCCGGGTTCCTGCCGCTGTGACCCAAACCGCTGCAGCCGCCCCGGCGCCTGCTCCGAAAGTTGCCCCTTCGGCGATCTCATCGGGTGCGGCCATGGTGCAGATCGGTGCTTTTGACAGCAATGCTTTGGCCGATGGTGAATGGGGCCGCGTCTCGCGCAAATTTGGTGCTCTGTTTGCTGGCAAAGCGCAGGTCATCCAGAAAGCTGAAAGCGGTGGTCGTACCTTCTGGCGCCTGCGTGCCGCCGGTTTTGAAAGCCGCGACGAGGCGCGTCGTTTCTGTGCCGCGCTGATTGCCGAGGGCATCGATTGTATCCCCGCAACGGCCAAGTAAGCCATGAAGGCAAGAACGTGACCCAAGAAACAGTGGCCGGCGCGACAATCCTCGGGGGGATCGCCGGCCCCGAGCTTTCCGCAGACGAGCGGGCCTTTTTTCGCGAGGCCAATCCCTGGGGCTTCATCCTTTTTGGTCGTAACATCGACACCCCCGATCGCCTGCGCCGCCTGACCTCCGAGCTGCGTGCAACCCTTGGTCGCGAGGCCCCGATCCTGATCGATCAGGAGGGCGGCCGCGTCCAGCGGATGCGCGCGCCCCATTGGACGGATTTTGCCGCGCCGATGGATATTGCCCGGCTGGGCCAAAGGGCGGTCTGGCTTCAATATCGCCTTCTGGGCGCCGAATTGCACGAGATGGGCATTGATTGCGATTGTGCGCCGGGTCTGGACATCGCCAATCCTGAAACCCACCCTTTCCTGATGAACCGCTGCTTTGGTCAGGATCCGGAAATGGTGACGCTTCTGGGTCGGGCAGCAGCCGATGGGTTGATGGCGGCAGGCGTTTTGCCGGTGATGAAACATCTTCCCGGTCATGGCCGCACCCGCGTCGACAGCCACCATGATCTGCCTGTGATCGATGCCTCACTCGAAGATCTTGATGCCTCGGATTTCGTGCCTTTCCGCGCACTCGCCAATCTGCCCTTGGCCATGACCTGCCATATCCGTATCAGCGAGCTCGACGATCAACCCGCCACGGCCTCTGATGCGGCAATCCGCCTGATCCGGGAACGTATCGGCTTTGACGGGCTTCTGATGACCGATGACATCGGCATGCAGGCGCTGTCGGGCACACCAAGCGAGCGCGCCCGCGCTGCAATTTCTGCCGGTTGCGATGTGGTGCTCAGCTGCAATGAAAGCCTCGAGCAGATGGCGGCAATTGCAGATGCATCCGGCCAGCTGACGCCCAAGGCCCAGAAACGCGCCGCTCAGGCTCTTGCAATGCGGCGCGCGCCTGATGATGCGGATCTCGGCGATCTTCGCTCTGAATTGCGCGCGCTGGGTGGCCTCGCCTGACGTCTCTGTCATCCAAATACCCGCGGGGTCCGGGGCAGCAGGCCCCGGCTTGCCTTGCCTTGCAAGTTGCGCGACACCCAAGTTGACAGCGGCCCCTGCATTGCCGATTCTTCCACCCATTCTTGGCTCAGCCTGTGCTGGCCCGTCTCGCCGCCAAACGTCTTGAAACCCAGCAGCCGATAAACCTCACGCCGATGCGCACTGACAGCGATACTTCCCCTCTCGCGGCATTGATCAGCCCGACCGCCGCTTCTCAAGGGGGCGATGGGGGCAATGCTGCTGCGCCCCAGCCCGGCGTCGCCGAGCGTCGCGCAGAAGAGGTACTGGTTGTCGATGTCTCGGGCTTCGAAGGCCCGTTGGATCTTTTGCTAACCATGGCACGGATGCAAAAGGTCGATCTCATGGCGATCTCGGTACGTGATCTCGCCGAGCAATATCTGGGCTTTGTCGAAAAAGCCCGCGCTTTGCGCATCGAGCTGGCCGCGGATTATCTGGTGATGGCAGCTTGGCTGGCCTTTCTCAAATCCCGGCTGTTGCTGCCCCCCGATCCGGCCGCCGAAGGCCCTTCTGCCGAGGATATGGCCGCCCATCTTGCCTTCCAGCTCGAACGCCTCAATGCCATGCGCGAAGCCGCGGCCCGGCTGATGGCGCGTGACCGGCTGGGCCATCAGCGTTTTGCCCGTGGCGCGCCCGAGAATATCACCCGAAACCGCCAGACGCGCTGGCAGGCCGGGTTGATCGATTTGATGCGGGCCTATGCACGGCTGCGCACCAAAGATGAATTTCGCCCCTTCGCTTTTGATCGCCGCGATATTTTCACGATGGAGCAAGCGCTCGAGCGGCTTCGCGGGCTGATCGGCTTTAGCGGCGACTGGACCACATTGGCGCAGTTTCTGCCCGATGACTGGGGCGCCGACACCAAGCGCCGCCGCTCGGCTACAGCAGCGACTTTCGCGGCCTCGCTTGAACTTGCGCGTCAGGGCGCCATTGAAATTCGCCAATCCGAAACCTTCGCCCCGATCACCATCCGACGGCGCGCCCAACCCCCCGGACCGACGTGAACGAAATCTCTGCACCCCCCCATCAGGAACCCGATGACGCGGCGGATGCGCCGATCCCTGCGCCGCCGCTGCATCAGCAAGAGCGCATGGTCGAGGCGATTTTGTTTGCCTCATCCACCCCTCTGACCCTGCGCCAGATCGCGGCACGCCTGCCCGAGGGGTGTCAGCCGGCCGAAGTGCTTTACGGCCTCAGGGTTCGCTATGAGGGGCGCGGTGTCCAGCTGGCCCGTGTGGGCGAGGCATGGGTGTTTCGCACCTCTGCCGATTTGGGATTTCTTATGCAAGAAGATGCGATTGAAAATCGCAGGCTCTCGCGCGCGGCGACCGAAACTTTGGCGGTCATCGCCTATCACCAGCCCGTCACCCGGACCGAAATCGAAGAGATCCGCGGTGTTGCCGTCAACCGGGGCACGCTTGATCAGCTGATCGAAATGGGCTGGGTCCGTATTGGGCGGCGGCGCATGACGCCGGGCCGTCCTGTCACTTTTGTTGTGACCGATGATTTTCTGGATCACTTCGGGCTGGAAAGCGCGCGCGATCTGCCGGGCCTGTCCGAACTGCGCGCAGCGGGCCTTCTGGAATCGCGCCCGCCTGCCGATAGCATTGCCGCCAGCATCTTCCCCTCGCCACTCTCCGAGGATGATGATCACGCCACCACCCAAGACTTCTTCGAAGACGAATAACGCCAGGATAGGCCGAGCCATGAGCAACATTCTTAACCAGATTTCACGGTTTTTCACCCGCAAGATGAGCAATTGGGCAATGCGCCGCGCGGTCAAAGGCCTGAACCAGCCCGCCAAAGGCGCGGCCAAGGCCACGCGCACCGCATCCGAGGCCTCCGTGGCGACACCGCAGCAAAAGGCTGCCCGCGCAGCCGCCAAACGCTCGCGTCAGGCGGCACGGGTGACCCGCAAAGGCCGCTAAGGGCCGGTTTGCCGGACAAGCTGTCTGATAGGGTGATTATGGGCAGGTAGGGGCGCATCAGCGCCCCAAAACCTATCCTATCGGCTTAACGCCCAAAACGGATCGATTGGCCTAGCGAAACTGCTTGGCCAATTTCAAACCCTGACCTTGATAGTTCGAGGCAATGCCGCTGCCGTAAAGGCGTCCGGGGCGTTCGGCCATCCGCTCATAGACCAATCTGCCCACGACCTGACCATGCTCAAGCGCAAAGGGTGCCTCGTGGCAGCGGACCTCAAGCACGCCGCGCGCGCCTTGGCCGCTGATGCCATGGCCAAAGCCTGGATCAAAAAAGCCCGCATAATGCACGCGAAACTCACCAACCATCGCCAGATAAGGCGACATTTCAGCCGCATAGTCGGGGGGAATGGCAACGGCCTCGCGGCTGACCAGAATATAAAAGGCGCCGGGATCAAGGATCAGGCTGCCGTCATCGCTGTGCAACTCGTCCCAGAAATCGCGCGCCGGATAGGCGCCGATACGGTCCAGATCGATAACCCCGGTGTGCGGGCGGGCGCGATAGCCCACCAGATCGCCGCTGGCAGGGCGTAGATCGACCGAGAAGCCCAGCCCCTCGTCAATCAGCGCCTCGCCCGTTACCAGCGGCTCGCTTGCGTGCAGGGCCGAAAGCTCGGCATCATTCAAGATGGCCTGACCGCGCCGCAGCCTCAGCTGGTTCAGGCGCATGCCCGGACGCACCAGCACCGAAAATGAGCGCGGGCAGATCTCGGCGTAAAGCGGGCCATCATAGCCTTCGGGCAGGCGATCGAATTCGGTGCCATTATCGGTGACAAGTCGCGTCAGCAGATCCAGTCGCCCGGTCGAAGATTTGGCATTGGCGACGGCATCAAGCCCCTTGGGCAGGCGCAGACGCTCCATCAGCGGCACCAGATAGACGCAGCCTTTTTCCAGAACGGCACCACCGCTTAGATCCATGCGGTGCATCTCGAAATCGGCCAGGCGCTCAGAGACCAGCCGATCACGGCCCGCCAAAAATGAGGCCCGGATCCGCCACGCGCTTTGCCCCAATCTAAGATCAAGGCTGGCGGGTTGGATTTGTTCAGCAAGGATCGGTTGGCTTGCGGAAATCGAACCATTCTCGATCAACGCGCGCAAGGCCAGGTCGGGTAAAACGCCGTTCATGAGGTCTCCGTGAAAACGGAAACGCTCACCTCCGCAAGGAGATGAGCGTTTCTGATTTGGTCGGGCCGGAGAGATTCGAACTCTCGACCTTCCGCCCCCCAGACGGACGCGCTAACCAGGCTGCGCCACGGCCCGACACGGCGCATATAGATCGATCCTGAGGGGCAGCACAAGGGGCCATGGCCTGATTTTTCGACAGAATTTTGAAGAAAGTGAAAAGCGCCGGAAAATCGCGGAATCATGGGCCTTAACGCAGGTCGCCAAGCGCATGGCGCAGGGCACGCGCCTGTTCTGGCAGGGGCTCTTGGCGGGCCAGAAGCGTGGTCAGCGTCGCTGAAAGGCTGGCAAGCCACTCTTGATCGGGAATCGGTACGACCTGATGGCGCGGCTTCACGAAATAGGCGCCATTTGGGCCGCCACGGGCCGGATCGTAAGAAGGGTGCAGATCTGGCGCCCCTTGCGCGCTTTGCGGCAAGCTTGCGTGTTCGGGCTTTGTCGGTGTGCCAGGATGCTGATGCGGGGCAGGGGGTGGCGTTGCCGGTGCCTCGACCTTGGTGTCGGCGGCCTCGAGCTGTTCCCCAGCAGGGGCCTGAGCATCCCCCGCAGACGGGCGGGCAGGTTCAGGGGCAGACGGCAGGACAGACACAGGCGATGTTTGCGCTGTCTCATCGGTCAAGCTGGGCTGAGCTGGCTTTGATGCCTCGATCGCCGCAGCAGAGGTCTGCAAATCAGAGCCGTGCAAATCGGCAGCCTTCAAATCACCAGCTGGCTCAAGCGTTTGCGTCAAAGGGGCGGTTTCGCGCGGCGGGTCTTCGTGCCGCGCAACCGATGGCACATCGTTCGGGATAGCCTTGGCATGAGAAGGCTGTGCCTGTGGCCGCTCATCGTGCGCTGAGGCGGCCAGAGGCGGTGGATGCTGCATCGGCGCGTCTGGCACCGCAAGGCGCACGGCCGTGCGAGTGGTTGCAAGGGCGCCATCGCCCATACCCTCGCCCAGCCGGGCCGCCCCGATCTGGCGCAGACCTGCGCCACGGTCCTCGGCAATCAGGCGCTTGGCACCGCGAATGCTTAGACCGTCTTCGCGCAGGACCTGACAAAGCCCGGCCACCAGCTTGATATCTTCGGGGCGATAGTAGCGCCGCCCATCAGCCCGCTTGACCGGCGACAGCTGGGTGAACTGCCCCTCCCAGTAGCGAAGGACATGGGTCGCCACGCCCACAAGGCGGGATACCTCACCGATCGAGCGAAAGGCCTCGGGCGCTTTGGTCATACGGCTTAGCGTTTGTTGCCGGCCGACACGCGATCTTTCATCAGATGCGAGGGTCTGAAAGTCAGGACGCGGCGCGGAGTGATCGGGACTTCTTCCCCGGTCTTGGGGTTGCGGCCAATACGCTCGTTTTTGTCGCGAACCGAGAAGGTCCCGAAAGACGAGATTTTGACCTGTTCCCCGCGCACAAGGGCGTCCGAGATATGGCCAAGCACGCTTTCGACCAGCTGGGCCGATTCGTGACGAGAAAGACCGACGTCGCGGAACACGGCCTCGGCCAGATCCATGCGGGTCAAAGTGGAGTCGCTCATGAGATCTACCTTTCGAATGGGCGTCAGGATGCGGACTTTAGCTTGGCAAGTCAACAACGGCCACCCAATTGCGTTCCCTGATGCCCGCAAAATCGCTGCAATATTCGCGTCTTACAACCAATTTGGCGTGAAATCGGCCTTGGAAGTCGCGCAAAAGGCGCTTGGCCGTTTAAAATCTATCCCGAAGGCTGAAGGCGGGATTGATAAAAAGCATCCCGGCGCCCCTCCTTCGCCACCTCAGTTTCCGACGGAAAGCGGGCAGAACCTTCGGTTGATTTGAACTTTGGCCTCGGTCCCCTATCTTATCTCTGGCCCAGGGTGGTTCGCGCCCTGATGAAACGCAGGAGGGGTGAAATGGCAGGCGGATGGTCGCGCGACGGCGCGGTGAACGAACAGATCGAAGCCTCGATTGCGGATGAGCTGGCGCGTATGCGCGCCGAGCGCGAAGCGTTGCGCGGCACCAGTTTGAGCGAATGCGAGGAATGCGGTGATCCGATTCCAAAGGCACGGCGCGAGGCCATTCCCGGTGTCAGGCTTTGCGTCAGCTGCCAAAGCGATCGCGATCACGCCTTCCGTGCGCGCGGGGGCTATAACCGACGCGGCTCAAAAGATTCGCAGCTGAAATAACGGCGCGTTTTACCAGCGCAGAACGACGCTGCCCCAGGCAAGACCGCCGCCAATCGCTTCGGCCACCAGAATGTCGCCTGCCTTGAAGCGGCCCTCGCCATTGGCAACTGATAGTGCCAAGGGGATGGATGCAGCCGAGGTGTTGCCGTGATCGGCAACCGTCAGCACGACCTTTTCCATCGGCAGGCCCATTCTTTTGGCAGTGGCCTCGATAATGCGGATATTGGCCTGATGCGGCACCAGCCAGTCGACCGCCTCGGGGGAAATGCCAGCCCGGTCCAGCGCCTGATGGGCTGTCGCGGCAAGCTTTTCAACGGCATGACGAAAGACAAGGTTGCCCTGCATACGCAGATGTCCGGCGGTTCCGGTGGTGGCCACGCCGCCATCAACATAAAGCAGATCGCGGTGGCGGCCGTCACTGTTCAGATCCAGGGCCAGAATACCGCGATCGGCCTGCGTGCCTTCGCCTTGTGCCGCCTCAAGGATGACCGCGCCTGCGCCATCGCCAAACAGCACACAGGTCGAGCGGTCGGTGTAATCCAAGATCCGGCTGAAAACCTCGGCGCCGATCACCAGAATGCGATCCGCCTGACCACCACGGATCAGCGCATCAGCGGTCGATAGCGCAAAGATAAAGCCCGCGCAGACCGCCTGAATGTCAAAAGCGAAGCCACGTTCCATGCCGATGCCCGCCTGAACCATCGTCGCAACCGATGGAAAGGTCAGATCAGGGGTCGAGGTGGCGACGACAACCGCGTCAATATCTGCAGCCGTCAGGCCGGCATTGGCTAGGGCTGCATTGGCGGCAAGAATGCCCAAATCGCTGGTGCTTTGATCATCGGCGGCAAAGTGGCGGCGCGCGATTCCGGTACGCGCGCGAATCCATTCATCCGACGTGTCCAGCTGCTGGGCGAAAAAGTCGTTTTCAACAATGCGTTCGGGCAGGTAGTGACCCGTCCCCCGTACGACCGAGCGACGAATCATTGCTGGCTCTCCGATTGCGAGGCCGCTGCGGCATCTGCCGAGGCGGTAGTATTATCTGTTGCTGCGGCCTCGGGGGCAGCAGCATGGGCCACGCGGGCGGCAAGGCGATCCTGAAAGCCCGATTGCGACAGTTGCGAGGCCAGTCGGATTGCCGCAGCAACCCCGGTCGCATCCGCCGAACCATGCGATTTCACCACCGTGCCGTTCAGGCCCAGAAAGACCCCGCCATTGACCCGACGCGGATCGATACGGGTTTGCAGCCGCTTGAGCGATGACATCGCCAGAAGGGCCGCGAATTTGGATAGAATCGAATTGCTGAAAGCATCTTTCAGAAATTCACCAACCAGCTTGGCCGTGCCTTCGCCGGTTTTCAGCGCGATATTGCCGGTAAAGCCGTCCATGACGATGACATCGACCTTGGCCGAGGCCAAATCGCCGCCTTCGACAAAGCCGATATATTCGAAATTTCCGTCAGCTGCGGCAGCAGAGATCAGCTCTTGCGCCTGTTTCAGCTCGGCTTTGCCTTTATGCTCTTCGGTGCCGACATTCATCAGCCCGACCCGCGGACGTTCAACCCCAAGCCCGTTGCGCGCGTAGGAGGAACCCATCAGGGCATATTGCAAAAGATCAGGGGCATCCGCGCGGACATCTGCGCCGACATCCAGCATGATGTTGAAGCTCTGCGGATTACGCGAGGGCCACAGGCAGGCGATGGCAGGGCGGTTGACGCCGGGCAGCTTGCGCAGCCGGATCATCGACACCGCCATCAGCGCGCCGGTATTGCCGCAGGACACGGCAACGGAAGCTTCATGCGTGCGGACAGATTCGATCGTGGACCACATACTTGTCCCGTCGCCATTGCGGACGACCTGACTTGGCTTGTCGTGCATCGTCACAACGCCTTCGGCATTGCGAATGACACAGCGTTCAGCCAAGCCGCTATGCTGCGCGATCAGCTTGCTCAGCTCTGCTTCAGGTCCGTGGACGATGAAGCGGAGTTGCGCATTCTCGGCAGCACTGGCCGCGATGCCGGCAACCACGGCAGAGGGACCGCGATCCCCCCCCATAGCGTCAACCGACACCACGACGCCGCCCCGGATCGGGGCAGCCAGCGGCGGTATTGTGGACTCAGCCGGGGACATGTCCGCGGGTCTTCCGATTATGCCGCGTCGTCGTCCAGATCGACTTCGTTCGCCTGAGCGACGACCTCGCGGTCAGCGTAGTGACCACAGGACGGGCAAACGTGGTGCGGGCGCTTCAATTCGCCGCAGTTGGTGCATTCGTTCGGGTTACCAGCAACAAGTGCATCGTGCGAGCGACGCATGTTACGGCGTGAGCGTGTAACTCGGTTCTGAGGGACGGCCATGTCTCAACCTCGGGTGGTTCGGGGGGCGGATCCGGAAAGGAAGGCCCCGAGTTGTGCGTTTATGATCGATGTGAGCCAATAGGCCAGGTCAGCGATGCCCGCAAGTCAAAAGGGGCCGCGGCCTGGGGCTGCCCCGCCGGTCAAATGAACGCGAGAAACTAGCGTTATTCGCGCAAGGTGCAAGAGAAAAAGGCAGATTGGCTGAATTTGCCATCATTTCCTGACAATCTTTGGACCAAACACCGGGCTTTAGACCAAAAGCCGGGCGTTCACCTCTTGGAGATCGACCTCGGACAGGGGCTTTTGCCGATCCGGATCGTCGAAATCATATTTATAAAGCTGGAAGTCCTGCTTGTAGATTTCCCAGATCAGATGATGCGACAGATCGTCGAAATAGGCGCTGATCGGATGGGCGCGCTTGGGGCCGTGGTTCGAGGATTCATTATAGCGCGGAAAACTTGCCACATCGATCGGGATGGCGGGGCTGGCGCTGTCCAAAACCGTTTGCATGCCGGCGTTGAAGTTCTCGACATGGAAAATCTGATCGAAATAGCCGCCATTCACCAGAAAACCCGAAAGTTTCGGCGACATGGCCTCCCAGTGGATATCGGCATCGGCGGGACGGCGAAAGCGAATGGTGTCGCGTGCATAAAGCAAAAAGCGGCGAAAGCTTTTGATCTGGTCGAAGTCGAAACCTTCTTCGGGTGATCCGACCTCGATGCCATAGCGCTGCATCAACTGGGGCACGAAATTGGCGCGGTAACGCTTACCATTGCGCTGAATCCCGGCAATTTTATCAAAAAACGCCGACAGGATGCGCCCATAGGGATTGCGCACACAGGTAAAGCTTAACGGTTTTTGCGACTGGATGGCAGCCAGCATCGCCTCGCGGGATTCGGGTTGTGACCATTTGTGCAGGCCTTCCTCCGAATCGTGGATATCGCCCTCATAGGTCACGCCATTATCCGACAGATACATGATCTGCCCGATGGATGAGCAGGCGCATTTGGGCACAACCCTGTAAAGCAGGCTTGCGTTTTGCGTCATCCATACGTCTTTGAAATCCATCGCCACCATCCCCTTTATCAGCCCCAGGTCGCTTTCCCGCCAGGCAGGCCACCAGATTGACCCGCCTAGGGGTCTTTTCCCGGTATGGCTGCATCTTGGCAGGTTTTGGCCGGGGCGCTTGCCCTAGCTGCTAAAATCGTTAGAGACGGAAAGCAATTGAGTCAGGACCTTTCCTACGAATGTATAGATCGACCAAAGGCACGGCGAGGGGGGCGTAAGATGGCCAGAATCGCTTTTATTCTGCTGTGTCATAAGGATGCGCCGGGGATTATTGCCCAAGCACGGCGGCTGACCTTCTCGGGGGATTTCGTGTCGATCCATTTCGACGCAAGTGCCGATCCGACGACTTTTGCCGAAATTCAGACGGCACTGGCGGATAACCCCTCGGTCACCTTCGTCAAAAAGCGGCACAAATGTGGCTGGGGCGAATGGTCATTGGTTGCGGCAACGCTGTCAGCGGTGCGTGCGGCCGTCGATGCCTTTCCGACGGCGACCCATTTCTACATGTTGTCGGGCGACTGCCAGCCCATCAAATCCGCCGAATATGCGCATGAGTTTCTGGATGCCAGCGAATGCGACTATATCGAGCATAATGACTTCTTCAAATCGAACTGGATCAAGACGGGCCTCAAGGAAGAACGTCTGATCTATCGGTATTGGTTCAACGAGCGCACCCAGTCGCGGCTTTATTATGCCTCGCTGGCGATCCAGCAAAAGCTGAAGCTGACGCGCAAAGTGCCAGCCGACATTCAGGTGATGATTGGTTCTCAATGGTGGTGTCTTCGTCGGCAAACCATTGAAAAGGTGCTGGAGTTCTGCGACCAGCGTCCGGATGTGCTGCGTTTCTTCTCGACCACATGGATCCCGGATGAGACGTTCTTTCAGACCATCGTGCCCCATGTTGTGCCGCGCACCGAGCTGCGCAACCGCACGCTGACCTATCTGGTTTTCACCGACTATGGCATGCCGGTCACGTTCTATAATGACCAATATGACCTGCTCTTGCGTCAGGATTATTTGTTTGCGCGCAAGATCAGCACCGAGGCGATCGAGCTGCGCGAGCGGCTTGGGACCCTTTGGGGGGCCAAGGGCGTGCATTTCTCGACCTCGAACGAGGCGACGGGGCTGTTTCGCTTTCTGACCGGCCGGGGCCGGGTCGGGCGCCGGTTTGCACCGCGTTTTTGGGAAAGCGACAATCAACTTGGTCGCGACAAGACGCTTTTGCTGATCGTGTCGAAGAAATGGCATGTCGCCAAGCGCCTGACCGAGGGGCTGCGCGACAAGACCTCGATTTCGGCTGTCGATTACCTGTTCAACGAACAAGAGGCTCGCTTGCCGGATATGGGCGGGGTGGAAAGCACCGTCGCCAAGCGCGACCGCCACCGCAGCGCGGTTGTCAAACTGTTGTTCGATCAGCTGGAAACCAAGAAATTGGCTTTGTGTCTGGACAGTTCGGCCCTGCCGCTGATCGAGAACTTCTTTGAATATAAAACCGATACCCGCGTCTTGCTGATCGAAACGGATTTTGATCGCGAATATCTGCGCGGCCATATTACCCGTGTGGGTCTGGCCGGACGCTCGCCCGCGCCAGAGGTGATCGAGCGCCTATTGCCGACCGTGCGCCGCGATCTAGAGCACGAGGCAGAACGTCTGCGCGATATGGGCTTCTCGCAATTCTACTCGATTTCGCCCAAGGCATCGGTCGACGACAATGCCGCCGCTTTGGCCAAGTTTCTGGATGAGACCCCCGAGACTGCGCGCGAGCTGGCCTCTATTCCCTACCTGTTCAGCGATTGATCGGAGATTCAGATGCCCGCCTATGATGATCAAAACATCTTCGCCCGCATTTTGCGCGGCGAGATCCCCAATGATACCGTGATCGAGACCCAGCACACGCTGGTCTTTCGTGATATCCGGCCACAGGCACCGGTGCATCTGCTGGTCATCCCAAAAGGGGCCTATGTCAGCTTCGAAGATTTTGCGGCCAATGCCTCAGAGGTCGAGATCATCGACTTCATGCGCACCGCAGCCAAGGTCGCCGAAGATCAGGGCATTTCGATCGACAGCGGCAATGGCTTCCGTGCCATCGCCAATTCGGGCGAAGACAGCCATCAAGAAGTCCCTCATTTCCACCTGCATCTTTTGGCAGGACGCCCGCTGGGGCCAATGCTGGTTCAGCCCAAGGCATAAACCCCAAAAGGCCCGCTTGGATCCAGGATCCGGGCGGGCCTTGGCCGATCTCAGCGCGCGGTCAGCCGCAAAAACACATCTTCCAGATCCGGGCTTTCCGTCGCCACATCCAGAATGGGCAGCCCGACCGAGCGGACTGCGTCAATCAACACATCTGCGCGCAGCTGCGATGGTGCATAGCTTAGCACCAGCCTTCCATCCGCACGCCGTTCGGCACGCACGGCCTCGGGCAGGGCGGGCAGACGCAGGTCCTCGCCTGTGTCCAGAATCAGCGATTTGGAATCCGCGCGCCCCAGAATGGTCGCAGTCTCTTCGCAAACGATCAGCTCGCCCCGGTCGATGATCGCAATCTGATCACACATATCCTCGGCCTCTTCGAGGTAATGGGTGGTCAGAATGATCGTCATGCCCGATTGGTTCAGCTTGCGCACATTGGCCCAAAGCATTTCACGCAACCCGATATCGACCCCGGCGGTCGGCTCGTCCAGAACCAGAATGCGCGGCCGATGCACCAGCGCTTTTGCCAGCAACAGCCGCCGTTTCATCCCGCCCGACAGATGGCGCGAATAGCTTTCGGCCTGATCGCTCAAGCCCACCAGCTCTAGCAGCTCATCTGTCCAGCGCTCGGATTTGGGAACGCCGTAAAGGCCGGCCTGCACCTCCAGGCTGGCGCGGGGCGTAAAGAACGGGTCGATGTTCAGCTCTTGCGGCATGATCCCGATCGATGCGCGCGATTGGCGAGGGTTTACATCCTGATCAAAGCCCTGGATCACGACCTTGCCCGCAGTTTTATTGACCAGCCCAGCCAAGATATTGATCGTGGTCGATTTTCCAGCACCATTTGGCCCCAAAAGGCCAAAGATGCTGCCCGCCGGAATTGTCAGATTAAGCCCTTTCAGCGCATGTTTGGGCGGCGCCGAGCCCGAAGTGGCATAGGTCTTGGACAGGTTTGTAATCTGGATCGCGTTCGGGCGGAGAGGGGCTGGCATCGGCATCTGGCTCTGTCTATGATTGCGATAAAGGTTAAACCTCGTTTTGCGTCAAAGCTCAAGGAATCGCCATGACACTTCCGGCACCCGAAATCCAGACCGTCACCTCCTGGAAGGTCGCCTGTGATGGTGATCAAAGCATGGGGCTGGGACATCCGCGTGTCTGGCTGGTCATCCCCCAGGACAGCGGCTTTGTCGAATGTGGCTACTGCGACAAGCGGTTTGAGATCGACCGCGCCCATGCCCATGACGATCACTAGGCGCAAGCGCTGATCAAAGCGGCAAGATTGCCATTGCATCGGCCTGCGCCCCGGCGCGGGCTTTTTCTGTTCCCGGCACCTGCACGGCCCGCCTAAGGCAGCCTGCAAGGGCTTGGCCCGTTGGCCCTATCGTGGCAGAACAGGGGCCAATCGAAAGGACCGACCATGACCAAGATCAATGACGCCAAAACCGAGGGCCAATTCGGTAAGGGCAGCCATCTTCATCTGATCGACGGCTCGGCCTTCATCTTTCGCGCCTATCACGCCTTGCCGCCCCTGACGCGCAAATCCGATGGCTTGCCGATCGGCGCGGTCGCGGGCTTTTGCAACATGCTGTGGAAATATATCCAGGATGCGAGTGGGGCGGATGCGCCGACCCATGCGGCGGTGGTTTTTGACCATTCCTCTAAAACCTTCCGCAATGACATCTATCCCGAATACAAAGCCAACCGCCCAGAGCTGCCCGAAGACCTGCGCCCGCAGTTTCCGCTGACCCGTGCCGCGACCCGCGCCTTTAACATCGCCTGTATCGAGCAGGAATTTTACGAGGCTGATGACATCATTGCCACGCTGGCCTGTCAGGCGCGCGCCGCAGGGGGGACCGCCACGATCATCAGCTCGGACAAGGATCTGATGCAGTTGATCGGCGATGGCGTGGACATGCTGGACCCTATGAAGAACAAGACCATCGGTCCTGATGAAGTGTTCGAGAAATTCGGCGTCGGCCCCGACCGGGTTGTTGATATTCAGGCACTGGCTGGGGATGCGGTCGACAACGTGCCCGGTGCGCCAGGCATCGGCATCAAAACGGCCGCGCTGCTGATCAATGAATATGGCGATCTGGAAACCCTGTTGGCGCGTGCGGGCGAGATCAAACAGCCCAAGCGGCGCCAAGTCTTGATCGATCATGCCGAGCAGATCCGCATCTCGAAGCAGCTGGTGCAGCTCGATTGCGATACCCCGGTGGAATTCACGCTGGAAAGCCTCGAGGTTAAAGAGCCCAATCATCAGGAATTGCTGGATTTTCTAAGCGAAATGGAATTCCGCACCCTGGTCAATCGTGTGGCTGATCGCTTTGGTGCCGAGGCGCCAGCGGTAAAGATCACGCCAGCAGCGGTTGCGCCCGCCACGCCGCAGGCAGCGCCGAAGCTGCCTGCGATTTCAACCGACGGCTATGTGCTGATCCGCGATGCGGCCACGCTTAGCGCCTGGATTGACGAAATCACTGCCCTTGGCATGGTTGCGATTGATACGGAAACGACCGGGCTGGATGAGATGGAGGCCGATCTGGTCGGCATCTCGTTGTGCATTGGCGCGGGCCGCGCGGCCTATGTGCCGCTTGGGCATGTGGATGGCACGCAAGATCTGTTCACCTCCAGGCAAGTGAGCGAAGGCCAGATGCCGGTTTCCGAGGCTTTAAGCCTGCTCAAGCCGATGCTGGAAGATGGCGCAGTTCTGAAAATTGGCCAAAATATCAAATATGACTGGAAGATTCTGGCCCGCCACGGCGTGAAATATCTGGGGGGCGTGCCCATTCGCATGGCACCGCTTGAAGATACGATGCTGATGTCATTTGCCCTGAATGCGGGCGGCGGCATTGGCCACGGAATGGATGCTTTGGCCGAGGCCCATCTGGATCACAAATGCATTCCGATCAAGGATTTGATTGGTTCGGGCAAAAGCCAGATCACCTTTGCACAAGTGCCGATCGACAAGGCCTTGGCCTATGCGGGCGAGGATGCCGAAGTCACCTGGCGTTTGTGGCAATACTTCCGCCCCTTGCTTGCCCCCAATGCCGTGATGACCGCCTATCGCACGCTAGAGCTGCCGATGATTCCGGTTCTGGCGGATATGGAAATGGCCGGGATCAAGGTCGATACCGATCACCTTGCGCGGATGTCGAATGCGTTTTCGCAAAAGATGGCCCAGCTCGAGGACGAGATCCACACGCTTGCAGGGGAAAAATTCAATGTCGGCTCTCCCAAACAGCTGGGCGAGATTCTATTTGATAAAATGAGCCTTCAGGGTGGCAAGCAGGGCAAGACCGGCGCCTATTCGACCAGCGCCGATGTGCTGGAGGATTTGGCCGCCGAAGGGCATGATCTGCCCGCGCGCGTGCTGGATTGGCGCCAGATTTCAAAGCTGAAATCGACCTATACAGATGCGCTGCAAACCCATGTCAGCCCTGAAACCCGGCGGGTGCACACATCCTATTCGATTACTGGCGCACAGACCGGGCGTCTGGCCTCGACCGATCCGAACCTGCAAAATATCCCGGTTCGCACCGATGAGGGCCGCCGCATCCGCGAGGCCTTTATTGCCCCCGAGGGCCGCAAGATCGTCAGCCTGGACTATAGCCAGATCGAGCTGCGCATTCTGGCCCATGTTGCCGATATTCCGGCGCTGAAACAGGCCTTCCGCGAGGGGATCGACATTCACGCCATGACAGCAAGTCAGATGTTTGGCGTGCCTGTCGAGGGGATGGACCCGATGATCCGTCGTCGTGCGAAAGCCATCAACTTTGGCGTGATCTACGGGATTTCCGGCTTTGGCCTGGCACGAAACCTGCGGATTCCGCGCGCCGAGGCGCAGGCGTTCATCGACACCTATTTCCAGCGTTTCCCGGAAATTCGGGCCTATATGGATCGCACGGTCGAGGATGCCAAGCGCGACGGCTATGTCCGCACGCTGTTTGGACGCCGGATCATGACGCCGGGGATCAATACATCAGGGCCAGCTGCGGGGGGCGCCAAACGTGCTGCCATCAACGCGCCAATTCAGGGGGCGGCTGCAGATATTATCCGTCGTGCCATGGTGCGCATGCCTGATGCCATTCGCGATCTGCCTGTGAAAATGCTGCTTCAGGTTCATGACGAATTGGTCTTTGAGGCAGATGAGGGCGCGGTCGAGGATCTGATCCGGATTGCTCGCGACATCATGGAAAATGCGCCCGATCCTGCAGTCAAGCTGTCGGTGCCGCTGGTGGTGGATGCGGGAACCGGTGCCAATTGGGCGCAGGCACATTAAGAACCAAAAGCAATTCTGCGCGCCCCTCAGGTTTCGACCCCCGGGGCGCGCTTTAACGTCAAATCGCTGCGGAATAGCCCCCGGCAGCGGCGCTGGAATAGGCATCAAAGCTTTGCGCAATCAAGCGGGTCAGGGGGCGTGATTGCGGCGGAATGCGCAGCCCTTCCTCGTCCAGCTCGATCATCTGGTCAAAGCGCGCTTTGACTGGGGCAAAGATCTGCACAAGCTGATCTGCGGTCAGGCCGAAATCTCTGCGCATCTCAGCAGCGCTAATGGCAAAATCACACATCAGTGCCTCGATCATCCGCGCGCGCCAGCGATCCTCGGTCGTGAACTCATGGCCCCGCGATACCGAAAACCGGCCCTGCCGGATCGCGGCCATATGCGCGCCCGTCGCCGGGGCGTTTTGGGCATAGCCTTGTGTGAACCGCGAGATCGATGACGCCCCGAGCCCGATTAGCGCTTGCGCCCGATCATCGGTATAGCCCTGAAAGTTGCGCCTCAGCTGACCCTTGGCTTGCGCCTGTGCCAGCCCATCCCCTGGACGGGCAAAATGATCGATGCCGATTTCCTCGAAGCCATCGGCCAAAAACAGATCGCGTGCGGTGGCGAATAGCTGCAAACGCTCTTTGGGCTCGGGCAGCAATTGTGCGGGGATCATCACCTGACGGCGTGCCATCCACGGCACATGGGCATAGCCGTAAAGCGCGACCCGATCCGGAGAAAGGGCCAAAAGCTTTTGCACCGTTTGCGAAATCTTGGTGCGATCCTGACCGGGCAGGCCAAAAAGGATGTCGGCATTCACGCTGCGAATGCCGCAGGCACGGATCATTTTGACGGCGGCAGCGGTCAGTTCAAAGCTTTGATCGCGCCCGATGATCTTTTGGATTTCCGGATCGAAATCCTGCACGCCGATACTGGCGCGCGTCAGGCCAGCCTCGGCCAAGGCATTCATCCGTGCCTCGTCAATTTCGTTTGGGTCGATTTCAACCGAGAATTCGGCCCCTTCCTCGAGTGGAAATGCCGTCAAGACTGCGTGGGCAAGCTTGCGGATCAGATCGGGTGGTAAAAGCGTCGGCGTGCCGCCCCCCCAGTGCAAACGTGACAGGCGAATGCCCGGGGCAAGTCGCGATTTCAGAAGTTTGATCTCTTGCAAAAGCATTTCTGCATAGGCGCGTACCGGCGCCTCGCTTTGTGTGCCTTGCGTGCGACAGGCGCAGAACCAGCAGAGCCTGCGACAAAAAGGCACGTGGAGGTAGAGTGAAATCGAGGAATTGGCTGGTATCGCATTGATCCAGCTTGAAAATTTATCTGAACCGATCGCCGGGGTAAAATGCGGTGCGGTGGGGTAACTCGTATAGCGCGGCGCACGCGCGTCAAAGAGTCCCAATTGCTCAAGTTGTGATTTCGTATCCATAGGCGTATCTTCGCCAAATTAAGCGAACAATCCTTGACACAGGTCAAATCAAATGCCCAACGACGTTGCCTTTTTGGCGTCTCAAGCCGCCTGTGAAGATTGCCCGATCCGCTACCGTGCGGTTTGTGCGCATTGCGAGGCGGAAGAACTGGCAATTCTCGAGGATGCGAAACTTTATCGCAGCTATCAGGCGGGACAGGTTGTGACCTGGGCCGGGGACCGGATGGAATTCGTGGCTTCGGTGGTGTCAGGGGTGGCGACGCTGACGCAGACGCTTGAGGATGGCCGCACTCAGATGGTGGGGCTTTTGCTGCCAAGCGATTTTCTGGGCCGTCCCGGGCGCGAGCGTGCAAGCTATACGGTGACCGCGACTACGGACCTGTTGCTATGCTGCTTCCGGCGCAAACCTTTTGAGCAATTGCTAGAGGAAACGCCACGACTATCGACGCGCCTGCTTGAGATGACCCTGGACGAGCTGGATGCGGCCCGCGAATGGCTGCTGCTTTTGGGGCGCAAATCCGCGCGCGAGAAAATCGCCTCACTTCTGGCGATCTTATGTCGGCGCGAAGCCGCGTTGAACAAGGTCAAGCCCTGCGGCCGGATGACCGTTCTTTTGCCGCTGACGCGCGAGGCGATGGCGGATTATCTGGGGCTGACGCTGGAAACCGTCAGCCGCCAATTGACGGCGTTGCGCAAAGACGGCGTCATCGAAATGATCGGCAAGCGCGAGATCGTTATCCCGTCATTTCAGACGCTTGCCGAGGAAAGCGGTGATGACGCCGATGGCGGTCCGCTGATCTAAGCGCGCCTGCGGACGCCTAGGGTTGTGGGGCAGAGCAGGGCGGTGCCAGCCAAGATATGCCCCCTGATTTCAGATCGCGCGGTTTCAATTCGCGCGATCGCTGGGCACCGTGATCCCCCTGCCTTAATTCTAGGGCGCCTGCCTTAGCGCGCCATGAACACCGGAATATTCGCGGCCTCCAGCATATTGCGCGTGGCGCCACCCAGGATCGCCTGACGAAAGCGCGAATGGCCATAAGCGCCCATGACAATCATATCAGCGCCAATTTCAGTCGCGCGGCGCGCAATGATTTCGCTGATCTTGGGCATGGTGCGGGCCAAAACGGCCACTTCGGCGCGCACGCCCTGACGGGTCAACATCTGGCAAAGCGCCGATCCGGGGTCTGATCCCTCGGGGCTGTGGGGAGAGGGGTCGATGACAGTGACTTCGACCGCTTCGGCGGCCTGCAGGAAGGGCATGGCGCGACGAACCGCGATTAGCGCCTCACTGGACTGGTTCCAGGCCACAAGAATGCGCTGGCCAAAGGTTTCGCCGATTTCGCCCGGCACGATCAGCACCGGGGCGCTGCCCTCAAAGAGTGATGCCTCGGTCAGGGCCTCGCCATCTTGGGAAATCTCACGATCATAGGGGCGGCCCAGCACCACCAGATCCGAAAAGCGCGCTTTCATTGCAATCAGCGTCGACAGGCCGCCGACTTGGGCCACGGCAGAATCGATCGACCAGCGCATATCCTTGCCCTCAAGATAGGCACGGACCTTGTCCTCCAGCTCGCTGGCCGCGCTCATGGCCTTGTCGATGGCTTCCTGAAAGACATAGGCCGACGCCCCGGCATAGTAATAGCCGCTTTGGGTGTGATCGACGCCAAGGCAAAAGACATCAAGATGCGCATCCTCGCGCCGGGCGATGGCGATTGCGGCATCAAGCTGCGCTTTCTGACCCGTCTCGGTCAGGATTGTCAGAATGGATTTATAGCCCATGATTATTCCTTTCAGGAGGCGTGAGGGCAGATCGTCGGGGCACAGACTGCGCGCTGGCCCCGGATGCCGCGTTGATTTCGATCAGCTTTCCATAGCGCCGCTGTTTTTTCACGATAGCGTCGTGAAATCGCGAAACCTTGACCCAGATCAAGGCGCTATCGGCGACCGCGGGCCTAATTGCTAATATCGGACCCCTGTCCGCACCTGCCCTTGGTGTTGGCGCGGGTGTCGGCCGTGCCGAGCATAGACGAAGGGACTTTAAACTCATGTGGGACACCATCAAGCTGATCGTGCTTGGCGTGATCGCGGTACTGGCCGCAATCGCCGCCAATTTTGCACGTCCGGACGACCCGGCCTATTTGGTCAACGCAATCATCGTGATGCTGGTTGCAGCCGTCGCCTTTATTCGCGTGTTGCGCCAGACCGGGAACGAGCAGCCCGGCCTCGAACCGCATCCGGAAACCGAATATATGGATGATGTCATCCGCGCGGGCGTGATCGCCACCACCTTCTGGGGTGTTGTTGGCTTTTTGGTCGGCGTGGTCATCGCCTTTCAGTTGGCCTTTCCGGCGTTGAACCTAAGCGAATTTGCTCAGGGTTACACGAACTTCGGCAAGCTGCGTCCCCTTCACACCTCTGCGGTGATTTTTGCATTCGGGGGTAACGCCCTGATCGCCACTTCGTTCTATGTCGTCCAGCGGACCTCGGCCGCGCGCCTTTGGGGCGGCAATATGGCCTGGTTCGTGTTCTGGGGCTATAACCTGTTCATCGTACTGGCTGCGACGGGCTATATCCTGGGCGCCACCCAGTCCAAGGAATATGCCGAGCCGGAATGGTATGTCGACTGGTGGCTGGTCGTTGTCTGGGTCGCCTATCTTGCGGTCTTCCTTGGCACGGTGATGAAACGCCGCGAGCCCCATATCTATGTGGCGAACTGGTTCTATCTCGCCTTCATCGTGACGATCGCGATGCTGCATATCATCAACAACCTTTCGGTTCCGGTCTCGGTTTTCGGGTCGAAATCGGTGCAGCTGTTTGGCGGCGTGCAGGATGCGATGACGCAGTGGTGGTACGGCCATAACGCTGTGGGCTTTTTCCTGACGGCGGGCTTCCTTGGGATGATGTATTACTTCATTCCCAAACAGGCAGGGCGCCCGGTCTATAGCTACAAGCTGTCGATCATCCACTTCTGGGCTTTGATCTTCATGTATATCTGGGCGGGTCCGCACCACCTGCACTATACTGCGCTTCCCGAATGGGCGGCGACACTGGGCATGGTCTTCTCGATCATGCTGTGGATGCCCAGCTGGGGCGGCATGATCAACGGTCTGATGACGCTTTCGGGCGCATGGGACAAGCTGCGCACCGATCCGATCATCCGCATGATGGTTGTCGCGGTGGGCTTTTACGGCATGGCGACCTTCGAGGGTCCGATGATGTCGATCAAGGCCGTGAACTCGCTGTCGCATTATACCGACTGGACCATCGGCCACGTCCATTCCGGCGCTTTGGGCTGGAACGGCATGATCACCTTTGGCGCGCTTTACTATCTGACGCCGCGCCTGTGGGGTCGTGAGCGGCTTTACTCGCTGCAACTGGTCAGCTGGCACTTCTGGCTCGCGACCATCGGGCTGGTGCTTTACGCGGCCTCGATGTGGGTTTCGGGGATCATGGAAGGGCTGATGTGGCGCGAAGTTGATGCCCAAGGCTTCTTGGTCAACGCATTCGCTGACACGGTTCAGGCCAAGTTCGCCATGAACGTGGTGCGCGGCCTGGGTGGCACGCTTTACCTGCTGGGCGGCATCATCATGGCCTATAACCTGTGGGCCACGGTCGCCAAACAGCCCAAATCGCTGTCCACCATCATCGCTGTCCCGGCTGAGTAAAAGGAACGGATCATGGCCATTCTTGAAAAGCACAAGATCCTGGAAAAGAACGCAACCTTGCTGTTGGTGTTCTCGTTCCTTGTCGTGACCATCGGCGGCATCGTCCAGATCGCACCTTTGTTCTATCTGGAAAACACCATCGAGAAGGTCGAGGGGGTGCGCCCCTATACCCCGCTCGAGCTGAAGGGTCGCGACATCTATATTCGCGAGGGTTGCTATACCTGCCACAGCCAGATGATCCGTCCGATGCGCGACGAGGTCGAACGCTATGGTCATTACAGCCTTGCGGCGGAATCGATGTATGACCATCCCTTCCAGTGGGGCTCGAAGCGGACCGGCCCGGATCTGGCACGTGTGGGCGGGCGCTATTCGGATGAATGGCACTTTGACCACCTGACCGATCCGCAATCGGTCGTGCCGGAATCGATCATGCCGAAATATGGCTTCTTGACCAACCGCAAGGTCGAGCCCTCGAATATGGGTGATCGCCTTTTGGCCGACAGCCGCGTCGGTGTTCCCTATAGCGTCGAGATGATCGATGCCGCGGTCGAGGATTTCCGCGCACAAGCCGATCCAGATCGCGATGCCTCGGGATTGATCGAGCGCTATCCGGGTGCCGAGCAGCGCAACTTTGATCGTCGTCCCGGGATCTCCGAGATGGATGCGCTGATCGCCTATCTGCAGGTCATGGGCACGATGGTCGATTTCTCGACCTTCCAGCCGGACCCGGCGCGGTAAGGGGGGCAAAATGGATACCTACAGCTTCTTGCGTGAATTGGCTGACAGCTGGGTGCTTTTGATGCTGACGCTGTTCTTTGTCGGGGTGGCGCTTTTCGCCTGGCGCCCCGGCTCGCGCAGCCTGCATCAGGATGCAGCCGAAAGCATCTTTCGCAACGAAAAGAACCCCGCCCAAGCGGGCGAGATGGAGGTCAAGTGATGGCCGATCATGACGAAAACCACAAAGCCGCCAAAGATAGCCGGCTCGATGCCCCGCGTGAAACCCGTGTGGTACGCAACGCCAAGGGCCGTCGCGAAAAGGTCGAGGTTCCCTCGACCGGCCATGAATGGGACGGAATTCGGGAATATGACAATCCTTTGCCGCGTTGGTGGCTATGGGTGTTTTACGCCACCATCGTCTGGGCACTGTTTTATGTCGTGGCCTATCCCGCCTTTCCGCTGATCTCGGGCAATACGCCGGGGGTGCTGGATTACTCGCCGCGCAAAGAGGTCGCGGCCGAGATCGAGAAGTTCAACCAAGCCAATGCGCCCATTCAGGCCAAGCTGGTGGAAACCCCGATCGATCAGATCGCAAAAGACCCCGATCTGGTGAATTACACTGCCAATGCGGGTTCGGCGATCTTCCGGACCTGGTGCGCGCAATGTCACGGATCGGGTGCGGCGGGTGCGCCGGGCTATGCCAACTTGCTGGATAACGACTGGCTGTGGGGCGGTACGATCGAGGAGATCTACACCACCGTTCAGCATGGTATTCGCAGCCCCTCGGATCCCGATACCCGTTACTCCGAGATGCCGCGCTTTGGCACGGACGGGCTTCTTGAAAAGCAGCAGATCGACGAAGTGGTCGAATATGTCATGGCACTTGGCAAATTGCCCCATGATGCAGGCAAGTCGGCTGCTGGTGCAGCGATCTATGCCGATAACTGTGCTGCCTGCCACGCCGAGGACGGCACCGGCGACCGTGCACAGGGCGCCCCCAATCTGACTGATGCGGTCTGGCTATACGGCGATGACAAAGCCACGCTGACCCGCATTGTCGCTCAGGGGCCCTTTGGCGTGATGCCGGCCTGGCATGACCGTCTGTCCGAAGCCGATATTCGTGCCGTTTCAAGCTATGTCCATAGTCTGGGTGGCGGCGAATAAATTCGCCCTACCTTGACTGATCAAGATCTGCGGCGGCAACGCAGCAGATAGCACCAGCCCTCGTCCTGTTCGCGCATTTCCGGGGGGCTGGTGCTTTATTTTTATTTATTACAATGACTTGTTCGATTGCTGCGACAATCCGGCCCATGCCGGTTCCTGTCTGAGCGGGATAAATGCTCTTTAGCAAATCTGATGCAGGTCAAGGTGCCGTCACGCTGATGGGGGTAGCTTGGAGCTGCGAACAAGGAGAGCCAAGATGTCATCGCCCGAAATCGAGCCGCCGGTCCTATACCAGGCGCGCGAACCGATCTTTCCTCGGCGGGTCAGCGGCAAGTTCCGAAACCTGAAATGGGCGATCATGGCGGTTGCCCTGGCGATCTATTATATCACGCCCTGGCTGCGCTGGGACCGTGGCCCGAATATGCCTGATCAGGCCGTGCTGGTCGATATTGCGAACCGGCGCTTTTTCTTTTTCATGATCGAAATCTGGCCGCATGAATTTTACTTCATCGCAGGCCTTTTGATCATGGCGGGGCTGGGGCTGTTTCTGTTCACCTCGGCCTATGGACGTGTTTGGTGTGGTTATGCCTGTCCGCAAACCGTCTGGACCGATCTTTTCATCCAGACCGAGCGCTGGATCGAGGGGGACCGCAACGCCCGTGTGCGCTTGTGGAACGCGAAATGGGATGCGCGCAAGATCCGGCTGCGTCTGACCAAATGGGCGGTCTGGTTGCTGATCGCCATTCTGACCGGCGGGGCTTGGGTGTTTTACTTCACGGATGCGCCGACGCTTTTGCACAACCTTTTGACCGGCACTGCCCATCCGGTCGCCTATACGACCATCGCCATTCTGACCGCGACCACCTTTGTCTTTGGCGGCTTCATGCGCGAGCAGATCTGCATCTATGCCTGCCCCTGGCCGCGCATTCAGGCGGCAATGATGGATGAAAGCACGCTGACCGTCGCCTACCGTGACTGGCGCGGAGAGCCACGCGGTAAAATCCACAAGGGTGATGAGGCACAGTCTGCCCCCTCGCTTAAGGGCGATTGCATTGATTGCATGGCCTGCGTCAACGTTTGTCCGATGGGGATCGACATCCGCGATGGGCAGCAATTGGAATGCATCACTTGCGCTTTGTGTATCGATGCCTGTGACGAAGTCATGGACAAGGTGGGCAAGCCGCGCGGGCTGATTGACTATATGGCCCTGCAAGACGAGCAATCCGAGCGCGCGGGCCAGCCGCCCAAGCCGCTTTTGCGCCATGTGCTGCGCCCGCGCACGCTGCTTTACTTCACGCTTTGGGCGGGTATCGGCGTGGCATTGGTGGTGGCGCTGTTCATGCGCTCTCCTTTTGATCTGAACGTGACGCCGGTGCGCAACCCGCTTTTCGTGACCATGTCGGATGGCTCGATCCGCAACAGCTATGAGATGCGCCTGCGCAATAAGCGGGGCGATGCGCATGAGTTTGCCTTGGCGGTCACGGATGGCAATGGGGCGCCATTGCCCGATGTCACCCTTGCCATGGAAGGGCAGGCGGCGGATCGTTTGGTGGTGGCATCCGATGCGACCCAGACCCAGCGCATCTATTTGACCGCGGCGCCGGGTTCGGCACTGGCGGCGACCGAGCGCAGCAATATCACGCTTTGGGTCGAGGATATTACTGATAAAACCCGCGCCTCAGTCGGCACGGTCTTTCACGGAAAGGAAAAGAAATGACGCGCGAGCTGACGGGAAAGCATGTTCTTGCGATCACGATCGCGGCGTTTGGCGTGATCATTGCGGTCAATCTTTACATGGCTTTCAATGCAATCGCGACCTTTCCGGGGCTGGAGGTGAAAAACAGCTATGTCGCTTCGCAAAGCTTTGACCGCGACCGCGCCGCCCAAGAGGCCCTGAACTGGCATGTCACCCCTGATTACAGCGATGGCATTTTGTCCATCGCAATTCAGGATGCGGCGGGTGCGGCGGTCGAGGTCGATGATCTGCAAGTTACAATCGGTCGCCCCACCCATGTCCGTGATGATCAAAGCCCGCATTTCACCTATCATCGCGGTATCTACAGCAGCCCCGTTGCGCTGGCGGCGGGCAATTGGAACATCCATCTAAGCGCACGCGCCAAAGACGGCACGCTATTCCGTCAGCGCCTTGATCATTACCAAGGAGCAGTGGTGAAATAACATGACCGATGTGACCGCGCAGAGTTTTGCCCCGCGCCTATCGGCTTGCCCGGCCTGCGATGTTGCCCCTTTGGCGATGCGTATCTCCGAGCAAAATCAGCGCCGCGGCGACATCATCTTGTCCTTGCCGGGCATTCACTGCGCGGCCTGTATCTCGGATGTCGAGCGCGCGCTTGATCGTCACCCCGGCGTCCGGCAGGCTCGCGTTAACCTGACCTTGCGCCGTGTCATGGTTGATGCGCCGGGCCTTGAGGCAGCTGATCTGATCCCCGTGATCGAGGCGGTGGGCTATGAGGCCCACGACCTGGACCCTTCGGCGCTTAGCGCCACGACCGCCGACCGCGAGGGGCGCAATCTGCTGATGCGTCTTGGCGTTGCGGGCTTTGCCATGATGAATGTCATGATCTTGTCTGTCGCGGTCTGGTCGGGCGCCGATGCGGCGACGCGCGACATGTTTCACTGGATTTCGGCCGCAATTGCGCTGCCGACCGTGGCCTTTGCCGGCCAGCCCTTTTTCGCCAGCGCGTTGCGTGGGCTTAAACACGGGCGCCTTGGCATGGATTTCCCGATCTCTTTGGCGCTTATTCTGGCCAGCGGGATTTCGGTTTACGAGGTTATTCATTCTGGGCCGCATGCCTATTTTGACGGCGTTGTCTCACTTTGCTTTTTTCTGCTGATCGGGCGCTATCTGGATAACCGCGCGCGTGCGGTGGCGCGCTCGGCGGCGCAAGAGCTGACCGCATTAGAGGTTCCACGCGCCACCCGGTTGACTGCTGATGGCGAAGAAGTCGTGGCGGTGGCCGAACTGCACCCCGGTGATCTGGTTTTGGTCAGGCCCGGCGGGCGCGTGCCGACCGATGGGCGCGTCACCCAGGGCCACAGCGAAATTGACCGCTCGCTTTTGACGGGCGAAAGCATTCCTGTCGTGGCCGGACCGGGGGATGAGCTTTCGGCGGGCGAGGTCAATCTGACCGGACCTTTGACATTAAGCGTGACGGCTGCGGGGCGTGACAGCTCGCTTTCGCGCTTGGCCGAACTGGTCGCCGCTGCGGAAACGGCGCGGGGACGATATACGACGCTGGCGCAGAAAGCCTCGGGTTTTTATACGCCGGTGGTTCATATTCTTGCCTTTTCTAGCTTTCTGTTCTGGCTGTGGTGGTCAGGGGATCTGCGGCTTGCGGTCAATATCGCGGCGGCTGTCTTGATCATCACCTGTCCCTGTGCGCTTGGTCTGGCTGTTCCTGCGGTCGTCACCGCGGCCTCGGGGCGGCTGTTTCGCAAGGGCTTGCTGATCAAGGACGGCACCGCACTTGAGCGGCTGGCCGAGGTCGATTGCGTGGTCTTTGACAAGACGGGAACGCTGACACTTGGCATGCCCGAACTGGCATCGCTGGATCCATTGCCCCCAGAGTTGCGCCCGGCGGTTCTGGCCCTGGCTCATGGGTCGAACCATCCGCTGTCGCGCGCGATCGCCACGCGACTGCGCGAGGCGGAAACCCAGCCCGCGACGCTTGAACACATCCGCGAGCAATCGGGCTTTGGCATCGAGGCCGATTTCAATGGCCAGCGCTTGCGGCTGGGTCGGCCTGACTGGGTCGGGGCCGAGGCGGGGGCCGTTCAGGGCATCACCAGCGCCGCAACCTATCTGCGCCTTGGCACGGGACCGGTCATTGCGCTGCGCTTTGACGACCGGCTGCGCCCCGGCGCCGAGGAATGCATTCGCGCCATCTCTGCCTCGGGTCGCAAGATCGTGCTTTTATCGGGAGACGGCGAGGGCGCGGTTGCTCAAACCGCCGCGCGTTTGGGGATCGATGACTGGAGTTCCAGCGTCACCCCGGTTGAAAAGGCCGATAAAATCACCGCGCTTCGCGCGCAGGGCGCACATGTCTTGATGGTTGGCGATGGGCTGAATGACACCGCCGCCCTTGCCGCAGCGGATGTCGCCATTTCGCCCGCATCGGCGCTGGATGCGGCACGGGTCGCCTCGGATATTGTGCTTTTGGGGCAGGATCTGGCACCGGTCGCC
>NZ_DALZMB010000022.1:37553-42814 GCF_032007265.1 Paracoccus sp. (in: a-proteobacteria) | reverse complement strand
AGCCTCGGTCGCGCCGACCCCGGCAGTTGCCCCCCGCGCCCCGTCTTCGGCTGCGGATGCCGCACGCGAAGAACGCGTCAAGATGACCCGTCTGCGTGCGACCATCGCACGTCGCCTGAAGGATGCGCAAAACACCGCCGCCATGCTGACCACCTATAACGAGGTGGACATGAAGGCGATCATGGACCTGCGCAACGAATACAAAGACGCCTTTGAAAAGAAGCATAAAGTCAAACTTGGCTTCATGTCCTTCTTCGTCAAAGCCTGCAACCACGCGCTGAAAGAAGTGCCCGAGGTCAATGCCGAGATCGACGGCGGCGACATCATCTACAAAAACTATGTCAATATGGGCGTCGCTGTCGGCACCCCGACCGGTCTTGTGGTTCCGGTTCTTCGCGATGCCGATCAGCTGTCTTTTGCGGATATCGAAAAGCAGATCGCGGGCCTTGGCGCACGTGCGCGTGATGGCAAGCTGACCATGGCGGATATGCAGGGCGGCACCTTCACCATCTCGAATGGCGGTGTTTATGGCTCGCTGATGTCTTCGCCCATTCTGAACCCGCCGCAATCGGGCATTCTGGGCATGCACAAGATCCAGGACCGTCCCGTCGTGGTGAAAGGCGAGATCGTCATCCGCCCGATGATGTACCTGGCCCTGTCCTATGACCATCGCATCGTCGATGGCAAAGGCGCCGTGACCTTCCTCGTGCGCGTCAAAGAAGCGCTGGAGGATCCGCGCCGCCTGTTGATGGATCTCTGATCCTGACAAGCCGACTGGTCGCGCCCTGTGATGGGGGCGCGGCCTTAACCCTGAAACATAAAGGCTACTGACGTGAAAAAGCTGCCGCTCATCCTGGGTGCCCTGCTCGCGCTGTCCGCCTGTGCACCCGATTACAATCCGACGATCAACAATATCGATTCCGAACTGTTCAGCACGACCAAGAATGTGATCGTGCGCGGCATCGATGGTGGACCCAATGGGGTCAAGCCGCCGCTGCTGGTCAGCCGGACCTATCCTATCCTATGCGCCCGCGATCCTTTGATGGACCCGCCCGCGCTGCGCGCTGAACAAACCGTGCGCGAGATCAACCGCATCATCGGTCCCGTTTCCGATCGTACCGGTGAAAGCTATTTCAAGGCCGAGCAAATGCGGCAGGTCAATAGCGTCACCGTACCCTCGCTGAAATGCCAGATCGGCCAATTCACCGAAAAGCAGGTCAGCCGTGACCCGAATGTGATCGCGGCTTTTGCAGCGAAACATGGCGTGGTTCTGTCCACCGCCCGCGGCGGGCTGTGATCTGCGTAACTGATGATGAAAGCTCTGCCCTGCGTCATGACCGGCCCGACTGGCCGCACCTATCGGGTTTGTGGAATGGCGCAGGGCCTTGCTGGCCATATTTTCCAGTCGATATGCAATCGTCGCAAGGCAACCGAAATCCCGATCACCCGTTTAGCTTACGGGCCAGAGGCCGCGCCCGACCGCCAGAGCAAGCTGGCAAGGCGCGGGCCTATGGACAACAACAGCGCTGCGGATGTCTGGCCCCGCCCCGCGCCTGTGTTGCAGGAGTAACGAGATGACGACCCAGATGATTGCCCATTACAGCATCGCCGATTATGCGCGCTTTCGCACCGCCTTTGACGCCGATGGCGAAGATCGTGGCCACAACGGGCTTTCGCTGCTTCAGCTATGGCGCGAAGGCTCGACCGGTGTCTGGGCACTTTTCCAGGTCAGCGATGTCAAAGCGGCCCGCGAATATCTGGCCGGTGCTGCCGCCGTCTTTAACAGTCAGGCGGGCGTCTCGAAAGTCGAGACCCATCTGCTGGAGACAGTCTGACATGTCAGCGGAAACGACAGCGCTTGGTCTGGCCGCGATTTTGCAGGCGGTCCAGATCGGGCTTGCGGGGATGTCGATGAACCGCGATGTCGGCGCGAAATGGAATGCCGGGCCGCGTGATACGCAGCCCGCGCTTTCGGCCAGGACCGGCCGCCTGCGCCGCGCCGTCACCAACCACTTCGAGGCGCTGGCCTTTTTCACAATCGCCGTGCTGATGGTCTCGCTTGAAGATCGCAGCGATGCCCTGACCGTTTTTTGCGCCTGGCTCTATTTGGCGGCGCGCATTCTTTATGTTCCTGCCTATGCCTTTGGCTGGTCGCCCTGGCGATCCGTCATCTGGGGGGTGGGCTTTCTTGCAACCATGGCGATGATCGTCATCGCCCTGCTGACCTGACCGCAGCCCCGATGGGCGCGCGCTTTCTTCCTAAGGAGACCTGAATGTCCACCTACGATCTCATCGTCATCGGCGCCGGCCCCGGCGGTTATGTCTGCGCGATCCGCGCCGCGCAGCTCGGCCTTAAGGTCGCTTGCGTCGAAGGCCGCGAGACCCTTGGCGGTACCTGCCTCAATGTGGGCTGTATTCCTTCGAAAGCGCTGCTTCATGCCAGCCATATGCTGCATGAAACCCACGAAAACTTCGAAAAGATGGGCCTGATCACCGGCGAGGTGAAGGTCGATTGGGCCAAAACGCAGGCCTATAAGGCCGAGACGGTCGGCGGCAATACCAAGGGCATCGAATTCCTGTTCAAGAAGAACAAGATCGACTGGCTGAAGGGTTGGGCCACGATCGAGGCAGCAGGCAAGGTCAAGGTCGGCGACACGGTTTACGACACCAAGAACATCGTCATCGCCACTGGCTCGGTGCCTTCGGCGCTGAAGGGGGTAACGGTCGATAACGCCGCTGGCGTGGTCGTCGATTCCACCGGCGCATTGGCTTTGGACAAGATCCCGGGCTCGATGGTGGTGATCGGTGCGGGTGTGATCGGCCTCGAGCTGGGCTCGGTCTATGCGCGTCTTGGAACGGCTGTCACCGTTGTCGAATATCTGGATGCGATCACCCCCGGCATGGACGGCGAGGTGCAAAAGCAGTTCCAGCGCATCCTGTCCAAGCAAGGATTGAAATTCGTCATGGGCGCCGCAGTGTCAGGCGTCAGCGTCGAGGGCGGCAAGGCTCAGGTCAATTACGCGCTGAAAAAAGACGGCAGCGAGCAATCGATCAGCGCCGATTGTGTGCTGGTGGCGACGGGCCGTCGTCCCTTTGTCGACGGGCTTGGCCTTGATAAGGTCGGGGTCGCGATGACCGATCGCGGCTTCGTGCAGATCGACAACAACTGGCAGACCAACGTGCCCGGCATCTATGCCATTGGCGATGCGGTTCCCGGTCCGATGCTGGCACATAAAGCCGAAGACGAGGGCATGGCCGCCGCCGAGGCCATTGCTGGCAAACATGGCCATGTGAATTACGATGTCATTCCGGGTGTGATCTATACGACGCCGGAAGTGGCCTCGGTCGGCTTGACCGAGGAAGCGGCAAAAGCCACGGGCCGTAAGCTGAAAATCGGCAAATTCCCCTTTATGGGCAATGCCCGTGCCAAGGCGCTGTTTCAGGCCGAGGGCTTTGTCAAAATGATCACCGACGCGGAAACCGATCGCGTGCTGGGTTGCCATATCGTTGGCCCCAATGCGGGCGAGATGATCCATGAGGTCTGCGTTGCGATGGAATTCGGCGCATCCGCTCAGGATATCGCCCTGACCTGCCATGCCCACCCGACCTGCTCGGAGGCCATTCGCGAAGCCGCATTGGCCTGTGGCGATGGGGCCATCCACGCCTGATCATCTGTTTCGCAGGGCCGCGACCATGGCCCTGCGCGATCTCTTGCGCGAAACATCAGGGCGGTCCATTCGGGTCGCCCTTTTGCCTTGCCCAAAGGGCAAAGGGTTAATATCCCGAAAGCTCCCGGTTCCCGTGCCGGGCAAAAAACCGGAGCAGCCCATGATCGCACGCCGCAGCCTGATCCTTTCGGCCCTTGCCCTTGCCGCCTGTGGTGGCGGGACAAAAGACCCCTATCATCAGCCGCGCCCAAGCGGCCCACACCCTTCGGCCGAGATGAACCGCAAGGTCAATTACTGGGCCGATCACTATCAAGTGCCACGGGCATTGGTTCATCGCGTCGTCGTGCGCGAATCAGGCTATCGCCCCGAGGCCCGCAACGGTCCCTATTTCGGCCTGATGCAGATCGTGCCCCAGACGGCTCAGACCATGGGCTATCGCGGCGCGCCGCAGGGCTTGCTGGATGCAGATACCAATCTGCAATATGGCGTGAAATATCTGCGCGGCGCCTATCTGGTTGCCAATGGCAACCATGATCGTGCCATCAGCTGGTATTCCAGAGGGTACTATTACGAGGCCAAGCGCCTGGGCCTTCTCGAAGAGACCGGCCTGCGCGCGCGCCGCAGCTAAGCTTGCACCGCATGGAACGGCCTGGCCCAATATCGGGCCGTTGCTAGCTTAGTGGCGCCAATGCAGGCGCCGTTCCGGGCTGTGCCCAGATTGCTGCGGGCCAGAATGCGTCCGGTTTCCTCGCATCGCCCTTTCGGCGCGGCAGGGCTTTGCTTAGGAAGCCCAGAGAACACACAGACCGAGGCCCACAGACATGACCGACAACGTCAGCGACAGCACCGATAACGGCTGGGAGCGCTCAGCCGCAGCATGGATCGCGGATATGGGCGAGAATGGCGATTTCAGCCGCCGCCATGTCCTGGATGGGCCAATGCTGGCACGGGTGCGCACCAAACCCCATCGCAATGCGCTGGATGTCGGCAGCGGCGAGGGGCGCTTTTGCCGGATGCTGCAAGAAATGGGCCTGACCACCATCGGCGTCGAACCGACCCAGACCCTGCGCGCCACCGCCCAGTCGCGCGATCAGACCGGCACCTATGTCGCAGCCCGCGCCGAGGATCTTCCCTTCGAGGCGGATCAATTCGATCTGGTGGTCAGCTATCTGACCTTGATCGATATCGACGATATCGACGCAGCCATCCCCGAAATGGCCCGCGTACTTAAACCCGGTGGCAGCCTGCTGATCGCCAATTTGAACAGCTTCAGCACGGCGGGCGAATGGCATCGCTTGCTGGATGGCTCGCCCTATTTCCGGATGGATAATTACCTGGAACCGCGCGCCGAATGGGTCAGCTGGCGCGGCGTCTCGATCCGCAACTGGCACCGCCCCATGCAAAGCTACATGCAGCGGCTGATCGCTACTGGCCTGCAGCTAAGCCATTACGAAGAGCCCGCCCCCACCGGAGGAGAGCGCCGCCGCGCTGACCGCTTTGCCCGCGTGCCCTATTTCCACGTCATGGAATGGACCAAGCCCTAACCCTCCAGCAGGGCGCGGTCAAAAAGGCGCAGGCCACACGCCGCGCGGC
>NZ_DALZMB010000022.1:14067-37453 GCF_032007265.1 Paracoccus sp. (in: a-proteobacteria) | reverse complement strand
TTGCGGCTTGCGGCTTGCGGCTTGCGGCTTGCGGCTTGCGGCTTGCGGCTTGCGGCTTGCGGATAGCACCCCTTACTGGGTTGGCCTTGTCCAGGCCGCCTTACAGCGGGCGGTTATAGCGAATGAAGGGCGATTTGACCCCGACGCGATCATAAAGCATGCGACCTGCATAATTATCCTCGGCGGTCAGCCAATAGACCGCCGGGCTGCCTGCCTGATCGGCGGCCGCGTAAACCGCCTGGATCAGCGCACGTCCGACACCTTTGCCGCGCACCGTCGAGGCGGTAAACAGATCCATCAAATAGCACACGCCATCATCGCGCCACAGATTGGGGTGAAAGACGTAATGCGTCAGCCCCAGCAGCTGGCCATTTTCCTCGGCGACCAGACCGTGAAAATCACGGCTGTCACCCGACATCAGGCGCGCAAAGGCCTTGTCGTAAAACGGGGCGGGACGATCCGCATAGCCGTAGAAAGCCTGATAGGCCGCGAACAGCGTCTGCCAAGCGTCACGATCGGCTTGGGCCAAGGGCCGGATGGTTACAGTCATCGCCGTTGCCCACGCGCCATAAAGGCCAGCCGCTCGAACAGCGCGACATCCTGCTCATTCTTCAACAATGCGCCATGCATCCGGGGCAGAACCTCGTGGGCGGGACGTTTAAGATCCTCCGGGGTCAGATCCTCGGCAAGAATCAGTTTGAGCCAGTCCAGAAACTCGCTGGTCGAGGGCTTTTTCTTAAGCCCCTGCACCGCGCGCAATTCCAGAAACTGGTTCATCGCCTCGTCAAGAATGCTGGCTTTCAGACCCGGATAATGAACCTCGACGATCTTTTTCAGCGTTTCGGCATCGGGAAAGCGAATGTAGTGAAAAAAGCAGCGGCGCAGAAAAGCGTCAGGCAGCTCTTTTTCATTATTCGAGGTGATGATGACGACCGGGCGATGTTTTGCCCGAATGGTCTGACCGGTCTCGTAGACGTGAAACGTCATCTGATCCAGTTCCTGCAGCAGATCATTGGGGAATTCGATATCCGCCTTGTCGATCTCGTCGATCAGCAAAACCACTTTTTCATCGGCCTCGAACGCCTGCCAGAGCTTTCCCTTGCGGATGTAATTGCCAATATCATGCACGCGCGCTTCGCCCAATTGGCTGTCGCGCAAACGGCTGACCGCGTCATATTCATAAAGGCCCTGATGGGCGCGAGTGGTTGATTTCACGTTCCATTCAACCATCGGCAGACCAAGGCTTGCCGCCACCTGACGCGCCAATTCGGTCTTGCCCGTCCCCGGCTCGCCCTTGACCAGCAAGGGGCGCTCTAGGGTGATTGCGGCATTGACGGCCATCGCCAGATCGGGCGGTGCGACATAGCTGTCGGTCGAGGAAAACTGCATGGCCATCCCTTTCGCGGCTGTTGGCGGACCCTAGTGTCCTGTCCCTTGCTAGGCAAGATATCGGCCGAGCAATGGGACAAGTAGTGACAAGAGCCATTCCTTCGAGTAATGGGGCGGCATGATCGGGTATCCAGCCTGCCCGCTCACCCGGAGGACCGATGAAAGCCCAGACCTTCCTGCCCGACGACTACCGTCCCGCCGAGGACGAACCTTTCATGAATGAACGCCATCTTGAATATTTTCGCCGCAAGCTGATCGCGTGGAAGCAAGAGCTTCTGTCCCAGTCAGCGGAAACGCTCGAAGGACTTCAAGATAGCGCGCGCAACGTACCCGACCTGGCCGATCGCGCAAGCGAAGAGACCGATCGTTCGCTGGAGCTGCGCACCCGTGATCGCCAGCGCAAGCTGGTCAGCAAGATCGACGCCGCCATCCGCCGCATTGAAACCGGCGAATATGGCTATTGCGAAATGACCGGAGATCCGATCAGCCTTCGCCGTCTGGATGCGCGCCCCATCGCCACGATGACCCTTGAAGCGCAAGAGCGCCATGAACGCCGCGAGCGGGTTCACCGCGACGACTGACCGGCCAATGGCCGGATGTTTTTTATCAGGGGGACGGGATGTCACAGGCGACCCGCCCCACCCAGGATATTTGTGACCCTTGGGCTGCAACGAACTGCGTGGCCATGTGTCAGGGTCTTTGCCGATTGGCCCGCCCCGGCCAGCTTTGCCCATCTCAGCCTTGTGGGTTCCAGCCTTGCCCATACCGGCCTTGCCCGTTCCAAGCCCGACGCCGCGTCAGATCACCTTGCGCAGCAAGATCTGGGCATCACGACCAACTCCGCTGGCACCGGCCGTTTGGCACAAAACATCCAGCAAGGAGCATGTGGTTTTGGATCATTCGGCATGGGGCATTTGGTGCAGGACCTATCGGAATGGGCCCCCACGGCATAGACTACCGCACCCTGCGCGGCCCGGTCTGTGCCTGACACCTGCACTGGCCTTTTGCATCTGGCCGGTGTGATTGCAGCAATTGCCGATGTCTTTTTCCCCGGCACCTCCCACCCCTTCCCATCCTTCCCAAGATCGAGATTTCGCCCTGACCCAAGCATTGAAACACCGCCGCATTGCCGTGATTGGCGCGGGTATTGCTGGTTTGACAACGGCACTGGCGCTGGCACAACGCGGCGCCGCTGTCTCGGTCTTTGAACGCGCGAGCGAGCTGCGCGAAGTCGGCGCGGGCTTGCAGATCTCGCCCAATGCCGGTCGTGTGCTGCGCGCCCTTGGGCTGTGGTCGGCCTTTGATGCGGTGGCGCAGCGCTCGGATGCGGTGGTCTTGCGCGATTCCGCTGCCCGTCAGATTGCGCGACTGGATCTGGCACGCTACCGGCCCAAGGATGATTTTCGCGTCATTCATCGCGCGCGGCTGTTGGATGTCCTTGCCAATGGTGCCCGCGCGGCCGGGGTGCAGATCCATCTGGGTCAGGACATGTCCACCCCGCCCTCGGGCTTTGATCTGACCATTGGCGCAGATGGGCTGAAAAGCGCGACCCGCGCCTTGCTGAACGGCCCCGAGACACCTTTCTTCACCGGGCAAACGGCGTGGCGTGCGCTGATCCCTTGTGGCCGCGATGAAGCCCCTCAGGCCCAGATTTTCATGGGTCCGGGCCGGCATCTGGTCAGCTATCCTCTGGGTGGCAATCTGCGCAATATCGTTGCCGTCGTCGAAGGTCGCGACTGGCAGGACGAAGGCTGGAGCCACCCGGGCGATCCCCAAGAGCTGCGCCAGCTTTTTGCCCGCTTTCGCGGCCCGGTCACAGAATGGCTGGCCGCAGTTGACAGTCCCAGCGTCTGGGGCCTTTTCCGCCATCCTGTCGCGACCCATTGGCATGGGCCGGGCCTTGCGCTGGTGGGCGATGCCGCGCATCCGACGCTGCCCTTTATCGCACAAGGCGCGGTCATGGCGATCGAGGATGGCTGGGTGCTGGCCGCCTGCCTGGACGCCACGCCCGAGCAAGAGGCGGCGCTGCGCCGCTATCAGGAGCTGCGCCGTCCGCGCTGTATACGCATCGTCGAGGCGGCCAATGCCAATGCGCGCAACTATCACCTGCGCGGACCGGCGCGCGCAGTTGCCCATGCGGGGTTGCGGGCCATCTCGCGGTTTGCCCCCACCACGATGATCGAGCGCTTTGCATGGCTTTACGATTATGATCCCACCGCGCTGAACACCAAGGGCTGACGCGGGGGGCACAAACGGAAGCGCCGCATCATCTTGCACGCCGCGCAGCGTCCGCGGCGGGAAATCAGGCATGGCAAGTCTGATCTGGCACCACCGGGCATGGCGCGCAAAACGCGGCGCGCGCCCCACCGCCCCCAAGGCGGCCCAAGCAAGATACAGCAAGCGAGCCCGCCTGCCCCTGATGCTGCCTTTGATGCTGCCCCTGATCCTGCCGCTGATCGCGAAATCACGATTGCCTTAGGCGGCCGTCCATAGGACTAAAGGCAACCTATCCCATCTCGACAGACCATCGCCCTCTGGCCCAAGCAGGTTCAATGTCCCTCTCTTCTCCGACTTCTGCCCGTGTCGAACAATTTGCAACCCGTGCAACCTTTCTGATTGCCGGACTAGCAATGGCCACCTGGGCCCCGCTGGTCCCCTTTGCCAAAGCGCGCCTTGGGGTGGATGACGCGAGTTTTGGCGTCTTGCTGCTATGTCTGGGGCTGGGCTCGCTGATTGCCATGCCCTTTACCGGCGCGCTGGTGAACCGGCTGGGATGCCGCAATGTGATCACCGCCTCGACCTTCGCCGTGGCCTTGGTGCTGCCATTTCTGGTTTTGGCCGACAGCTTTTGGCAACTTGCCCTGACACTTGCCCTGTTCGGGGCCAGCATCGGCATTTTGGATGTTGCCATCAACATTCAGGCGGTCATCGTGGAAAAGGCCAGCGGGCGCGCCATGATGTCCGGGTTTCACGGCCTGTTCAGCCTTGGAGGCATCTTTGGCGCAGGCGGCGTCAGCCTGTTGATCGGCGCAGGCATGGGGCCGCTTGCGGCATGTCTGATCATCTGTGCGACAACCCTGACCCTTTTGGCACTGGCGTGGCGTGGATTGCAAAAGCAGGGGCTGCAAGGGGGGGCAGATGCGCCGGTCTTTGTGCTGCCGCGCGGGATTGTGGTGTTTTTGGGCCTGCTCTGCTTCCTGGTCTTTCTGGGCGAAGGCGCGGTGCTGGATTGGGGTGCGCTTTTCCTGATCGCCAGTCAGGGCGCTGATCAGGCCGTGGCCGGGCTGGGCTATACGATGTTCGCCATCGCCATGACCATTGGCCGCCTAAGCGGAGATGTCATCGTGCGCCGTTTTGGTGGCAGCCGCGTCGTGCTGGCGGGCGGGCTGCTGTCGGCGCTTGGCTTTTTGATTGCGGTCATGGCACCCGTGCTTTGGCTGGCGCTGGCGGGCTTCTTGCTGGTGGGTTTTGGGGCGTCGAATATCGTTCCGGTGATCTTTAGCGCCGCAGGGCGTCAAACCCGCATGCCCGCGGGCCTGGCCGTCGCCTCGGTCACGACCATGGGCTATGCGGGGATTTTGATTGGCCCTGCGGTGATTGGCTTTATTGCCCAGCACGCGGGGCTGGGTCTGGCCTTTGCCCTGCTTGGGGCGGCCTATCTGTTCGTGGGCATTGCCGGATCCCGTCAAAACCGGCGCTAGCACCAGCGGCAGGGCACCTTATCCCAGAGCCGCACGGATCGGTTCTCAGCTGGGCTGATCGGCGCGCGGCATGGCCAAAGCCTCCCTTGCTTCCGTCGCGAATTTCTGCAACCAATTCCGCGTTCTCGGGGCGGGGCGAAATTCCCCACCGGCGGTAAGCGGGCCAGCCCGCAAGCCCGCGAGCGCCTTTCGCCAGAAAGGGTCAGCAGATCAGGTGCAATTCCTGGGCCGACGGTCATAGTCCGGACGAAAGAGAGCAGACGATCCCGTCGCAGGCCGCGGCGGGCTCGGATGTGATCGCCTTGGGTGACGTGTCGCGACTATAAGGAGATCACCATGACACACACCCGTTATGCCTTTATCAAGGCGAACTGGCATGCCGATATCGTCGATCAGGCGCTAAACGGCTTTCTTGAACTTATTCCCTCCGATCAGGTCGATGTCTTTGACGTACCGGGCGCATTTGAAATGCCGCTGCTGGCGCGTGATCTGGCACGGACGGGCAAATATGGTGCCATCGCCGCTGCGGCGCTGGTGGTTGACGGTGGCATCTACCGCCATGACTTCGTGGCGCAGGCCGTTGTGACCGGGCTGATGCAAGCGGGCCTAGAGACCGGGGTGCCGGTTCTATCGGTGTCCCTGACGCCCCACCACTTTCAAGAAACCGATCATCACAGCGAAATTTTCCGCACCCATTTCATCCGCAAAGGGCGCGAGGCCGCCGAGGCCGCATTGATGATCACCCAGACCCGCGCCAAAGCGCTGGCCTGAACCTTTTTGGGCACCAGACCATGAAAAAGGGCGGCAATTTTGCCGCCCTTTGTTTTCAGATTGCATCTTGGGCCGAAAGTGCAGGCCCCCCGCCCCCAAGACCTCAGCCCAAAGACCTTACAGCCCCAAGGCATCAATCGGCGTCAGGCTGCTCAGGCGGCCCTTTCGACAGCCGCGACAATGCCGTTCACGACCTCGCGCAGAATAATCTCATCTTCGGCCTCGGCCATGACGCGGATCAAGGGCTCGGTGCCCGATTTGCGGATCAGCACCCGTCCCGAACCCGCCAGACGCTTTTCTGCATCAGCGATTTCTTGTTGGACGGATTGATGTGACAACGGATCCGCCCCTTGGGCATAGCGCACGTTCTTAAGCAACTGGGGTACGGGCTGGAACTGATGCACCAATTCCGAGGCCAGCATTTCGGTTTCCCGCATAGCCGCTAGGAATTGCAGCCCAGCGATCAGCCCATCGCCCGTGGTGGCGTAATCGGTCATCACGATATGACCCGATTGCTCACCCCCAAGGTTAAAGCCCTTTTGACGCATCCGCTCGACGACGTAGCGGTCACCGACCGAGGTACGCTCCAGGCTTAGGCCGCGACCTTCCAGAAAACGCTCAAGACCAAGGTTCGACATCACCGTCGCCACCAAAGCACCGCCCCGCAGGCGGCCCTGCTCGGCCCAGCGTGCAGCCATCAGCGCCATGATCTGATCACCATCGGCGACTTTGCCGGTCTGATCGATCAACATCACCCGGTCCGCATCACCATCCAGCGTAATGCCCAGATCTGCGCCATGTTCCTGCACCGCGCGGGCACAGGCCTCGGGGTGGGTCGAGCCGACACCTGCATTGATGTTGGTGCCATCGGGATCAACGCCGATCGCGATCACCTCGGCGCCCAGCTCCCATAGGACATCTGGCGCGGCGCGATAGGCGGCACCATTGGCGCAATCGATGACGACTTTCAGACCGTCAAGGCGCAGCCCGGCAGGAAAAGTGGTCTTGGCATATTCGACATAGCGGCCACGACCGTCATCAATGCGCCTTGCGCGACCGATATTCTCGGGCTGGGCCAGACGGATCTCTCCGTCCAGAATCGCCTCGATTTCGGCCTCGGCCTCATCGGACAGCTTAAATCCATCCGGCCCAAAGAACTTGATGCCATTGTCATGGGCCGGATTGTGGCTGGCCGAGATCATGATCCCAAGATCCGCGCGCATCGAGCGGGTCAGAAATCCCACCGCAGGTGTCGGCACCGGACCCAGCAGCAAGACATTCATCCCCGTCGAGGTCAGCCCCGCAGTCAGCGCGTTTTCCAGCATATAACCCGACAGCCGCGTGTCCTTGCCGATCACCACCCTGTGGTGATCCTTGCCGCCGCGCCGGAAATATCGCCCCGCCGCCGCACCCAGACGCAGCGCCATTTCAGCCGTCATCGGATAGCTGTTGGCCTTGCCTCGAACGCCATCAGTGCCAAAAATCTTCCTGCTCATTACCCGCTCCTCGCGTCGAGTGCGCTCCACAGGCGCAACCCTTGTTTTATCTCTGCCACGTCGTGAACGCGGTGAATCTGTACGCCCTGAGCGACCGCAGCCAAGGTCAGCGCCAGTGTTCCCGGCAGCCGGTCCTTGGGGTTTTGCGCGCCACCGACACTGCCGATGAACCGCTTGCGCGAAATCCCCAGCAGGATCGGCAATCCCAAACCATGATAGACCGAGATGCGGCGCATGATCGCAAGATTATGCGCCACGGTCTTGCCAAACCCGATACCCGGGTCGATCACAATTCGGTCGCGCGCGACACCTGCCTTCAGCGCAAGCTCGACCCGTTTGGCCAAGGCATCATAGACATCCAGAACGACATCGTCATAACGCGGATCGTCCTGCATGGTTTCCGGCAAACCCTGCGCATGCATGATACAGACATCTGCGCCGGTTTTCGCGACCAGCGCCGCCATGTCAGGATCAAAATCAAAACCCGAGACATCATTGACCATGCGCGCACCTGCCTGCACCGCCGCCAAGGCCACCGCGGACTTGCGCGTGTCGATCGACAGGGGCGCAAGCGCAGCAAGCGCCGCGATCACTGGCGCAGTGCGGTCGATTTCGTCGGGGATCGCGACCTCGGCCGCCCCCGGTCGGGTGGATTCGCCACCGATATCCAGAATATCTGCGCCACAAGCCAGCAGCTCTTGCCCGCGCCGGACCGCATCCCCGCCATCCGTCAGCATACCGCCATCCGAAAAGCTATCAGGGGTCGTATTCACGATGGCCATGATCCGGGGTGCGTCCATCCCCAGCCCCAGAACATTGGCGCGCGGTCGGGTCAGCCGCTGCATCCAGTCGTCAGGCGCCTGATCGACGATGCGCGGGGCCTGCCCTCGTTGCAGCAGTTCCAATTGCGAAAAGCGGCTCCAGCCGCCCGCCAATTGCCATTTGCCGGTCTCAGAGGGGATCGGACGATAATATGTCTGAATTGTCATGGTGTCGCGGCTCAGAGGTTTTCTTTCTTAACTCATGCGCGACACCCGGCAATGCAAGGGCTAATCCGAAATCCGGCTGGTGGGGATGTGGAAACCCGCCGGTGGGACCGGCAAAGGTGCCGCTTTGGGTAAGGCCCAAGCGATCGATTGCGCGGCAAGCTTTGTCGCAAGCCAGAAGGTCAAGGCTTCGGGGATGGCCAGAAGGCCCACCTCATCGGCAACCATGCGCGAAGGGGCCCAGACAACCTGATGGCCCTGCCCGGCTGCCCAGTCCAGCTCGGTCTGGCTATCCGCGACATGCAACCCCAGTCGCGCAGCCAGTGCCCAAGCCGCCTGATCCAGCGCCAAAAGGGCAATACGACGTTCGTTCCCCCCTTCTGGCAATGGCAGGCCGGGCGTATCGGGAACCACCACCAATGGCCCCGCTGGCAGCGCGACATCGCGCCCGTAAAACAGGATCTGACTTGGGGTCGCGATCGGATCGGCGGCCACGCGGGCCGCCTGACGCACCAGCGTTACGCCAAGGGCGCCGGGCACGCGGTCCAGCTTTTCCACGCAGACCTCGACCTGCGCCGCACGGGGGTGATCCAGCACCTGCGCTGCGATCTTTTCGGCCAGAGTCTCGAGCAGGTTATAGCGCCGGTCCGCCAGCCCGGCAGCAATCGCGCCAAGCAAGATGTCATAGCTCAGGATGTTGTCGACCTCATCCTCGGCCCCGACGACCAGGGCCTTCAGCTCGACCGTCAGATTAAAGCGCAGCCGCTGTTGCTGGCCCCGCTCGGTCTGGAAGGCACCGATATCCGCATCAACAAGATAGTCGCGCAGATGAATGCGATCTGGCTGTTCCATGAAATCCCTGTCCTGCAAAAGGAAAAGCCCGGCCGCGATGGACCGGGCATTCGCCGCTACCTTGCCGGGAAATCAGTTCGATGCAAGACGCTGACCGCCGCCCGAGTGATAAAAGATATGGCTGCCGATGCGGGTCGTGCGCGTGAACTTGCGCGACCAGCTGGGACGCACGCCACCGGTGTGGAAATAGGTCGCGCCTCCGGTCAGATTGCGCGGCGCGCCAGCAAGAGCGGCCTTTGCGATATGTTTCGCACGCTGATAGGCTGCCTTTTCCGAGAAGCGCTTGCTGACGCGGCCATGATAGCTGAACTGGCCGCTTTGGTTCACCACACCGCAAACCGATTTCGGAAAGCGCGGATGATCGACGCGGTTCAAGATGACCTCGGCCACGGCCTTCTGGCCTGCGGAACCCTCGCCGCGCGCCTCATAGTATAGGGCTTCGGCAAGGCAGCTAAGGTCGCGATTATCGACGGGCGTCGACTCGGTGGTCTTCTCGGTGGTCTTATCGCGGCTAGGCTCGGCGCTTTTGGTGCTGACCGTGGCCGGAGTGGTGCGGGCAGCAGCGGGCGCGGCGGCAACAGGCGCCGCAGCTTTCGCGGTCCGGACAACGGCGGCATCCGCCTTATCGGCGGCCGGGGCCGCTTTGGTGGCGACTTTCGCATCGGCTGGCGCAGCGGCGGTTGCATCGGCCGCATCGGCGGCAGCAGCCTGATCCGCGGCAGAGCGGTCAGCGACAGCGCGCATAACATCTTTGTCAGACAGCACAGCACCTTCCGGCTGACGGACTTTGTAAACCGAGCCATTCTCGGTGGTATAGAAGCGCTCGATAAACTTGCCGTTCGCCAAGGCGGGCACGGCAGCCAGAGTCGGAGCGGTAACGGCAACACACACTGAAACGCGCGCCAGCCATGACATAGAATTAGACATGTTGGTCCTGCAAATGGTTATTAACCGATCCCAGGACCACTCGTGGCTATCCCCGGAACAGGACCGAAATGGGGAGAATCGCCTCCGAATGACCAGCACACAGCCGCGTGAGGGGTCGGATTCCCGCTAAATGAGGTTAAACTGGCGGGAACTCGCCGAAGGGTTTAGTCGTTTTCGGCGTGTTCCGGCCAAAAGGCGCAAGCCCTGCGACTGTGTCGTAAGGGCGTCAGGACAGCGAATTCGGGCTGGGAATCGATTCCGCATCCTCGGCAAGGATGGTTTCATGGGCTGCGGCAAGACGCGCAACCGGCACGCGGAAGGGCGAGCAAGAGACGTAATCAACCCCGATGCGCAGACAGAAAGCGATCGATTCCGGGTTGCCGCCGTGTTCGCCACAGACCGAAACCGTGATCTCGGGATGGGCCTTGCGGGCGCGATCAACGCCAATCGCCAGCAGCTCGCCCACGCCATCCTGATCAAGAATATGGAACGGGTCTTCGTGAAAGACCCCCTGCGAGACATATTTGCCCATGAAACGCCCTGCGTCATCGCGCGACAGCCCATAGGTCATCTGCGTCAGATCATTCGTGCCATAGGACATGAATGCCACCTGGCCCGCAAAGTCACCCGCCCGAAGCGCCGCGCGCGGCGTTTCCACCATCACACCCAGCCGATAGCTGAAATCGGTGCGGGTTTCATTGCGCACAGCCGCAGCCACCGCATCAACGCTGGTGCGCACCAGTTCGACCTCGCGGCCATGGCTGACCAACGGGATCATGATTTCAGGGGTAAAGCTGATCCCCTTGCGCGCGGCGGCAACGGTTGCCTCAAAGATGGCGCGCGCCTGCATTTCATAGATCTCGGGGATGGTGATGCCCAGACGGACCCCGCGCATCCCAAGCATGGGGTTGAATTCATTCAGCGCCTCGACCCGGCGCAAGACATCCGACAAGGGCAGATCAAGCGATTCTGCCAGCTCGCGCATGCCATCACGGTCATGGGGCAGAAATTCGTGCAAAGGCGGGTCAAAAAGGCGGATGGTTACAGGCCGCCCGGCCATGATCTCGAACAGCGCCAAAAAGTCGTTGCGCTGCACAGGCAAGATCCGGTCAAGCGCAAGTTTGCGGTCCTGAGCGGTATCGGCAAAGATCATTTCGCGCATGGCAGGCAGGCGCGCCTCGTCGAAAAACATATGTTCGGTGCGGCACAGCCCGATGCCCTCGGCTTTGAACCGCAAGCCGGTCCGCGCGTCAGAGGGCGTATCCGCATTGACCCGAACACCGATGCGGCGGATCTGATCGGCCCATTCCAGCAGCTGGTTGAAGCAATCGTCCAACGCCGGCTCTAGCAATGCGGCGGCCCCGGCAAGCACCTCACCCGAGGTGCCGTCCACGGTCAAAACATCGCCCTCGCCAAAGACACGTGTCCCCGCGCGCAAGGTGCGGTTGCGTGCATCGATGGAAATTCCACTGGCGCCCACGATGCAAGGCAGGCCCAGACCACGGGCGATCACCGCTGCATGGCTGGTCATCCCCCCCCGTTCGGTCAGGACCGCGACGGATGCATGCATGCCGCGAATATCTTCGGGCACGGTTTCGCGGCGCACCAGGATACAGGGCTCGCCCCGTGCCTCGGCGGCCTGCGCAGCGGCGGCTGTAAAGACGATCTGGCCGGTTGCGGCACCGGGGCTGGCATTGATCGCACGGGTCAAGATATCGCGCGGGCTTAGCGGGTCGACCTGCTGGTGCAAAAGATCGCTTAGCGCGCGCGGCTCGATGCGCATGACGGCATCGCTTTCCGAGATGATCCCGTCGCGGGCCAATGCCACGGCGATGCGGACGCTGGCGCGCGAATTGCGTTGAACCCGCATGGCATCGATAATGGCAATGCGGCGATCCGAAAGAACGAATTCGATCTGCATCTCTTCGCGCAGACGTTCGCGCGCGGCGACCCCGAAACGGACCAGATCGGCAAAGACCTCGGGGGCGGCATCTTCGAGCGACAGACCACGTGGGTCGCGCGTCAGATACAGGGTTTCGGCGCCTGCACCACGGGCATTCCCTTGGGTCTGGCCCTGAAAGCGCCCGGTGATGCGGGGGTTGCCGCTGACGGAATCGACAAATTGAATGGTTCCCGAGCCCGTGACCCCCGGCCCCAGCGCATGAGCCATATCCTGGACCACAAGTCCCAAGGGCGCATTGGGCGGCGCGCCCTTGGCCTGACGCAACAGCCGCGCGGTCGGGCCGTCCCAGGCACGGGCCATCGAGCGCAAAACCTCGGCCAGCTGGCGCGTGGCATCCTGGGGGAAATCCTCGTCCGTTTCATCGAAATAGGCTGCGCGGACCGACTTAAGATCGGCTTCGCTATCGGAGAACATGTCAGGATCAAGGCGCGCGACGTGAATGGCGTAGGATTGAATAAAGCCACGATAAAGCGCATCCGCAGAGGCCGGATCAAGATCGGCGGCAAGGCGCGCGTGGATCTGATCGTTCATCCCGACATTCAAAACCGTTCCCGGCCCACCCCAGGCGGGATTGGCCGCCGAGGGCCGCACGCTGACCAGCCCGCTGCCTTGAGAAATCATCTGCGCCAGCCGCGCGCTGTCGGGCATGGCACCATCGGCAATCGCACGCACCGCATCGGCCGAAATCGCATAACTATGGGGGACGGGCAGATTCATGCGGATCAGCCGCTGCAGGCATTTTGCGCGCCAGCCATGCCTGCCCGAGTCGATACGAGCCGACGGGGTGATTTCAAGAATGGAGGTCGGATCGTTCAGCGCGCTCATTTGTCACAAGCCTGTCATGGATGCCGCGCTGCGGCAAGAGCGAAGAAGGGGGCCTCGGCCCCCTCGCCGCGGGCCATTCGGCCCGCGCCTCACCCCTGAGGGTTTTAGAGTGATGAAGAAGTTAACCTTCGATCTTGGCGAAGTCGGCAATCAACGCGCCCGCCTGACGGATCTGCGACAAGAGGTTCAAGCGGTTGCGGCGCAAGACCTGTTTGTCGGAATTGATCTGAACGGCTTCGAAGAAGGCATCAATCGGCCCGCGCAACGCAGCGATTGCCGCCATGGCAGCGGGGAAGTCCTCGGATTTGAGGGCCGTCTTGATCGCAGGCTCTGCGGTAGAAAGTGCCGCGAAAATGGCGTGTTCTTCGGGGGTTTCCGCAAATTTCGGATCAGCGCCATAGCTATATTCGACGCCATCCTTGGCTTCGGCCTGAGCCAGAATATTGCTGGCGCGTTTGATGCCTTGCAGCAGGTTGGTGCCGTCTTCGGTCTTCATGACATCCGACAAAGCCGTCGCGCGATTGACCAAAAGAACGAGATCGTCACGCCCTTCCATCGCGATCGCCGCATCAATGATGTCGTGGCGAATACCTTGATCCTTGAGATAGACCTTCAAGCGATCATGGAAAAACGACATGAGATCGTCGACATCCGCGCCGGGATAGCCCTTGGCCAGCACCTGCGCGAGACTGATGCGTGCGCCATTGCCCAACACCAGACGGATCACCCCAAGTGCTGCGCGACGCAATGCGAAGGGATCTTTCGAGCCGGTCGGTTTTTCGTCAATTGCCCAGAAGCCCGTCAGCGTATCCAGCTTATCCGCCAAGGCCACCGCGACCGAGACCGGCGCATGTGGCACGTCATCCGATGGGCCAAGCGGGGAATAGTGATCGCGTGCTGCATCAGCGATGGCGGCAGATTTTCCCGCCTCTAGCGCGTAATAGCGCCCCATCGTGCCTTGCAGCTCGGGGAATTCACCGACCATGGCCGAGCGCAGATCAAGCTTGGCAATGCTTGCGGCCTCTTTGGCCTGCGCGGGATCTGCACCCACCAGCGGGGCAATCTCTTGGGCCAAAGTAGCGATCCTTGCGATACGGTCCGCCTGGCTGCCCAGCTTGCTTTGGAATGTCACGGTCTTCAGGCCTTCGGCCCAAGCGGGCATGCCTGCCTTGGCTTCACGCAGATCGAGATCCCAGAAGAATGCGGCATCCGACAGGCGGGCAGCCAAAACGCGCTGATTGCCCTTGAGAATGGTTTCCCCCTGATCGGGCGTATCGATATTGGCAACTGTGACAAAGCCCTCGATGCGGCCCGTCTTGGGGTTGCGCGCCGAGAAGAACTTTTGATGTTCCTTCATCGAGGTCTGAAGCACCTCGGGGGGAAGCGCGAGGAAGCGATCCTCGATCGCGCCCATCAGCGGCACCGGCCATTCGACAAGTCCCGGGACTTCGCCAAGTAGCCCCTCATCGGGCACGATTTCCCAGCCACGTGCGAAGGCCAGATTTGCGGCCTCTTGCCGGATCGCGGCCTCGCGTTCGGCACTGTCCAGAATGACAAAGGCCCGGCGCAGTTTTGCCGCATAATCGTCAAAATCGGTGACGGAGAACGCATCCGGGGCCATGAAACGATGACCTTGGGTCGTATTGCCCGAGGCAATGCCCTCGACCTCAAGCGGCACAATCTGCGCGCCGGCCTCATCAGTCAGAATGCACAGGATCGAATGAAGCGGGCGGACCCAGCGCAGGTTGCCGCTGCCCCAGCGCATCGATTTGGGCCAAGGGAAGTTGCGGATGGTGTGTTCCACCACTTCGGCCACGATCTCGGCCGCCGGACGGCCGGGCTTGGTGATCGTGGCAAACCAGACCTGGCCCTTTTTGTCGTCCCGGGCCTCGAGCTGGTCTTTGCTCAATCCGCTGGAGCGCAAAAAGCCCTGAAGCGCGGCCTCGGGTGCGTCGGTTCGCGGGCCTTTGCGTTCTTCACGGGTGGTCGGGCTTTGCGCAGAAAGCCCTTCGATGGCAAGGGTCAGGCGGCGCGGGGTCGAAAAGGCACCCGCGCCCGCATAGGTCAGACCGGCTTCGACCAGACCATCGGTTACCAGCTTTTTAAGATCTTCGCGCGCACGGCCCTGCAGGCGTGCGGGGATTTCTTCCGAAAAGAGTTCGATCAGCAAGTCGGGCATCAGTCGATGGTCCTTTTCTCTTCGGCGTCTTCATTGGCCTGACGCCATTCATAGGCGCGGCCATCGGGGTAGACAGCAATGATATTGTCGATTTTCGGCGCAATATTTTTCTGGGCGAGATAGGCCTTGGCCGCGCCTGAGGCGAGATCATCGGTGATCTGGCCATAATCAAAGCAGCCAAACCAGCCCGGCGCACCCAAAGGTGTCGCCTGCGGATAAGGCTGCGCCGTCGACGCCAAAGCCGGATCGGTCTTAAAGCAGGCGCGATGACCGATCGGCGTGCTGACCGAATAGATGCCTTTGAAATCCGTCACTGGAATCTCAAGGGCCTGCCCCTGATCACCGACCAGCGTCATATTGACCGGGATCTCGGGGCCCGAGATCTCGCGGTAGAAATGATAGACCTGTAGATAATAAAGGCTGCCGCCGACCAGCAACAACAGCGCTGCGAAAAAGATCACAAGGATTTTGCCGCTCATCAGAACGCATCCCCAGTGGCGGCGGGCGTGGTGACGAATGCATCGGCGCAGCGCTTGGACAGGGCACGAACGCGGCCGATATAGGCCTGACGTTCAGTGACCGAAATCACCCCGCGCGCATCAAGCAGATTGAAGATATGGCTAGCTTTGATCGCCTGATCATAGGCTGGATGCGGCATCGGGATCTTGCGGCCCGCGCTGTCGGTGTCATCGGCGGACAGGATGCGGTCACATTCCGCCTCGGCGTCCTTGAAATGCTGAAACAGCATATCGGTATCGGCCTGATCAAAGTTCCAACGCGAATATTCCCGCTCGGTTTGCAGGAAAATATCGCCATAGGTAAGCGCAATCGCGGAATCGGGGTCGTTGAAGGGCATGTCCATGACATGCTCGACGCCAAGCACATACATCGCCAGACGTTCCAACCCATAGGTCAGCTCGCCCGAGACGGGACGGCAATCATGCCCCCCGACCTGTTGGAAATAGGTGAACTGGCTGACTTCCATGCCGTCGCACCAGACCTCCCAGCCCAGCCCCCAAGCGCCGAGCGTTGGGCTTTCCCAGTCGTCCTCGACGAAGCGGACGTCGTGAATCATCGGATCAAGACCAATCGCCTTCAGGCTGCCCAGATACAGATCTTGCAGATTCGGCGGGCTTGGTTTGATGATGACCTGATATTGATAATAATGCTGCAAACGGTTCGGGTTTTCGCCGTAACGACCATCGGTCGGGCGGCGAGAGGGCTGCACATAGGCCGCGGCCCATGGCTTTTGCCCAAGCGAGCGCAGGGTGGTGGCCGGATGGAACGTACCTGCTCCGACCTCCATGTCATAGGGCTGCAGGACTGCACAGCCCTGCGAGGCCCAGTAATTTTGGAGTCGCAGGATAATCTCCTGGAAGCTCTTGGGCCGGTCGGGGCTGGTCATCGGCGCATCCTTTGGCATAACTGGCACGAATGTCTGCTGCCTTCTATAAACAGGGCGGCGCAGGGTCAATCAGAGGGGCGAATTCATGCGGCGCTTTGCCATGATAATCGGAACTGCCATGCCACTGCTTATGGCAACGGGCGCATTTGCCGAAGACGTGGTCATCCGGATCGAGGCCAAACGCGGCGAGGCCGCAGCCAAGACCGCTGCCGAAACCTGGAGCGCCAGCTTCCCCGATGTGGTCACCTTCAACCTGACCGACGGCTGGGTTGGAATCGCGATCGGCCCGATGCCGCGCGAAACCGCCGAGCCGCGACTTGCCACGCTGAAAGCAGAAAAGAAGATCCCTCACGACAGCTTTATTGCCGAATCGGCTGGCCGCAACCTGACGGCCGTCGCGGCTGGTGACGTGGCTGGTGACGCGGCCGATCCTGCAGCTACCCCCCCATCCGCTACCCCCGAGGCCACGGATACTGGCATAACCGCCCCGACCCCAGAGCAGGGACAGGCGCCAGAAACTGCGGCGGCAGCCACACCGCCAACAGGCGCCCCGCAAGATGCAGGACAGGCCCAGGCCCTACAGCCTGAAGCGGCCCCGGCCGAACAAGCAGCCGTTCAAGCCCCGGGCTTTTATCTGCGTGTGCAGACTGTGGCTGATCGCGCCAAGGCCGATGAGGCGCTGGCCAAATGGCATGACACCCTGCCCGAGGCCGGGATCTGGCAGGTCAAGAACGGCCGATTCGCCATTGGCCTTGGCCCGATCGAAGAAGCGACGGCCCGCGCTTGGCTAAGCGCCTTCCGCAACGCCGAAATCCTGTCAAAAGACGCCTTTGTTGCAACCGCCGAAGAAATGGGCACGCCCGTCACCCCCGGCACCACGCCCAATCTGGGTGCCCCCGCCAGCGCCGATGCCCCCGCAGTCGAGATGCCAGATCTGGCCGATATTCAGCGCGCCCTGCGTTGGGAGGGGCATTATGACGGCGCCATTGATGGCAAAGACGGTCCGAAAACCCAGAAATCCATTGCTCAAGAAGTCGCAGCTCTGCGCATTCACCCCGAACCCGCTCGGGCCATGGCCGCGCTGATTGCGCGGCGCGAGGCATGGCGCCAAGAGATTGGCCTTGGCGAATTGCGCGATGAGGCGACGGGCCTGACCCTACCTGCCCCCCTTGATAAGCTGCAATTCGACCGCGCCGAGCGCGCGCTGTCGATCTATGGCCCCAAAGGTGATTCCGGTGCGGCGCTGATTTTGTTCTCGCAGCCCGGCGGCCGCCAAGAGATGCTTGATCTGACCGGCCTTGTGACCGCGCTTGGCTGGGTTCCCGCGCCCGAGCGGCTGATCTCGGGGAATTCGGCGGTGCTGAAGGGGCAAAACGACACCCATATCGGCTATACCGAGGCGCATGTCGTCGACGGCCATGCGCAGGGTTTCGTGCTGATCTGGCCGCGCGCGGATTCGGAAAACCAAAACCGCATCGCCATCGAGATTGCTGATTCGATCGCGCGCTATGCCCCTGCGGCAAATGAAGCGCAATTCGCCCCTGCCGCGGCTACTGACGCCAAAAGCGCGGATACAGCAGCACCAGCACCGACAGAAGCTCAAGCCGGCCAAGGTACATCCCCGTAATCATCAGCCATTTCGACGCATTCGGAAACTGATCGATTGCGCCGTTGCCGCTGACTTCGGGCCCCCAGACGGGGCCAATATTGGCAATCATCGCCCAGGCTCCGGTCAGGGCGGTGCGCGGATGCAATCCGGTCAGGGCCAGCGCCACGATCAGCAAGCCAAAGGCCAGCATGAAGGTCGTGAAAAACGCCATGACCGAGCCGACGACATCAGGGGCCAAAGGCCGCCCCTGCAAGGTGATCGGAAAGACGCGATGGGGCGAATGCATCCGCCTGATCTGTGCGCGGATGGCTTGCAGCAGCACCAGATAGCGAAACACCTTGATCGAACAGGCGGTCGAGCCGGTGCAGCCACCGATCATTCCCATGATGATCAGGATCGCGAAGGGGAAATGGCCCCATTGCGTCACATCGCTGGAACCGAACCCCGTCCCCGAGGTCAATGTGACCACGTTGAAGATCGTCTCGCGAATCACATGCAAGGGGTTCTCGGCCTGAAGCCATGCGATGCGGTAAAGCACGATGGCGGAAATGGCATAGAACATCCAACGCAGGAAGGCCCGGACCTGCGCGTCCTGATAAAGCGGCATCGCATCGCCGCGGACCAGCTGCACCATGCGCAAAAACGGCAACGCCGCCAGAATGGTGAAAAACGCCGCCGCCAGCTGGGGCGCGCCCGGATAGGCACCAAAACTGGCGTCATGATTGGAAAACCCGCCCGTCGAACAGGTCGTCAATGCGTGAAAGACGGCGTCAAAACCATTCATGCCCAAGATGATGAAGGTAATCGCGCAGGCGCCGGTCATGAAAATATAGACCAGCGTGGTCTCCATCGCGATGTCAAAGGCGCGCGGTAGAATTTTACCAAGCGTATCAAAGCCTTCCGAGCGAAAGAACTGCATGCCGCCGACCTTCATCACCGGCAAGAAAATCATCGCGACCACGATGATTCCCAACCCGCCCAGCCATTGCAGCAAAGCACGCCACAGATGCGTGCCCTTGGGCAGCGTATCCAGTTGCGCAAAGGCGGTGGTGCCGGTGGTGCTAAGCCCCGACATTGATTCGAAAAACGCATCGGTGAAGCCGACATGCGGCGCGCCAATCATGAATGGCAGCGCCCCAAATATCGGCAAAACGATCCAAAGCCCGTTGGTCAGCACAAAGACCTGCTGAAGCGTCAGCGACTTGTCATTGCTGTGAGTGGCAAAAACGATCAGGCTGCCGATCACCGCGCAAAGGACACCGGCCTCGAAAAAGCTTTTCCAGTTCGGATCTGCATGGAAAAGGTCAACAAACATGGGCAAAGCCATCGCCGCCCCCAGCGTGACCACCAGCTTTCCGATCGTATTGGCGACGGGGCGTAAATCAATCATTCTGCCTGCTTGCCGTGCTGGCGTCACATCGTCAAGCGACGGGTGCTTGCACCAGCCGCCAAGCCCCCTTATAGAAAGCGCGACGCGGGTGTAGCTCAATGGTAGAGCAGCAGCCTTCCAAGCTGAATACGTGGGTTCGATTCCCATCACCCGCTCCAAATTTCCCGGCTCTTTCCCCTTGCGGGGGAACAAGCGCCGGCCGGCCGGTGTTATTCCGGTTGAACAGGCCGAAAGGAAACCCATGTCTCCACGCGCCAAGCAACGCCTTTCCTTCTATCTGCTGATCGGTCTCACGCTTTATGCGGCCGTCGTCGGCGCAGCCTGAGAGAGGGCGAAAAATGGCCAAGCGCTACGGCGGCAAATATTCGCCCGATTCCCAATCACGCGATCCGCGAGAACCGCTGGACCCGCGCGATCTGCCGCGTCCGTCGCCGCGTGATGCCCATCACCCGCTGGAATCGCGCACCTATTGGATCACTGCTGCGGCGACGCCCTTTCTCATCTCGGCGTTTTTTCAAGATCCATTCGGATTGGCGACCTGTCTTGCGGGCTTTGGTATCACCGCTTCGGGCATGTGGATGACCCGCGAGGGGCTGAAGGCCGAGGCCGCCTATGATGCGCGCCGCGTTGCGCGTCGCCCCGCCATCCCGCGCAAGCTGTTCGGTGGCATCCTGACCGGGCTGGGCCTTGCCGTTGGCGCATTCGAGCCGGGTCAGGCTGCGACCGTTGGCGCGGGCATCATTGGGGTCTCCGCAGCCATTCTGCATTGGCTGAGCTTTGGCTCGGACCCGATGAGCGACAAGGGCATGGAAGGCATTGACAGCTTTCAGCAAGATCGCGCGGCGCGTATCCTTGCCGAGGGCGAGGATTACCTGCGCGCGATGCGGGATGCGATTTTGCGCCTAGGCGATCGCAGGCTCGAGGCGCGCGTGCATCTGTTCAGTGCGACCGTGCGCGATCTGTTCCAGCAGATCGAGGAAAACCCCGGTGAAATCGCCAATGCGCGCCGCTATCTGGGCGTTTATTTGATGGGGGCCCGTGACGCGACGGTCAAGTTCGTCGATCTTTATAGCCGCACGCGCGATCCCAAGGCGCGTGAAGATTACGAGGCGCTGATTTCGGATCTTGAAACAAACTTTGCCGCCCGTACCCGCCAATTGATCGAGGGCAGCCGCACCAATCTGGACATCGAGATGCAGGTTCTGCGTGATCGTTTGGCCCGTGAGGGCGTGCGCACCGACGCCGAGCCACCAGCGCTGGACTTTCGCACCCAAGATATTCCGGCAAATCTGATCATGCCCGGAAAGGCGCGTGATCCAGACAGGCGCTGATCCGGCCAGTTGGTCACACAGGCGGGATGCCCAGGCGTTGTGGCCCAGCTAAATTCCCTTTCGGCCCGGTTCAGATGCGATCTTTTCCGGGCCTTTCCAAAACCAGAGACGACGACCCGACCATGCCGCGATATGCGCTGAAAATTGAATATGACGGCCTGCCCTTTGCGGGCTGGCAGGCGCAGGCCGAGCACGCCAGCGTCCAGGGCTGCATCGAAAACGCACTGGGGCAGCTTGATCCCGGCTTTGCAGCTGGCGCAAGAATCGCGGCAGCCGGGCGCACCGATTCCGGTGTTCATGCCATGGGGCAAGTCGCCCATGCCGATCTGGCGCGCATATGGGACCCTTTTCGTCTGGCGCAAGCGCTGAACTGGCACCTCAAGCCCAATCCAATCGCAATTGTCGCGGCGGCCGAGGTTTCCGAGGATTTTCATGCGCGTTTTTCAGCGATTGGCCGGCGCTACCTGTTTCGCCTGATCGCGCGACGTGCGCCGCTGACCCATGAAAGGGGCAAAGTCTGGCAGGTCCAGAACCGCCTTGACGTTGCGGCCATGCGCGCGGGCGCGGCGCATCTGATCGGCAAGCATGACTTCACCACCTTCCGGTCGACCATGTGTCAAGCAGCCAGCCCGGTAAAGTCGATCGACCGTATCGAAATCGAGGAAATCGCGCTGCCCTCGGGGCATGAATGCCGCTTTCATCTGGCGGCGCGTTCGTTTCTGCACAATCAGGTCCGCTCGATCGTCGGCACCCTAGAGCGTGTGGGCGCGGGCGCATGGCCCCCCGACCGCGTGGCCGTGGCACTTGCGGCCAAGGATCGCGCGGCTTGCGGACCGGTTTCCCCGCCACAGGGGCTTTATCTGATGGGCGCTGTTTATCCGGATGATCCGTTCGATCCCACAGGCGGCGCCAAAGTCCATAGCGACTAATCAGCACGCGCACTGCAGCGCATCACCCCTGCGCCAAAGATCAAAGATCGCGGCTGACAGCCCGATTGGCGTCTTCTAGGCCCGCCGAGATCGGTGCCGCGGCCAAGCCGGGCTGCGTGGCTGCTGCTTGGGTGCTGGCCAGCTGCGCGGCCCCCGTCTGAGGGGCAAGCAGCGGTTGCACCATCGGTTGCGCCGGGTCGATCTGATTGGGCAGGCCAGCCTTGACCACCTTGGCTTGCGGCGCGCTGGTGCCCAAGGAATCTACATCACCCGGGGCCTTTTTCTTGGCCTTCACCTTGGCCGGTTTTGTTTTGGCGCTGGTAGCCGTCGGGGTCAGGCTGTTGTCGCGTTCCCGATAGGGCCGCCTGCCCTGCCAATTGGGCAAGATTACGGTCATGACCGTATTCATGATGATCCACAGATCCATGCGCAGGCTGGCGCGGTGCAGATAAATCAGATCGATACGCAGTTTGGTCGGCAGGCAGCGCCGGAAATAAGCATTCTCGGTCTGCTCGGCGGTTTTGCAGCGCGCCATGATTGCATCTTCATGGGCATGATAAATCATCGTCGCCAAGCCGGTCACGCCCGGACGGTTGCGCAAGACCTGAGCATATTGCGCAGGAAACCGTTCAACGAATTCACGAAGCGGCGGGCGCGGGCCGACAAAGCTCATATCGCCCAGCAAGATATTGAACAGCTGCGGCAGCTCATCAATGCGTGTGCGACGCAAAAAGCGGCCGACCTTGGTGATGCGCCAATTCTTATGCGCACCAGTCGCGCCTGAATCACGCTCATGGCGCAGCATCGTGCGGAATTTCAGCTGGTCAAACGAGCGTCCGGGTGAACGCATTCGCGGCGCAACATAGAAAATCGGGCGGCCCTGGGTGATCAGCAAAATCAGCGCAACCACGGCCATCACGATTGAAAGCGGGATCAGCAGGGTCAATGCCAACAGGATGTCAAAAGCCCGCTTGCGGAATGTCATCCCGCCCAGCTTTGGGTTCCCGCCCCAAGACACGCCATTCGTCAGCGTTGTCACATTCCGGCTCCCGGCCCGATCCCAGTCGTGCTGAATCGTCACACTTTTCCCCGGCTTTCACGTCGTTAACCGACCAATTCGACCTAACACACAGGCATATAAATGCAAATATCCTTAGGAAGTGTGAACGCGAGTCCTTGAACGACCGTGTCCTTTCGGCCAGTCTTTGCCTAGCTTTTCCCAACGCCGAGGGCTGGATGCGTAAACTGCTGGTCGTGCTGGACGATACCCGTGAATGCCTGAACGCCATTCGCTTTGCCGCAATGCGTGCCGCCAAGACAAATGGCGGGGTTCAGGTGCTTGCAGTCATTCCTGCCGCGGAAATTCAGCACGGTATGGGCGTGGCCGATGTCATGCGTGCCGAGGCCTATCAGCGCATCGAGGCCCATTTCGAGGTCTTTGCCAAATGGATGCGTGATCGACCCGGCGTCGATCCCGAACTGGTGGTGCGCGAGGGCGAACCTGCGACCGAGCTCTTGGCCCAGATCAGCGCAGATCCCGACATCGGTGTCGTTGTGCTTGCGGCCTCCAGCGAAACCTCTGGACCGGGTCCGCTGATTACGCGCCTTTTGCGCGAAATGCCGACCCTTCCTT
>NZ_DALZMB010000022.1:0-14057 GCF_032007265.1 Paracoccus sp. (in: a-proteobacteria) | reverse complement strand
TGCCCGGTGACCATCGTTCCGGGGGATATTTCGCGCGAGCGGCTTGAGCAGATCACCTGAAAAGATTAGCCTGCTGCGGCCCACCGATGACCCTGCGAGAGCTTGACTTGAAGGGGCCTCAATCCCCATATCTCCGCAAAAGGAGCTGCCATGTTCATCCAGACTGAAACCACGCCAAACCCCGCCACGCTCAAGTTTCTTCCGGGCGAGACCGTTCTCGGCCAGGGGACGGCGGATTTCCCGACGGCCGATGCCGCCGCGACCAGCCCGCTTGCCCGGCGCATCTTTGACGTGAACGGCGTTGCTGGCGTATTCCTTGGCTCGGATTTTATCACCGTTACGAAATCCGATGCTGCGGTCTGGGATCACCTCAAGCCCTCGGTTCTGGGCGCGATCATGGAACATTTCCAGTCAGGCGCTACGGCGATCGAAGGCACGGCTGCAACGGGCGGCCATGTCAGCCACGACGGCCCAGACAGCGATATTGTCAATCAGATCAAAGAGCTGCTGGACACTCGCGTGCGCCCCGCAGTGGCACAGGACGGTGGCGACATCACCTTTCACGGCTTTGATCGCGGCGTGGTCTATCTGCATATGCAAGGTGCCTGCGCAGGTTGCCCCTCGTCGACCCTGACCCTGAAGATGGGGATCGAGAACCTGCTTCGCCACTACATCCCCGAAGTGACCGAGGTGCGGCCCGTTGGCTGATAGACTTTGCTTGGGATTTGATTCATCGGCCGCGCATTGCGCGGCCGCTTTGATCTTGAACGACACGGTTTTGGCAGCGCGCCATATCGATATGGCCCGCGGTCAGGCAGAACAGCTGATGCCGCTTTTGCACGAGGTTCTGGCCGAGGCCGGAAAATCCTGGCGCGATCTGGATGTTTTGGGCGTTGGCACAGGGCCGGGTAATTTCACCGGTATCCGTATCGCGGTCTCTGCCGCGCGCGGATTGGCGCTTGCGCTGAAAATTCCGGCCATCGGCATCACCGCAACTGAAGCGCTGGCGATGGGCCTGCCCCGTCCGTGCCGCGTCATCTTTCCCGCCCGTGCTGGCGAGGTGATCTGGCAAGATTTCGACGCAGCTGGCCCTGTTGGTCAGCCCGCCTCTTGTGCGGCAGACCTTCTGCCCGATGGCCCCGCGCCATCCCAGCCCGTGCAACCGATCGCCGTCAGTATCGCCCGGCTTGCCCTGCAGCGCAGCCAACAGCCTCAGCCGCGCCCGGCCCCCCATTACCTGCGCCCAGCCGATGCCGCCCCCGCGCGCGATCGTGGTCCCGTTATTTTACCGTGACCACCTTGGCCATGACCCCAGCCCAGGCCGCGCTGATCCATGCCAGCGCCTTTTCGCAACATCCCCGCCCCTGGTCCGAGGCCGAGATCCGCGATCTGCTGGGCAGTTATGGCTGCTTCTTGCTTAGCCGCGAGGGGGCTTTTTTGCTGGGTCGCGTGATCGCCGATGAGGCGGAATTACTGACCCTTGCCGTGGCGCCCGAGCGGCGCAGGCGCGGCATTGGCGCATCGCTTTTGCAAGAGTTTCAGCAGGCGGCAGCCCAACGACAGGCCTGCCGCGCTTTTCTAGAGGTGGCGGCGGATAATGCCCCTGCCCTTGCGCTTTACCAGGCACATGGCTGGACCCAATCGGGGCAGCGTCGCGATTATTACGCGCCGGGGTGCGATGGCTTGGTCCTGAGCCGCGAGTTGGCTTAGGGCAATAATCCCTGTTGACGCAAAGGCGTGGCTGCGCCCAAATTCAGACGAGTGCGCGGAATCCTGCGCCGAATTGAATGAGGTAGGCCATGTCCTTGTTGAAATCCCTGCTGGCTGGTGCTGCCGCACTTGCTTTTGCGCCGGCGCTTGCTTGTGCTGATCCCGCGCTGATCTTTGATCTTGGCGGCAAGTTCGACAAATCCTTCAACGAAGCCGCCTATCGCGGTGCGGAAAAGTGGAAGGCCGAAACCGGCGGCAGCTACAAGGAACTTGAGATGCAATCCGAGGCGCAGCGCGAGCAGGCTTTGCGTCGCCTTGCCGAAACCGGGGCCAATCCCATTGTCATGACCGGCTTTGCCTTTGGCGAAGTTCTTGACAAGGTTGCGCCCGATTACCCGAATACGAAATTCGCGATCATCGATACCGAGGTCAATCAGCCCAACGTTCAATCGGTGGTTTTTGCAGAACCCGAAGGCAGCTATCTTGCAGGCGTTCTGGCGGCGATGGCATCCAAGACCGGCACAGTGGGCTTTGTCGGCGGCATGGATGTGCCTTTGATCCACAAATTTGAATGTGGCTATGCCCAAGGGGTCAAGGCGACCAATCCCGAAGCCAAGGTCTTGATCAACTATACCGGCACGACCCCTGCAGCATGGAACGATCCGGTCAAGGGTGGCGAGCTGGCCAAGGCGCAGAAATCGCAAGGCGCGGATGTCATCTATGCCGCCGCAGGGGGCACGGGCATCGGTGTGCTGCAGGCCGCCGCAGACGAGGGGATCTTGTCCATCGGCGTAGACAGCAACCAAAACTTCATGCATCCGGGCAAGATGCTGACCTCGATGGTCAAGCGCGTGGATAATGCGGTCTTTGACGCCTTCAAGGCCGGTGCTGATCTGCAAACCGGGACGCGCATGATGGATTTGAAATCCGACGGCGTCGCCTTGGCCATGGACGAAAACAATGCGCCCCTGATCACGCCGGAAATGACGGCGGCGATTGAAAAAGTCTCGGCCGAGATCAAGGACGGGACGATCAAACCCCATGACTACATGACCGACAACACCTGTCCGGTTCAGTAAATGACCTTGACGGCCGGGGCTGGGCTTAATCCGCAGGTTTCAGCGGCTCCGGCCATCGAATTGCGCGGGATCTCGAAGGCGTTCGGGGCGGTTCAAGCGAATCGCGACATCAGCCTTGCGGTCCCGCGTGGCACGATTCACGGAATTATCGGGGAAAACGGGGCCGGGAAATCGACGCTGATGTCGATTCTTTACGGCTTTTACCGCCCCGATTCGGGTGACATCCTGATCAATGGGCAGCCGATCACCATCACCGACAGCCAGACCGCCATTCGCGCAGGCATCGGCATGGTGTTTCAGCATTTCAAACTGGTCCAGAACTTCACCGTTCTAGAAAACATCATCCTTGGCGCCGAAGATGGCGGGCTTTTGCGGCCCTCGCTGGCGCGGGCGCGGGGCGAGCTGAAGCGGCTGGCTCGGGAATACGAGCTGCAGGTTGATCCAGACGCTCTGATCGAAGAGCTTTCAGTCGGTCATCAGCAGCGCGTCGAAATCCTTAAGGCACTCTATCGTCAGGCCGATATTCTGATTTTGGACGAGCCGACGGGCGTGCTGACCCCCGCCGAGGCCGATCATCTGTTTCGCATTCTGCGCGGCCTGCGCGATGAGGGGAAAACCATCATCCTCATCACGCATAAGCTGCGCGAGATTATGTCCGTGACCGACCATGTCTCGGTGATGCGGCGTGGCGAGATGGTGGCCACGGTGGCGACGGCCCAGACCAGCCCCGAGCAATTGGCAGAGCTGATGGTGGGGCGCAAAGTCTTGCTGAACGTCGCCAAAGCCCCGGCCCACCCCGGTGCCCCCGTGCTTGAGGTTCGCAATCTTTCCATGATCGACCGCGACGGGGTCGAGCGATTGCGCGGCATCAGCTTTACCATTCACGCGGGTGAGATCCTTGGATTTGCGGGCGTCAGCGGCAATGGACAGACCCAACTTCTTGAGATCCTGGGCGGCTATCCCGAGCCTGGCGCACGCATCAGCGGTGAAATTCTGGTCAATGGCCTTGCCCTGCCATTGTCTGGCCCCGCCAGCAATGCGCGTGCCCGCCGCAAGCGCAGCATCGGGCATGTGCCCGAAGATCGACAGGTCCAGGGCTTGATCATGGATTTTTCCGCCTGGGAGAACACGGGCTTTGGCTATCAGGACGCAGCCGAGTTCAATTCCGGTCCCCTGATGAATCAGCGCGCCTTGCGCAGCGATGCCGAGGGCAAGATTGCCCGCTTTGATGTCCGCCCTCCAGATCCCGATCTGGCGGCCAAGAATTTTTCGGGGGGCAACCAACAAAAACTGGTGGTCGCCCGCGAAATCGAACGTAACCCCGATCTTTTGCTTGTCGGCCAGCCCACGCGCGGGGTCGATATCGGCGCGATCGAATTCATCCATAAGCGCATCGTCGAGCTGCGCGATGCGGGCAAGGCCGTGCTGCTGGTCTCGGTCGAACTGGACGAGATCCGTTCTTTATCGGACCGGATCGCTGTGATGTTTGACGGCCGCATCATGGGCGAGCGCCTGCCGGCAAGCACCTCTGCAACCGAGCTGGGCTGCCTGATGGCTGGGCTTGATCCGCAAGATACCGCTTCGCTTGCCAATGAAGGTCCGCTCTGATGGAGAAAATGCCGAAATGGGCTGATGTCATCCTGACGCCCTTGATCTCATTGGTGCTGGCTTTCGCAATCTCGGGGCTGGTGATTCTGGCCATTGGCGAAAACCCATGGGAGGCGCTGAAGGTCATGGTGACCGGCGCCCTTGGCTCTAGCTATGGTTGGGGCTTCACGCTGTATTACGCGACGAACTTCGTCTTTACCGGGCTGGCGGTGGCGGTGGCCTATCATGCCGGGCTGTTCAATATCGGCGGCGAGGGTCAGGCAACACTGGGCGGGTTGGGCGTGGCTTTGGCCTGCCTTTATATCCCCTGGCCGCATTGGTCGGTCGCGCTGATCGGGGCGGCTGTAGCGGGGGCAAGCTTTGGCGCGCTTTGGGCGCTGATCCCGGCATGGCTGCAAGCCAAACGCGGCAGCCATATCGTGATCACCACGATCATGTTCAATTTCATCGCCGCCGCTTTGCTGAACTATCTTCTGGTGAACAAACTGCGCCCCTTGGGCAGTATGGACCCCGCCACCCCGCGTTTTCCTGCGATCACGCATCTGCCCTCGATCAGCGAAATGCTGGCCGGATTGGGCATCAAATGGGGCGAACACACCCCGGCCAATATCACCTTGCTGCTGGCGCTTTTGGCATGTGGCGCGGTGTGGCTACTGATCTGGCGCAGTCGCCTGGGCTATGAGATCCGCGCCTTCGGCAAATCCGAGCCCGCTGCCCTTTATGCAGGCATATCGCCCACCAAGATCACGGTCCTCGCCATGCTCATCTCGGGCGCATTGGCCGGGTTGATGGCCACCAACAACGTCATGGGCGAGGCCGAGCGTCTGGTCATGAACTCGGTCGAAGGGGCGGGCTTCATTGGCATTGCCGTCGCATTGATGGGTCGAAACCATCCGTTCGGCGTGCTGCTGGCCGCGCTTTTATTCGGCTTTCTGTACCAGGGTGGAGGCGAGCTGGCCTTGTGGACCTCGATCCCGCGCGAGCTGATCACTGTCATTCAGGCGCTGGTCATCCTGTTTACCGGCGCGCTGGATAATATGGTGCGCATGCCACTAGAGCGGCTGTTTGCAGCCCGCCGCAAGAAAAGGCTTGGCTGATGGATTTCGACACGCTTTTACCGATTTTGGACAGCGCGATCCGTCTGATGACGCCTTTGCTTTTCGCATGTCTGGCCGGGCTTTTTTCCGAACGTGCAGGCGTGTTCGACATCGGGCTGGAAGGCAAGATGTTGCTGGCGGCCTTTGTTTCTGCCTCGGTCGCCTATGCAACCGGCAGCGCATGGCTGGGACTGATCGCGGGGGTCAGCGGCGCGCTGGCAATGGCGCTGATCCATGGCGCGGCCTCGATCACCTTTCGGGGCAATCAGCTGATCTCGGGGGTTGCGATCAACTTTCTTGCCTCTGGGCTGACCGTCCTTTTGGGCCAAAGGATCTTCGCCCTTGGCGGACGCACGCCATCCCTTGAGGGGGCGGCGCGCTTTCGTGAAATCACCCTGCCCTTTGCTGATAGCCTGCGCGATAAGGGGGTGTTCGGACGGATCTACGCCGAGCTGATTTCCGGCCATACCATCTTGGTTTATCTCGCCTTTCTTTGCGTTCCGCTGACGTGGTGGATCCTTTATCGCACCCGCTTTGGCCTGCGGCTGCGCGCGGTCGGCGAGAATCCGGCCTCGGTTGATACGGCCGGGGTCTCGGTGGCGCGGATGCGTTATAGCGCGGTTCTGATCTGTGGCGCGCTTTGTGGCTTGGCGGGGGCCTATCTTTCAACGGCCCTTGCCGCCGGTTTCGTCCGCGAGATGACGGCCGGGCGCGGTTATATCGCGCTGGCTGCGCTGATTTTCGCAAAATGGCGGCCGTGGTACGCGCTATTCGCGACCGCTCTCTTTGGCCTGATGGAGGCCGTGGCCAACCGCTTTCCCGATCTGCATCTTGGCCCGGTCACCCTACCCTCGATGTTCATGAACGCGCTGCCCTATATCCTGACCGTCATCATTCTGGCAGGCTTTGTTGGCCGCGCCATCCCGCCACGCGCGGGCGGAGAACCCTATGTCAAAGAGCGTTGAACTGGCCCGCCTGATCCGTGACCGTCTGGGCGATACCGTGCCCGAATACGGTCTGGTGCTGGGATCGGGTCTTGGGCATCTTGCTGGCCAGATCGAGGGCACGGCCATCCCCTATTCGGTCTTGCCGGGCTTTCCCCATGCCGGGGTATCGGGTCATGTGCCCCAGCTGGTGATCGGCAAGCTCGAGGGCCGCACTGTCGCGGTCTTCGCGGGGCGATCGCATTATTACGAGACCGGGCGTGCCGATGCCATGCGGCTGCCACTGGAGGTGCTCAAGGCGCTTGGCTGCAACAAGTTGATCTTGACCAATGCCGCTGGATCGCTGCGCGAAGATATGCCGCCCGGCAGCCTTATGCTTTTATCCGATCACATTGCTTTTGCTGGAACCAACCCGCTGATTGGCGAGCCGACCGAGGCCCGCTTTGTGCCCATGACGGCGGCCCATGATCCCGAAATCCGCAGCGCCTTGGTGGCCGCCGCCCAAGCCGAGGGCGTCTCTTTGCCCCAAGGGGTCTATTGCTGGTTCTCGGGTCCGTCCTTTGAGACGCCCGCCGAAATTCGCGCGGCCAAAATCCTGGGCGCAGATGCCGTGGGCATGTCCACCGTTCCCGAGGTGATCCTCGCACGTTTTCTAGGGCTGCGCTGTGCCGCGATTTCGGTGATCACCAATATGGGCGCAGGGCTCAGCGATGAATCGATCAGCCATGAGCATACCAAGGCCATGGCGCCGCTGGGTGCAGCCAAGCTAGAGCAAATCCTGCGCCGCTTTCTACGCGATCAGACCCAGACCAGCATGGGTGCCAAAGCCTAAGGCTATGCCCGGCTGGGCGCGGCCATTTGTGCCAAAGCCGCCTCGACCCGGCTGGCTGCGCCCTCAAGATCACGCAAGCCTTCCAGCTCAACCACGGCGCCACGGCCATCATCATGGCGCGCGCGGTGACTGTTATAGCGCGGGTCGTAATGCTGCTGCATCAGCCCCTCGGCCAGATCGGCCCATTGCCCCTGTTCTGCCTGCTCGCGCCATTGCCCGATCTGGGCCGCCGAATGCTGCGGGCGCAGCTTGTCGATAATCCCCAAGATCGCTTCGGGATCGGCCGTCATGTCGGAGTAGGCAGCAGCCGTATAGGCCGCGCGCGCGGCCAGCGGCACCGACAGATGCAGGCGCGGGGCACCACAAAGCCCCTTCCACACCGCGCGAGGCAAGGACAGATCGCCGATCCGAGAGCTTTCGGCCTCCATCAGCACGGGACGCGTCGGGTCAAGGCTTTCTAGGGCGGCTGCCAAATGCCCCTCGAACATCTTTTGTGACGGCTGCCCCCCCGGCATCGCCCCAAACAGGCTGCCGCGATGATGGGCCAGCCCCTCAAGGTCGATGACCTGATGTCCGCGTGCGGCCAGATGCTGCAAGATCTCGGTCTTGGCGCTGCCGGTATTGCCGTCCAGCACGATGATGGGCGACGAAATCGGCAGGTTTGTCACCCGCTCGACCACGCGGGCACGCCAGCTTTTGTAGCCGCCCTCGATCTTGTCGACCCGCCAGCCAATCTGGGACAGGATCATCGCAAAAGAGCCCGACCGCTGCCCACCGCGCCAGCAATAGACCAAAGCCTTCCAGCTACCCGGCTTGTCAGCAAGCACTGTCGAAATATGGCGTGCCGCATTTGCCGCCACCAATGCCCCGCCCAGCTTGCGCGCATCAAAGGGGGAAATCTGTTTGTAAATCGTACCAACCTGCGCGCGCTGTTCATCATCCAGCACCGGCAGGTTGATGGCGCCCGGCAGGTGATCCTCGGCAAATTCCGCAGGAGAGCGCACATCGATAATTGTGTCGAACCCCGCAAAAGCGGGGTCCAGAACCTTATCAATTTTCAGGGTCATGACCTGAGATCAATAGACGTAAACGGGCGTGCCGATCGGAACCTGCTCGAACAGATCCATCACCGCCTCGTTGCGCATCCGGATGCAACCATTCGAGACCGAGCGACCGATCGAGCCCGGCTCGGTGGTGCCGTGAATACGGATCGCCGTGTCATTGCCCTTGGCGTCATACAGATAAAGCGCGCGCGCACCCAGCGGGTTCTGCGGGCCGCCAGGCATGCCATCGGCCCATTTGGCGTAATGGCTGGGATTGCGCTTGATCATCGCGGGCGTCGGCGTCCAGCTGGGCCATTCAGTCTTGCGACCGATGGTGGCCTTGCCGCGCCAGACCAGCTCGGCCTTGCCAACGGCAACGCCATAGCGGATCGCGCGACCCGGTGCGATGACATGGTAAAGGAAGTAATCCTTGGAAACCACGACGATGCTGCCAACCTCGAAATCCGGACGGATCGCGACTTCGGTGGGGGCATAGGGATCACGCTTGGCTTCGGCCTTGGGATTGGCGCGCGGCGCGGCTGGAAGCCCCTGCTGGGCAAAAAGCAGCGAAGGCGCCGCAATCATCGAGGCAGAGAGCATCAAAATCTGGCGACGGTTCATGTCCTGTCCTGCAATCTCTTGTGTTCTTCCTGCCCGCCTATAGGCAAGTTTTGTCCGTTTCAACTCAAAGCCACGTGACGACTACGGCTTGGCTTGAAACGTGTCGCCTGTGTCACTAGCTTTGTGCATATAGGTGAATGATGACCAAAACCGCAGCCACATGCCAGCAGACAAACCGGAAATGCCCCGCGCATCGCCGCAATGTTGCCATGCGCGCGCAACATCTTTGCCGAGGCCGTGGCGATCGGCGCTGCCGCTGTCACATCGCGGCGCGTCCGCGTCTGGCCCGTCTCAGCCTGCATGACCTGCCCTTTGTTCCGCTGGCGGAACAATCGCGGCCCAATGTGAATGGTTGGCTGTGCATCCAAAGGATGCAGCCCCCTGTCAGCCAGCCCCGACGGCCTCAGGCCCCGCCCTTTTCTGTCTCCGAACCGCTGAACATCGATTTCGGAACAGGAAAAAACCATGGACCATTCCTCTAAACTACCTAGCGCTCAGGCGTCTTCATCAGAGGTCGAGCTGACCATTTCCGGTATGACCTGCGGCTCTTGTGTCGGGCGCGTTGAAAAGGCGCTGCGCGCTGTGCCGGGCGTTCGCGATCCGCGCGTTAATCTGGCAACTGGCCGGGCCTATCTGACGCTGGATACGGCCGATGCACTGCCCCAAGCCACCGCCGCACTGGGCAAGCTGGGCTATCCCGCAGCCCCGCGCGAGACGCGGCTGGATGTGTCGGGGATGAGCTGCGCCTCTTGCGTGGGCCGTGTCGAGAAGGCTTTGACCGCAGTGCCCGGCGTTACATCGGCGGTTGTCAATTTGGCGACCCAGACGGCGACCATCACCCATGATGCGGGAATTTTGCCGCAATCGCTGGCCGATCTTGTCACCGCCAAGGGCTATAAAAGCACGCTGCGCACCCAGGATCCGTCCCAGCAACACGAGCATAGCCACCACCACGAAGATGACGCCGCCCGGCTCAAGCGCAATTTCCTGATTGCCCTTGCGCTGACCCTGCCCGTGTTCATTCTGGAAATGGGCGGTCATGCGGTTCCGGCCTTGCACCACTGGCTTTATGCAGCCTTTGGCATGCAGACGATCTGGATGGTCGAATTTGTGCTGACGGCGCTGGTGCTGATCTGGCCCGGCCGCATGTTCTTTTCACTTGGTGTGCCTGCGCTTTTGCGCGGCGCCCCCGAGATGAACAGCCTTGTCGCGCTGGGTGGCGGCGCGGCCTTTCTTTACTCGACGGTCGCGACCTTCCTGCCCCAGCTGCTGCCCGCCGATGCGCGCCATGTCTATTTCGAGGCCGCAGCCGTCATCGTCACCTTGATCTTGCTGGGGCGCTGGCTTGAGGCGCGGGCCAAAGGTCAGGCCAGCAATGCCATTCGCAAACTGGTCGAACTGGCCCCCGACACGGCCACGGTGGTGCGCGAAGGCGGCACGCAATCGATCGCCGTCGCCGATCTGGTACCCGGCGATGTCGTGCAGCTTGCGCCCGGCGAAAGGGTCGCCGTTGACGGGATCATCACCGAAGGTCGCGGCACGATTGACGAATCCATGCTGACCGGCGAGCCGGTTCCCGTCGAAAAAGCGCCGGGCCAGCACATCACCGGCGGCACCGTCAATGGCACCTCTGCCCTTAGTTTTCGCGTGACCGCCACCGGTGGCGATACCGCTTTGGCGCGCATCATCCGCATGGTCGAGGATGCACAGGCGGCCAAACTGCCGGTTCAGGCAGTGGTGGACCGCATCACAGCGGTCTTTGTGCCCGTAGTCATCGCCTTGGCGGTTCTCGCCTTTGCGCTTTGGATGATTTTTTCGCCCCAGCCTGCGCTAACGCATGCGCTGGTCGCGGCGATCTCGGTCCTGATCATCGCCTGCCCCTGTGCCATGGGTCTGGCCGTGCCTGTCTCGATCATGGTGGGCACCGGGCGCGGCGCGGAACTGGGCGTGCTGTTTCGGCGCGGAGATGCCTTGCAGCGCCTGTCCGACGCCAAGATCGTAGGCTTTGACAAGACCGGTACCCTGACCCAAGGCCGCCCCGCGCTGGTCGCAATCGAATGCGACGCCATCACAGCCACCGAGGCCTTGCGCCTGACCGCCTCGGCCGAAAGCCGTTCCGAGCATCCTTTGGCCGCGGCCATCGTCAGCGCAGCACGCGAGCAAAATATCGCGATCCCGGCGCCGCAAGATGTCCAGACTTCGACCGGGCGCGGCCTTAGCGCCACGGTCGAGGGGCATCGGCTGCTGATCGGCAATGCCTCGGCGCTGGAACAGGATGGCATACCGGCCAATCCTGAGCTGTTGAGCAAAGCGGCCGATTTCGCCGCTCGTGCCGCGACCCCGGTGCATGTGGCCATTGACGGGCGCCATGTCGCGGTGATGGGGCTTGCCGATCCGATCCGCCCCGAAGCGGTCGAGACCATCCGGGCGCTGCATGAACTGGGGCTGAAAACCGCGATGATCTCGGGGGATAGCCAAGCCACCGCCGAGGCCGTCGGACGCCAGCTTGGCATGGACCAGGTGCATGGCGGTGTTCTGCCCGAGGGGAAACTGCAAGCCATTCGCGACTTTGGCGCGGGTACGGTCTTTGTCGGTGACGGGATTAACGATGCCCCCGCGCTTGCCGCCGCCGAGACCGGCATTGCCATTGGTACGGGCACCGATGTCGCCATCGAATCAGCCGAGGTCGTTCTTGTCGGCGGTGATCCGATGGGGGTTGTCCGGGCGGTGAAACTTAGCCGCGCCGTCATGCGCAATATCCACCAGAACCTGTTTTGGGCCTTTGGCTATAACATCGCCCTGATCCCTGTCGCCATGGGGGCGTTGGTGCCCTTTGGCGGACCACAGCTGTCGCCGATGCTGGGGGCGGGCGCGATGGCGCTGTCCTCGGTCTTTGTGGTCAGCAATGCGCTGCGCTTGCGGCGCGCAGGCTAAGGCAAGCACATGAGGGCAGATCATACCCCGCCGCAACCTGACATGGACAGCACCCGGTCAGATCATGGGCTAAGCCTTGATCGCCGCCGGATGGTGATCACAGGGGTCTTGTCGGGGTTCTTGCTGCCCATGCTGCTGATGCCTGCGCAACCTGTGGGGGCCCAGTCGACGGCCCCCACCCCGCCGCGCATCCTTGTCTTTGGTGACAGCCTGACCGAGGGCTTTGGCCTAAGCCCGCGTGACGGGCTGGTGCCCAGTCTGGGGCGCTGGCTGCGCGCGCGCGGCCATGTCAGCACCCTGCGCAATGCAGGCCTTTCGGGCGATACCACCTATGGGGGCCGTGTGCGGATTAACTGGTCGCTGCGGCGCGGGCAGGATGCGGTCATCATCGAACTGGGGGCCAATGACCTGCTGATGGGCTGGGCCGTCCCCGATATCGAAAAAAATCTGGATGTGATTCTTGATCGGGCCAAGGCAGGCGGTCGGCCGGTTTTGCTGATTGGCATTGCCCCACCCGATGACGACCAGCCCAAGGCCGAGGCGATTCGCGCCATGTGGCAAAGGCTGGCTTTGCGCCATGATGTTTTGCTGATTGCCGATCTTTACGCCCCGATCTGGGCCAGCCCGGGGTCACAAAGGGCCGCCCTTTTGCAAAAGGACGGCCTGCATCTATCAGCCAAAGGGGTCGATCTGGTCGTAGATCAGCTTCTTGGCCCCAAAGTCATCCAGCTTTTGGACGAAATCAGGCCTCAGCGGCCCTGATCTGGGCCGCAGGCCGCACGACATCTGCCATCAATGGCTCGAGTGATTGGTCTGATGACCCGCACCCGATGGTGCATCTGGTTTGCGCTGGTTATCAACTGGCACTTCGGTATTCACAGTGCCGCAGTCCCCGAAATTCAAGGTCATCGGCAGATGCGCGCCATCCTGCAACGGCTCGTGCAGCCCCATCAGCATCACATGGTCTGCGCCCCGCGTCAGGCTGTGGCTGGCACCCGGCGCCAGAACCACGGGATCGGCAGGCATCATCTTCATGACGCCACCTTCATCACGCATCGTATGCAGCTCGGCCATATCGGCGGCAGTGGTGGAAATGCTGGTCAAGGTGCAGGCGGTCTCGCCGTCGTTTTTCAAAATCATATAGGCCGCCCCCGATTTCGGGTTCGATGATCGTGCATAAGCGTCCGAGATCGCAATCTTGGCGCCATCGGCAAAAGCGCCCATCGGCGCCAGCAGAGCCAAACCAGTTGCAACGATTCCAGCGGTGATTTTCAGGGTCATATCTATCGTCCTTGTTGAGTTGATGAATTCAGATCAAGCCCAAAAAAGGAGGGTCGCGCGCCTGTGGCGAGATCGATTCGCCCTCATGCGTCGCGGTGACTGTCCGCCCTGCGACAAAGGCGCGAACCATGGCTGCGGGCGGCTGAAAGGGGGATGCGATCGCGACCGCATTCATCAGGCTGGGCGCCATATCCGGGCAAAGCGTCACGCGCTTGACCGGATTTCCCTGCGCATCAACCGTGACGACGGTGGTGAACTCGCCCGCGCAAAGCACCATCTCGCCCGCGATCTGCGCCTGGCCGCGTGCTGCGGCAAGGGTCTGGCCCGTCAGGACCAGCAGCAGAATCAGGAACAGGCGAAAAACGGGCTTCATGGTGGTGCCAGAATAGTCCTGCATGCGGCCAGAAGCATCCCCGATTCCGGGGCAGCAGCGTGGCAAATCGCCCCGCAGTGCAGATCACGGTCAGCATTCAGCATTTTGCCAAAAGAAAAACCCCGCCAAAGGCGGGGCTTTCCGAAACCACTGTCTTGCGGGCCAAGGCCCAGCAAAATCAGGCTTTGCCAAGCTCACGCTTGATTTTCAAAGCACGATCCGAGAGCTCGGCGTCTTTTGCTTTCGCAAGAAAGGCGTCGAAGCCGCCACGGTGATCGACCGAGCGCAGAGCTGCAGCCGAAATGCGCAGCGAGAAGCTGCGGCCGAGTTTGTCAGAGATCAGCGAGACCTCGTTCAGGTTCGGCAAAAAGCGGCGGCGGGTTTTGTTGTTGGCATGGCTAACGTTGTTCCCGCTCATCGGGCCCTTGCCGGTCAGTTCGCAAACGCGCGACATATTCGTGTTCCTTCGTTTCGCATCTGGACGGGCGGGAGCCCGCAATATCTAAAGGCGCCGCGAGGCAGCGCCCGGAAAATC
>NZ_DALZMB010000021.1:0-43484 GCF_032007265.1 Paracoccus sp. (in: a-proteobacteria) | reverse complement strand
GCTGCTAGCCATAGCGACGCTGTTTGCCAGCATCGTCTAAAAGTGGAAAATTAAGGACTAAATTTAGTCAGGAGCACTCTTCCGAATAATCTCGGAGAGCATCCCTTCATGCATAGCTGGTTTGCACCTCAAAAGGTTTCCGTGGCGTAAGCCTCATAATATGCGGTGCATGGAAGGCCTTCTAATTGACCTTTTCACAACGCTCGTCGCGCCTGCGATATCCATCTGGCAGGCGCGGATTTACTATTTGATATGAATTTACCCTCAATAGCTGAGTGAGGCGCGCTGGAATCAGTCGGACGACATCAACTGTTCCTGATAAGCCCTGCCGCAACCAGAAGGACCTTAGCCACCGCAGGGTGTACGGCATGCGCGCTTGCCTCATAGTGTCTTGCCAAGTCGTGCCATCGCCCTGGGGCATGCTGCGGGGGGTTCAGCAGGAACTCAAGCAGGAAGGCCTCAATTGCCGCTTGATCAGATGGCTTTGACACCTCAATCATCCCATTCCGCCGCTGGCCGCTCCAGCTTCTCAGCCCAGGCTTCCAACAACCGCGCAGCGCCGAAATCGCCATGCTTCTCGCGCTCGTCGGCGGCCATCTGGATGAGCGCAGGCAGCTCCTCGATATCGATCGATCCCGGCTGCGTCGTTTGCAGATGGAGCAGTCCGAGAATGACGCGGGTCGCGGCTGACCATTGGTCGGGGGCTTCGGGGAGGTTCATCAGATCCGCTCCACCATCTCGGCTGGAAGTGCCAGCATCACGCGCGCCGCCCATTTGATCCGCACGTTGTGGCGGGTCTCGGCAGCGGGGTTGAGGCTGATCAGGTGGAACAGTCCCGGCTCTGTGCCGCGCTTCACCTGTTTAACCCAAACCATGCCGTCAGCATCTTCAACGACGCATGGGCGGCCAATGTCTTCGTCCGGTATGCCTTCATGCGTGTGCCGCGCATAGAACAGCACATCGCCTGGCTGATACATTGGGGCCATGCTGTCGCCCTCTACCTCGACGGCCACGATGCCCTTACGCGCGCCCCGTTTCATCAGCATCTCGGGCGCTGCGACATGGTATAGGCCATCGCCTTTAGCGTAAGCGTCAGTCAGGGGTACTTTAGCGCCAGCGCCAACTGTACCCGCGACGGCGACCGGATGACGGTCTGCCGGATCGAGTTTGCCGCGATAGAAGTCTTCGAGGGAGACGCCAAATGCCGCTGCCACCTTCATGGCATCGTCCACATTTGTGCGTTGAGCCTTGCCCTGCTTGAGGTTCTTCAGCTGCTCATAGGACACCCCTGCGGCATCAGCGATGCTCTTCAGAGATCGGCCTGTCTCTACAAGTGCGTGGTCAAGTGCAGCTTTAAATGTCTGGTCCATAAGGGTGAATATACCCTGACCATCAGTACTGCGAATGGCGTAAATTAACCCTTGCCTCAAGGGGTATTTATACCCTATCGTTTTAGACATGGAACAGTTCATCATCGAAATTGAAGCCTACTCGAAAAAAAGCGGAGTGTCTCCACAGCGACTGCTGAGGGACGCCGTCGGAGCTCCTTGGTGGATGTGGGGCAAGTGGAAGGCCGGCATTGCCAGCCCGACCATGCGCACCGCCGACAAGATCCGCAGCTACATCGATACCGCAAGCAACCACCCCGCACGGGCGAGCGCTTAACTGCCAGCCCGGCCGACACCTATCAACCATCAAACCATCCACACCGTCTGCACACGTTACCCACGACCAACAGGTCGCACGAAGAGGCAGGCAGGAACAGGAAACGCCGTTTCCGCAGGATCCACATGACTGATACCAAAATCATCACCAGCCTGATGAAGAACGTCCTCGAAGCCCACGGCGGGCTGGACGCGGCGGCCGCCTATCTCAGCGAGAAATTCGGGAAAGAGGTCCACAAGGGCACGCTTTCGAAGCGCCAGGCCGGCGACCTCGAATGGCCCTTGGCACACATCTGGGCGCTTGAGGATGCCGTCGAGTGCCACAGTGTCAGCCGTTACCGCAACCGCATCCTGCCAGAAGCGGGGAAAGGCGAGAGCATGATGAGCGCTGCGGCGAGCCTCATGGAAGAAGCCGGCGAGGCCTTCGGCGCCATCGCCAAGTTTGCGACTGGCAAGGGATCGATCGACGAGGCGCGCAAAGAAACCTCTGACATGCGGGACGCGCTCGACGTGGTGACCGCCGTCCTCGATCGCGAAGCCGAATAGCCGCCTCCAATCCGAAAACCTAGGCCGAACGGCCAACCCGAGGGACGCAATGACCGTTTTCCGCATCACAATTCCTGATCTGCTGGCACGGATTTCCGATGACTTCCTGCGCGATCTGTCCCGCCGCGCGCCGCAGGCGAGGGCACTCGCATGATCTTGCCGCAACTGACTTTGCCTTGGGCGAAGACCTCCGAGCTATCGGGGAACAGCCGACTGCACTGGCGCAAGAAGTACAAGAAAACCGCTGCGCAAAAGAAGCTCGTCACCTATCTCGCGCAAGAGAAGGGCATGCACCGCATTCGCGTGCCTGATGGCGCGCTGATCGACCTCACCTATGTTTTCTGCCCGCCCAGCAACGTCTCCAGCTTCGACGACGACAACGCCGTCGCGGCCATGAAAGGCGCGCGGGATGCTCTCGCAGCCGTTCTGCGCATCGATGACAGCCGGTTCCGGTTGCAGGCCCCCGAGCGCGGCGAGCGGTGCAAGAACGGCGCCGTGATCGTCCTGATGGAGGTCGCGGCGTGAGCCACAAGGTCGTCACCCTCGTTTGCAGCCGGATCGTCGGCAGCGCCGCGCAGAAGGCAGTTCTCGTCAACATGGCCGACAAGGCCAGCGACGGGGGCGAAGGCGTGTTCTGTGCAAAGGCCACTATCGTTTCAGAGACCGAGCTAAGCCGCGCAACAGTGTTCCGCGCCATCGATCAGCTCGTCGAGCGCGGGCTGATCAAAGAGGTCGGGCAGCGTCCATGCCTCAATGGCCATACGGTAATCTATGACCTCAATATGGACGCCATCGCGGCACTGCCCGAGTGGAAAAAGACGAGTGCCAAAGTGATACCCGTCTCACAGAGAGACCCGTCTCACCATGAGACCGGTATCAGCGTGAGACCCGACCCGTCTCACCATGAGACCGGTACCCGTCTCACTGTGAGACCCAAACCATCCTTAGAACCATCCTTGAACATTGGTGGTGGTGGTAGCGCGTGCGCACGCGAGACCGATCCGACCTGGCGTGAGCAGATGCTCCAAGCGATGGGCGTCGGTCCAGACGGGATTGTCGGGCCGTCTCGCTTCATCGGCTCCGTCGCCGACATGGCTACCGCAGCGCAGTGGGAGGACAGCCTCAAGCTGGATCGCCCCACCATCATCGCTGTGCTGACCGAAACCATCGCGGGAAAGAGGGACGGGCCGCCCAAGTCCTTCCGGTACTTCACCCCAGCCATGCAGCGAACAGCCGCCGAGCTTCAAGCCCCACCGCTCCAGCCCACCGAAATCGAAGGACCACGCCATGAACGCCCAATTGCCAGTGACCGCCGCCAAGCTGCCGCCGATGACCGCCATCGACGTATCATCATTGCAGCCGCAACAGCTCGCTCACCATCGGGCCCAGCTTTCTGAGGTCATCGAGACGGTTCTGCATGGCTACTGGCGTGACGACATGGCCGACCGGACCCGTGCCATGGTCCTCGCTGACTGGTGTGACGAAATGGAAGGCTGGACGGTCGAGCAAGTCCGGTGGGCGCTTCGCAAGCACCGCGAGGACCAACCCAACCGCAAACCGAACCCCGGGCACATTCTCGCAATCCTGAAAGAAGGATGGGGCAAACGTAACGCCAACGCGGTCAAGGCTGCCATCGCGCCTCCGGTAGAAGCCCCGCGACCCCGCATGTCGGACGAAGCCCGCAGGGCGATCCTTGCCGAAGTCGGCATTCGCGACCCGCTCGCCGTCAAGACGATCGACAGCATCCAGCCCACCGCCTGAACCACGAAAAAACACGAAACGAGGACAGATCATGACCTTTCATCGCCCCATCAACAAGGGTCGGCGCGTGCCGTACCGCGCCCCCGAGCGCTTGAACATCGAGCAGGCGTTGACTTGGGCGTTCGCAAACGAGTGCGCTGGCATCGATTTCGACAAGTTCGGAGCCAGCGAGTTCGAGCGTGTCGGGATCGATCCTCTTTGGCGCGCCGCGCAAATGAAGATCCTCGGCACCATGGTTCAGGGCGGCGGGTCCAATCCGCCCGCCCATGATGCCCAGGTTATAGCCTCGTTTGTCGAACAGCTGCCGGATCAGTTTGGCGGTCGCCGCATGGCAATCCAGATCGTCGATCTGGCCCGCGCACGCAAGGCGCCTGACTGGGGGCAGGGCGTTCGCATGGCCTGCGTACCGTTTGAAGGGTTCGAGATGTGCGATTGCGACGGGGAACCCTCCGGGGATGGCCTGTTCCTCATGGGCGCGGTTCGAACCGACGGCAGCCCGTGGGTCTGGCGCGACAGGTGGCGCACCCGGCAGGAGCGGCGAGGCCGTTACTGCCGCGTGACCTACACCGGGACCGCCGCCAGCATCAACGCTGCCCGAGCCAACTATCAGGCTTGGGTCACAGCCTTGATTTACCTGCAAGCCCATTTGTCGCGCGCGCTGGCGATTCAGATCACCGACGAGCTGCCTACATTTTCACCGTGGGATTGCAGTCCCCGTCCAGCCCTAAGCAAAGCGGATCACAGGAGGATCACGCCATGGCTACCAGCCAAGTGACGCCCCATGCGGGAGACCGTCAACACGTCCCGCCCGATCAGGCAGCGCCGGAGCTGCATCGCCTAAAGATCGACGCGCAGCCGATGAGCGATCTTCTGAGCGGAAATAAGACCTGCGAGGTCAGGAACGATGATCGCGGCTTTACTGTCGGCGATTACGTTCACCTAGCCTGCGCTGACGGTAGGGAGACGGATCGCATCATCAGCCATATCCAGCGCGGCTATGGCCTGCCTGACGGCCTTTGCGTTCTGTCTTACCGCGCCGATCTCGCGGCCCCCTCTGCGCCTGCCGAGGTCGCGGGGCTGGTGGATAGGTTGCAGAAGCTCGGTCGAGACATGGATCGCCATGCGCACCCGGACTGGGACGAACATGAGGACGTGTTCGCAGCGGTGTCCGAACTGACCGCGCTGCAAGCCGAGATCGAGCGGCTGCGGGCGCGATTGCAAGAGCTGGGCACCGAGGGGCACGCCTACCGTGAGGGCAAAGTCGCCGGGGTAGCCCAGATGCAAGCCCGCGCCGAGAAGGCAGAGGCCGAGCGGAACAAGGCGCATGACCGTTGAACCAACCACCTGCCGAAGCAGTTTGGTTGAGTCCTACGAAGGAAGCCCTGACGATGATTAGTCTCGCGACCATAATGAACACCCTTCATCATCCTGACATCATGCTACCACTGATCGGCAGCGTCCTCGCAGGCAGCTTGATCGGGGCGGAAAGAGAGTTTCAGGGCAAACCTGCTGGCCTCAGAACCCACGTGCTGGTTTGTTTTGCTTCTGCACTCATGACACTGGCGGCGCTGCGTATGGGTGAATGGACGGCGTTTTTGCCCGACGGCACGCAGATCGTTTCCGACATGTCACGTATGCCACATGCAATTCTTACCGGGATCGGTTTCCTGGGAGCGGGAGTCATTTTTCGCGAAGGAGTGTCAGTCCAAGGTCTCACCACGGCAGCTTCGCTTTGGTTGACAGCGGCCATCGGCATCACCTTCGGTACCGGTCTACTCGAACTCGCCGCAATCAGTACCATCATCGCTTTTGTCGTGCTTTTAGCTTTACGGGTCGCAAGAAATTTATCGCCTTTGCGCCCAGAACTTAGCATCAAGATCGAAATGTCCCCGACAAGCCAGCTTGACCTTGCAGCAATAGAGAAGCTGCTGAGCAAGCGACAACTGAAGGTTGGCGCACCTGCGATTTCCTATGACCGCGATGGTACAAGGTGGTGCTACAACTTGCTTGCGGCAGCGGAGAGTGGTCACTTGGACATACCGAAAATCGCGTTAGATCTCGCTAATGAGCCTATGATAACGTCATTCAAAATCACTCCGACAAAGGACGATTCCTCTTCCATCAGGTAAGATCATCCTTCTGCGCGCCCTTGCTGGGGAGGGAGAGCGGTAAGCGGGGCGGACCCCTACGGTCGCAGACGTCCTACAAAGATGGATGGATCTCCATGAATCACAAAGCGGCAGGACATGAGGCCTGCCGCTTTGTCTCTAGGCTACTATTTAATGGCGGTGCCAGCTGTAGCCCGGCGGGACTCAGCTTTGTCCGCGCAACTTCGCCCAGAAAGCGCGGCAACGGTTATGGGCCGTCGCCAGAAGTGAACCCTTAGCAATCCAGAGCTTAGGTCCGTTGGTCGCTTTTGCTTTTATCTGCATCAGCTTGATGCTGCTTGCCTTTCCCAGGGTCATCGGCTTGACGTGGGCTTTTATCCTGTTCCTGCTCTTGCTGCTTGACAGGATTTTGGTCGGTTTTCTGGCTTTGCTTATCGTTGGGGCTCATTTGGCGCCCTCCATATCTCCACGGCGGGATACGCCACGGATACTATGAAATATAGGGGCTCACACGGGTTTAACCTAGGAAGTTTGGGCAACTATCATCCACCGCTATGTTGTTAAACGAAAGAAAACTACTCTAGACGACGGTCGCCCATCACTGTTCGTATCCCCCTTTGCCTCACTGACCGGCACAGGCCTTCTGAAAATCTTGACCAAACCGGCCACACTCAGTTTCATAGCAAAAAGCTTACGGGACAAAGTCAGCCATGACGCATCCACGAGACATCAAAATTGGAGAGGCTATCCGGCACCGCCGTCGGGAACTAGGCCTGACGCAACAGGACGTAGCCAAGCACATAGGCGTCACATACCAACAAGTCCAAAAGTATGAATGCGCTCAGACGCGCGTCTCAGCATCAACATTGGGCGACATAGCAGACTTACTGCATACGGATATCGAATACTTCTTCCGCTGAGATCCGCCGCGCCATAGTGGGCGGGACAGGGTCGAGGAGCATATCGACTTCGCCTATGGGCGGGCGGCGGACCGGGAGCGCGGCAAACGGACCAGAGACTAACATCAACTGTATATTCTCAAGCCTGGTTGTTTATGGTTGTGCTTTTTGTCAATGAGACAGCCCACGCGCGAACGAGGTGAAATCATGACGAGCTCAATCATCATCAAAACCACTGAGAAAGAAAAGTTCTACGAAAATTTTAAGCAGCTCTCTAAGGCCATTCACGAACTGAAAACTGCGCTCGAGCTGGCGGAGCCTCTTGCCATCTCAGCCGCCGCTTATCGCGTCATCGCTCCATACGACGCCATGAATGATCAAGCGACATTGATCTTCGATGGAATAGACTCATCGGATGATAGGCAGAGTTACCTATAACCTTTTCGACAGATGACAGAGGCTATCCTTGTGCAGTAGACGGAAGGTGTAGTCTTTAGTTTCTGTTTTACCGAGTTCATTGAGTAACGATCCGGCATTCTGACCTTCCCGGGCACGCTGTCTGCACGGGAAGGTCAGCCAAATCCGCCTTCACATTTCCGACCGCACTTGCCATAGAAGCCCCGCTTCAGGTTCCCTAGCCTACGAGCGTGACCGGGTGCGGTATTGAGGTTGCGTCAACTCAGCTCCCGGTCAACTTTCTCTGTCCCGTGGGCTGGCCGCCAACGCTGCCGTCTTGCGATCCTCTTCATGAAGTCTCGTGATGATGGCCTCAATATCGACTACTGGCCATTCCTCTGCCGTGATACGATCTCGCGTGCCGTCAGGGTCGATGGGCACGGATCAGTTCGGGCAACGCGATCAGCAGGAGCAGTCCGGAGGTTATCAGAAACAGCCCCTGACCAATCAGCCCAAATAGGACGGCACCAACAACTCCGCCCCCCGCAAAGCAAAACAGAGTCAGGCTGTGAAGTTTGAGTTTGGGCCGGGCCTCTTGTTGGGCTGCTGGATCACCGATCAAGGTGGCAAGTTCGATCCCGATATCCGTCGCCATGCCCGAAACATGGGTGGTGCGCACGCGGGCCCGCGAGATCAATGTGGTGGTCGCATTCTGCAAGCCCATAATGAAGCTCAGGCCAAAGACGAGTGCGACCTCCTGCGCGGCATAGGGGCGGGGTGGGATGGTGAGAGCAATCGCAACTAGCAGCACGGCCTCAACGATGACGAGAAGGCCGTAGATAGAGCGCAAGCGGCGTTTTTCTGCGTGCTGCACCGCCAGCCCAGCCAGAAATGCTCCCGAGATGAACGCGCCGAGCAGTCCCAAAAACGAGAGGGCCAAGGTCAGCTGGCCATCGGCGAGATGATCGGCAAATGCCGAGACATTTCCAGTCATATTAGCTGTGAAGGATCCAGCGACAAGAAAGCCCACGGCATTCAGCGCCCCGGCAACCGATGACATGATTCCCGCTAACGCCAGATCTATCGTCTTGGTGCGTTCGTCGCCCACCCGGATCAACATCGCGCCGCCTTCCTGATCGTTTTGCAGCCATGCTAGGTCACGCTCGAGAGGAACGTAAAGACAGTGGAGGCAAAACTAGCTAAGCGAGGCACGAGATTAAGATCAATCCTCGTAGGTTCAGGGGTGCGCGGTTGGCATGCTCGGTTGACATGCAGAGCGAAAACTTGCACTATTGCATGAGCGATAGGTGCGCCCGGACGAAAGATCGTCCCGGGCGCTTTGCGTTTCAGGATATCACTTCTTCTTAGAGCCAGCTTCATTGATAGCTGTAACTGCAAGGGCAGTCAGCTTTGAGTTAGCAGCCTTTTCCTCGTCCAAAATCGACGACAGTAAAGTGTGCGCTTCTTCATATCCGAGCGTCTTGGCCCATTCGCGTAAGGTGCCATAGCGAGCAATTTCGTAATGTTCGACCGCCTGAGCCGCCCCGATCACGGCAACATCCAAGGCGTGCCCTGACGCCTCTGAAATAATGCCGTCGGCTTCTTTCAAAAGACCATCCATCGCATCGCATTTCTCTCCACGAGCTTCTTGCCCTAAGGATTTGAACACGGCTTCCAGGGTTTTCACATGACCCTTTGTTTCCTTCAGATGTTCATCGATAGCTGCCTTAAGCTCGGCACTACCCACCGATTTTGATACCTTCGGAAGTGCTTTGGTTAATGCATTCTCAGCCCAGTAGATGTCTTGGAGAGTATGTTCAAAAACGTCATTAAGGGTCTTCATTTCGGATTCCTTCCTGTTTGATGTCCCTCAGCGTAGTCGCGTTCTCAACGTGACCGAGCTAGCGCGAGTTCCCAGAGACCGACTCCTACTCCATCCGCCCGCTTCCTTGGGCGGGGAGGGCGTGGCCCCGATCCAATCGGCGCGGCCCCCTCCGAAATCACCAGAGCCTCCTTAGTTGAGGAACACAATCGCACCATTGAGTAGGGACGCGAACGCAACCCATGCTGCATAGGGCAGAAACATCGATGCCGAAGGCGGATCCACCTTCCGAACTCGTGCTATGAAAAGAATGATCACTGCCAGCAAAGGCAGAATGACGACCAGCCCTAGTGCGGGCCGCTGCGCACCGAAGAAAGCTGGTGACCACAGAAAATTAAGAGCCATCTGTACGACCCAAAGCGCCTTCAGATCGGACCTTTCAGTGATGAACCATATCCGCCAGCCGACAACTGCAATCAGCACATAGAGGATTGTCCAGACAGGCGCGAAGAGCCAGTTGGGCGGATTAAACCATGGCTTATTCAGGCCAGCATACCATTCGCCTGGGACGTTCAGATATCCAATCAGCAGGCCCATGCCGACAACAAAAATAATAGATAAAATCAAATAGTTCCCGCGAGACATAAAGTTCTCCCCTAGGCGATCGATGTTTATTCTTTTCAACTGATCGGCTGACAAAAAGGTCCTCAGATCTCAGCACTGTGCCAATAGAGGCCCTCGCATGGCGAAGAAACCAACCGGCCTGCGCGACCTGACCGCCAAGCAGGCACTGTTCGTGCAGGAGTACATGGTCGACCTCAGTGCGACCAATGCAGCGATCCGCGCGGGATACAGCCCCAAGAGCGCCGGCACCTATGCCCATGAAATGCTGGGCTTGCCGCACGTTCAGGTGGCTGTGACCGAGGCATTCGCGGCGCGGGCCGAGCGGACCAAGATCACTGCCGACTATGTGCTGGCCCAAGCGGTTAAGATCCACGAGCGTTGCATGCAGGAGGTCGAGCCGTTCACCGATCGCTACGGCGAGCAGATCCACGACAAGGAAGGGCGGCCTCTGTTCGTCTTCAATGCTGCTGGGGCCACGAAGGCGCTGGAGCTGGTCGGCAAGCATGTCGATGTGCGGGCTTTCAGTGACAAGCTGGATCTGACGAATAGCGACGGCTCGCTGAAATCACAGCCGACCCGGATCATTATCGAGGCTGCAACAGATGACGACGGCGACGATCAAGCTGCCGCCGAAACTGGCGAGGCTCTATAGCAAGCCGCGCGGCGCAATCCTTCCGAATGGCCAGCGCATCCAATACCGCGCCAGCTATGGCGGACGAGGATCAGCCAAATCATTCAGCGCCGCGAAGATGGCCGCGATCTGGGGCTATGCCGAACCGATCCGCGTCCTCTGCGCGCGCGAGTTTCAGGCCAGCATCGCCGAGAGCTTTCATGCCGAATTGAAGGCAGCGATTGCCTCCGAGCCGTGGCTTGAGGCCGCCTATGAGGTTGGCCGCGACTACCTGCGCGGGGCGAACGGGACGGAGTTCATCTTCCGGGGCCTGCGCCGCAACACGCAGTCCATCAAGTCGCTGGCAAAGATCGACCTGACGATTGTCGAGGAGGCCGAGGACGTTCCGGAGGATAGCTGGCTGGCCTTGGAGGCTACGGTTTTCCGTCAGCCGAGATCAGAGCTTTGGCCGATCTGGAACCCGCGCGACGAGGAAAGCCCTGTCGATAAGCGTTTCCGTCGGCACGTCCCGAACAACGCGTTGATCGCCGAGGTCAACTGGAACGATAACCCGTTCTTCCCTCCCGGCCTGCAAAAGCTGCGGGCTCGTGAGCAGGAGCGCCTTGATCCGGCCACCTATGCTCATGTCTGGGAAGGAGCCTATCTCGTCAACAGCGAGAAGCAGGTCTTCAACGGCAAGCTGCGGGTCGAGGACTTCACGCCTGGCCCCGGATGGGACGGGCCGTATCTCGGAGTTGACTTCGGCTTCCGGCCCGACCCGCTGGCAGCGGTCAAGGTCTGGGTGCATGAGGAGCGGATCTGGATCGAGCAAGAGGCATACGGCCAGAACGTCGAGATCGACGACATGGCTCGCTTCATCAACCAGCGCATCGCGGATTTCGCGGATTACACATCGCGGGCCGACAGCGCCGAGCCGAAAACGATCAGTTACGCCCGCCGCAACGGCCTGCCACGTATGGAGCCGGTCAAGAAGTGGCCGAACAGCGTGATCGAGGGCGTCAGGTTCATGCGCGGCTTCCGCGAGATCGTGATCCATCCGCGCTGCAAGGGCAGCATCAGCGACTTCCGGCTCTACAGCCATAAGACCAACAGCGCGGGCGATATCCTGCCTGCGCTTGAGGACGCCAACAACCACGCCGTCGATGCGGTGCGGTATGCGCTCGCCCCGCTCATCAAGGGCAGAACGCAAAGCAAAACCACCATCGTTCGAGGGTTGATATAATGACCGGCGTTTCAACGCGGCATCCGCAATACACCGCCGCGCGCGCCGAGGATTGGCAGCTGACCCGCGATGCGATGGACGGGGAAGGAGCGGTCAAGGGCCGCAAGGAAATCTACCTGCCCATGCCTTCCGGCTTTCGGCAGCAAGAGGATGGCGGGGCAAAGGCCTATGCGGATTATATGGGCCGTGCGACCTTCCCGGAGATCCTTGCCCCGACCGTTTCTGGTATGTCCGGGATCGCGCACGGCAAGGAAATCGCCATCGAGCTGCCCGACGCGCTGTCCTACCTCTGGGAAGATGCCGACGGCGACGGGATGCCGCTCGAGGAGTTCCACCGCCAGATCACGCGCGAGCTGCTGGTGATGGGCCGCCACGCAGTCCTTGCCGATGCGCCCGAGGGCGGCGGCGAGCCCTACCTTGCGGCCTATTGCGGCGAGAGCCTGATCAACTGGGACAAGGATTTCTATGTCCTCGATGAGAGCGGTCCCGTTCGCAAAGGCTTTGATTGGGAGAACCGCACCCGCTTCCGCGTTCTCAGCTTGCAAGATGGTCGCTATGTGCAGGAGATCCACGAAGGCGAAACGCCCGCGCTCGCAGGTGCTGCAGCTCCGTCAGCCTTGGGCCAAAAGGCGCTGGATTTCATCCCGTTCGCGGTCGCCTCTGCCGTCGATCTGAAACCCGACATTCGCACCCCGCCCTTGATCGGCGTGGCCCGCGCGGCGAAGGCTATCTACCAGCTCGACGCCGACGAACGGCATCAGCTGTTCATGAGCGGGCAGGAAACGCTCCTGGTCATCAACGGCGAAGCGCCAAGTTTCGTCGGGGCAGGGGCTTGCCATGTGATCAACACCGGCGACGAAAAGACTGGCGACATGAAATATGTCAGCCCGTCCTGCTCCGGCATCGAAGCGCATCAGGCAAAGATCAAGGACGTGCGCGAGGCGGCCGTGCAGGCGGGCGCAAAGCTGCTGGACCAGTCCGAGCGGTCGCAGGAGAGCGGCGAAGCCCGCAAGCTGCGTTACCAGTCGGAAACGGCCACCCTCGCCAGCATCGTGCGCTCCGGCTGCGCGCTGCTCGAAAAGGGCCTGCGGTTCGTCGCGGCGCTCAAGGGGCTGGAAGGCGACGACATTACCGTGCCCGTGCCCGATACCCTGCTCGATAGCACCATGACGCCAGCAGATGCCGAAGCGCTCATGCGCGTCTGGCTTGAGGGCGGGATCAGCTACGGCACATTCTACGCAGCGCTGCAAAAGGGCGGCATTGCCAGCCCCGAGCGCGACGACGCCGAAGAATACGCCCTCATCGAGAAGGACCGCGACAGGCGGGAAGGGCTCGATGGGGACGATGAAAATGACGGGGCCGACGGCTCCAGCAATCAGGGCGATGCCCAATAACCCCTACCGAAAGGACCGAGCCGATGGCTCTCAAGACCGTTCTGGATACCCTCGACGGCATCGATGATGCTGTGAAAGCCCTCTACACCGAAGCGGACGGGAAATTCGTCCTCGATCTCGAAGGCGTCGACAGCCACCCCGAAGTCGCCAACCTGAAAAGCGCCTATGAGCGCGTGAAGGGGAAGGAAGCGGAAGCCCGCACCGAAGCCAAAAAGGCCAAGGATGATCTCGCCGCAGCCCTCAAGGACAAGCCCGACGAGGCTGCGCTTCTCAAGCTCCGGCAGGATCTTGAAGCAGAGCGCGACGAGTGGAAGGGCAAGGCCGAAGCCGCAGAGGGCAAACTGACCGGCGTCACGCGCGACCGCCAGGTGCAGGATGCGCTGCAGGCAGCCGGCATCACCGAGCCCGCTTACATCAAGGCTGTGACTGCGATGCTGGCTCCTGGCGTCAAGATGAACGGCGATGCCGCGATTGTCGAAACCGACATGGGTCCGCTCTCCATCATGGATCACGTCAAGCGCTTCGCCGCGGCCGAGGGAAAGGCATTCGTGTCCCCTGCTTCGGGTGGTGGCTCCAAAGGCAGCGACAAAACCGGCCCGAAGGCTGTGGCCGACATGGGTGACGCAGAACGGCTCGCACTCGCCCGAGAGGGCAAATTGAAATCCGCCGCCCGCGGCGAGTAAGCCAAGAGGACACTATGGCTCACACTACCCTGAATGACGTCTTCGCCACCGATCGCGAAGCCGCTTACGAGGTCGTTCAGTCCTATATGGACACCGACCCCGTCACGAAAACGCCGTTCTTCGAGAGCGGCCTGATCGTCTCGAACCCGATTATCGCCGAGCTGGCGCAGTCCGGCACCGGCATTGTCGATCTGCCGTTCTGGCTTCCGATCGACGCCACGATCGAACCGAACTACAGCAATGATCAGTACCAAGACATTGCTGTGCCACGTGCGATCGGCACCGGCAGTATGAAGGCTCGCAACTGTCACCTGAACGAGGGCTTCGGCTCGATGGATATGGTGACAGAGCTGACCGGCAAAGACCCATTGAGCCGCGTTGCCTCGCGCCTCGATACCTACTGGCGCCAGGAAGCCGAGCTTCGCATCGTGGCCACCCTTCGCGGTCTCCTCAATGACGCTGTGGCCGAGAGCAACGGCATGGTGCATCAGGCCGCCAATGCGACCGGCATCACCTTCGAGGGCCTGATCGACGCACAGATGACCATGGGCGACGCCTTTGGCGGCATCGGCGGCTATGTCATGAACTCGGCCGCCTTCGGCATCTTCCTCAAGGAAAAGCTGGCGCAGGCGAATTTCGATGCCGAACGCTCGCTGATGACGCGCACGCTGAACGGGATGCCCGTGATCGTGAACGACACCGCCATGACGCTGAACAGCCAGCCTGTTGTAGCGCTGATCGGGCAAGGCGCTTTTGCCTATGGCATGGCCGATCCCAAGGTGCCGCTGGAATACGAGCGCGAGCCCTCGCGCGGCAACGGTGGCGGCGCTGAAACGCTGTGGACCCGCCGCAACATGATCGTGCACCCGCTCGGCTACAGCTTCACCAGCACCTCGATCACCGGCAACGGCACCGAGACCGTGGCGCGCGGCGCGGGCTGGACCGACCTTGCGAACGCGACGAACTGGGAGCGGGTGGCAAGCCGCAAGCAGGTTCCGATCGCGTTCCTCACCGTCGCAGCGCCCTGACAAAATGGGCGGGGCTCATAGCTCCGCCCCTCACCCCAAAGCAGGAGGGCCAATCGTGGCTAATCACTCCCCCAAGCGTGACAATTACGTCCAGAAAAAGACCTTCGCAGAAGCGATGGGCGACGCTGAGCCCGCGATGCCCGCTGGCGATGCCGAGCTGACCGTCGAGGCCATCGAGAAGATGAAAAAGGCCAATCTCGTCGCTGCACATATCGGCCTCGGCGCCGATCCCGCACAGACCGAGGCGAAGACGGTCGCCATTCTGCGCGAAGAGCTGATCGCCGCCGTCACGGCTAACGAGTAAGGGGCCGCCATGCTCAGCTACACCGTCCTCGCCGTGACCGCGATGGAAGCCTCGGACTATCTCGGCGCGGCCGGTGTGGCTGTGGTGCTGCACGAAACCGACCTGCTTCGCGGGCAGAGACACATCGCAGCCCGCTTCAATGCCCGCTGGACCGTGCAATTCGACGCCGACAGCGTGCCCGATCCGGTCAAATGGGCAATCATCGAAGCCGCAGTCATCGAGCAGCGCGCGCCTGGCAGCCTGTCGCCAGTCTCGACCCCATCCACCGACAAGGTGCTTGTGGCCGCTGGCAAGCTCCAATGGGAGCGCGTCAAGGGCGCGGGCGGGGCGGATAGCTATATCCCGCGCATCGCTGCTGTGGAGGGGCTGCTAGGGCCGCTCACGCGGTCCAGCAACACCACGTTTCTGTTGAGGGCGTGACATGGCCGAAGACTGGATCCAGATCGCCGCCGAAGTCACGGGCGCGCTCGGCGACGTTGGCCACCGCGCCACGCTCTTGCGCCCTGGCTCGCCGGTCGGACCTTCACACGACCAGCGCCCCGGATCGGTGGTGCGCATTCCCGTCAAGCTCATGGGCGATAGCATCAGCCTCGGCATGGTCGACGGCACCCGCATTCAGATGACAGACCGCCGCGAAATCATGGCGGCCGAGGGCGTCGTCCCGGCAGTCGGGGAGCATGTCGAAATCGGGGCCACGGTCTACGAGATCCGCCGTGCCGAGCCTTACGCGCCGGGCGGCGAGGCGCTCTATTTCGATCTCATTCTGAGGGCCTGACATGGCAAAAATCACAATCGCGAAAGTCGAAATAGGGCAGGCCGGCAAGGACTGCCGCATCATCCTGTCGAATGGGGATGAGCTTGGCGGGATCTGCGGTTTCGAAGCATCCGCCGTCACGCCAGCGGGCGGCTATACCGTCAACCTGACCGCGCGCATCACGGACGAAAAGCCAGAGGCCTGACATGGCACGCCTTCCCCGCGATATCCAAGCCCTTGTCGACCGCCTCGAACCCGAGATCCGCAACGCCTTTCTCGAAGCCATCGACCAGATCACCAGTGCCGCCCAGATGAACCGCCTGATTGCGGCGCTCGAAGCGGGCAACGTCGAGGAAGCAATCGAGGCGCTGCGGATCGAGCAGGGCTTTTTCAGCCCGCTCAACGAGGCCACGCGCGGCGCTTATCTCGACGGCGGGAACCTCGTGCTGTCCGGGCTTAAGCTCAAAGACCCGTTCAGCGGCGACAAGTTCGTTCTCGGGTTCGACGGGCGCGCCGTCCGGGCTGAAAGGTGGCTGCGGGACCAGTCGTCTAGGCTGATCGTCGAAATCATCGACCAGCAACGCGAAATGGCCCGCGAGATCCTTCGTGACAAGCTGCAGGCCGGGACCAACCCACGCACGACGGCGCTTGATATTGTCGGGCGCATGAACAACGCCACAGGCAAGCGGGAAGGGGGCTTTATTGGCCTTACAACCCAGCAGGCACGATGGGCGCTGAACGCTGAAGACCAGCTGCGCAACGCGCACCTACCGGGCGAAATCGATCCCATCACCGGCCAGCGCAAGCCGTCGCCAGGCAGCCTGTACCTGGGGCGCCAGCGGCGCGATGCCCGCTTTGATGCCCGCGTCCGCGAGGCTATGACCAGCGGCAAGCAAATTGCCGAGGCTGATATTCAGCGGATGGTGACTCGCTATCGGGACCGGTTGAAGAAATACCGCGGCGACCTGATCGCAGAAAACGAGGCCCTGACCTCACTGCGGGCCGGTCAGATGGAAGGCTTCCGCCAACTTGTCGATAGCGGGCGCGTTCGTGACGACCAGATCGAGCGAGAATGGAGCGATACCGGTGACGGTAGGGTGAGGCATGATCACCGCGCTATGCGCGGCCAGAAGGTGCACGGGCTCGACCAGCCATTTACCTTTCCAGATGGCACACAAGCGCTCTTCCCCGGCGACGTGTCTCTCGGCAGCCCGGCTAAAAACACCATTCGTTGCCGCTGCCTCCAGCATGTCCGCATCAAATCCAACCTGATGAGGTGACGGCATGGTCAAGAGCTTCACCGCAGACCTTGAGGCCTTCGGATCCCTCGCGATTGAGCAAATCAAAGCCGTTCTCGCGGCCAGCATTCAGGACGTTTTGGAAGCCGCGCAGCTCCCCGAAGCGTATGGTGGCCGAATGCCCGTCGATACAGGTTTTTTGCGCAACTCTCTGGTGTCGATGCTCAATGGGACGGAAATCGGGAAGGGGGCCTATAGCTACCTGCTTGCCACCACTGCACTCCAACCCGGAGACTTCGCCCGCTTCGCGTGGACCGCAGGATATGCGGCCCGTCTCGAATATGGGTTTGTAGGCGAGGACAAGAGAGGGCGCACCTACAATCAGCCCGGTCGCCATTTCGTCCAAACGGCGGCCAGTCGCTGGCCCGAGTTTGTGGCGCAAAACATCGCGAGATTGAGATGATAGACACTCACGAAGCCCACGCCGCATTGCGGCTTGAGGTCGATCGCATACCTGGCGCGGTTAAGACCTATGCGAATGGGCCGGTATTTGACCCGTCAGCCCCCGGAAACCTACCTTATTTCGAGGTTGCGGTAATTAGGGCGGGAACGAGCGACCCCACGCTCGATGCCGAGGGAGAAACGGTTTCCGGCAGCTTGATCGTGGGCGTCGTCACGAAATCCGGCATCGGGGAGTATGACGCAAACACCCTCGCCGACCGCGTTGCCGCCGTTTTCCCGATGGGGCGCGAGATCATGACTAATTTATCTGTAATCGGGATTATGTCACCGCCGCACATTCGCGAGGGCATCCCCGACGGGGCTTATTGGCGCGTTGTCGTGACGGTCCCCATCGAAATCAGTTCAATAACCACCCGCTAATCGCGGGATTAACCGGAGCATTCCGACATGAGCCAGACCAGCATCAAAAAGCGGGTTTTCATTTCTCTTCCTCTGCCGGCCACGCAAACGATCGCAGGATATACTGCACTGACTTACAAGCAGATCAAGGGCGTCATCTCGGTAGGCCAAATCGGCTTTCCGCATGAAACCATTCCTGCAGAAGATCTCGAAAGCGGCATCACCAAGACCCTCAAGGGGGCGCGCCAAGGCACAGGGGCGACCATCCCTTATCGGAAGATTGAGGCTGATCCTGGTCAGACCGATGTGAACACCGCCAACGAGGGTGAAGCCGAAGTCGTTCTGCAAATCGTGGACCCCGACGGCACCACTGCCGATTTCTGGACGGGCATCATTCATTCGCTCACGGATAATGAGGCGTCCACCAAATCGATCGAGGGCCAAAGTTTCGTGTTCGTTCCGAACTACGCGAAGGTGCGCGGCGCAGCCAAGATCCCGCCCGCCCCGTAAGTATAGCGCCCGCCCACGGCATCGGCGCTTGGGCGGCGGGCTTGGTTCCCCCGTCGCCCGCCATGAACCAGAACCGAAAGCACAGGTTACACGATGGATTTCAACAACTTTGACAGCCGCACGGCTGCCGATGAAGGCCGCCCCATGCACATCAAACACCCCGCAACGGGCGAGCTGATGTGGAATGATGACGGGCCGAAGCACGACGACGACGGCAACGAACTGCCACGCTCTAACCCCTGCCGCGTCTACGTCTACGGGACCGAGGGCAATGTCGCGCAAGAGGCTTTCCGCGAGGCGGCAAAGCTCGACAAGCTCGACGATGCAGCGACGATGGCGGACTATCACGAGCGCCTTTGTGTTACGGCGCGCAAGCTGGTCGCGGGCTTTGAGAACGTGAACAACGGCGACCGACCCGCGACCGTCGGTGACGCGGCTTGGTTCCTGAACCTGAACACCTCCAGCCCGCTTAAGGGTCGTGAGGGGCAATCGTTTGCCGAGCAGGTTTTGCAATTCTCAGGCACGCGCGGCCAGTATCTGGGAAAGCCCGAAGCCGACTTGTCGCCGCCGCGCATCAAATCGGCTGGCAGCGCGCGCGGCCGGAAGAATGGAAGCTCACGCGCGGCGAAGATCTAATCGCCAACGGCGAGGATCTGCCTGATTATTCCAGCCTTGAACGCCGCGATTTGCTCGAAGCATTGGCTGCTATCGGATGGGCGGATCCCGCCCCTATGGGGGGATGGCAGGCCCTCTCATTTCGCGAGTTGTTCGCCTTCGGGCGGGCGACAAAGCGACTGTCGACCCCATGGGATTATGAAACGGCGCGGCACATGTCTGTAGCCTATACCGTGGGCCTCTCGGAGGGTCGTGACGTGTTTTCGATCCCACCATTCCAACGGGATGACGATTAATCGCCGACGAATGCCTTGCGCGCCAAGTCGCAGGTTTCCTTGTCGGTAATCGTTTTATCGAGACAGGCGAAATAGATCTCATCGGCTTTATGCGCGCCCGCCGGCTTATTGCGTTCGCTGTCCTTGGTGATGGCGAACGCCACTCCGGCCACCGCGCAAGCACCGATGATGATGGCGACAAATTTGCTTTTCAATTCAATCTCCCCGAGCTTTTGGCATCCTTGAAGGTTGCGAGGCTCAATCGCAAGGCTTTTGCCCATGGATTTTGCAGCCCTTCTTTCGCTCGGCGTGGACACTTCGTCGGTCAAGCAGGCCGAAACCGCCCTAAACAGCCTCGCAAGCAAAGGCGGCGCCGCCGCAACCAAACTTCAAGGCGATCTCAACAAGATTGCCCCTGCCCTCTCCCCCCTGCCCGCTTACTTCAACAAGACCGCCGATACGGCGGGGAAGGCCGAAAAATCGATCGGCGCGGCTGCGGGGCAGACGGGCAACCTTGTTTCGCAGTTCAACGACATTGCGGTGATGATGGCAGCGGGGCAAAGCCCGGTTCAGCTCGCCATGCAGCAAGGCACGCAGATTTCGCAGGTTCTGACCACCATGGGCGGTGGCGTTGGCGCGGTGAAAGCGCTTGGCGGCGCATTCGTCGCGATGTTGAACCCGATTTCTCTGATCACTATTGGGTCGATTGCAATGGGGGCGGCACTTAGCCAATCCCTTTCCGCAATGTTGCCTGCCACCGTCAAATTCAGCGATGCAATGGACAGCCTGAATGACGCTATTTCGCGCAGTCGAGACAATCTGGACATGTTTGCGGATAGCGGTAAGCGCCTTGCTGAAATCTATGGGGGAGTTACTGACGAAATCCGCGAAATGGCCTCGGCCATAGCCGCAGCTGATCTTCGCCGCGCGAATGATGCTGCTAAAACAGCCGCCAAAACTCTTAGCCAAGAATATAACGGAAGCGGGTTCTTGAACGTCTCACGACGCGAAGATTTAGGTAATGGCCTAAACTTGGCTGGACCCTCTCTCGACAGCATGGCCGCGCTATCCAAAGCTCTTGGCGAGGATCGCACACTTAATGATCGCGTCGAGATCCTTGAGCGCATGCGTCAAATCCTCGTCGCCAGTGTTGGCCCCGTTGAAACCATGAACTCAGCGCAGCGCGATTACTATTTCTCAATCGTCGACGCCGAGCGTGCGGCACGTCAAGTGTTAGCTTTGGTTAAGGACACCGAGAGGGCTGAAAGCGATCTAGCAAACGCAAAAAGCGCCAAAGCTCGCAAATACATGGCCGAAACCATGGCAGCTTCAAAAGCAGCGATGACAGCCGCCCAAGACGAGATATCGACATTAAACCAGCAAGCAGAATTACGCAGGCTTACCAATTCTTTCGGAGCCGATAGCGTTCTGGTGGCCAAGGCCCGCGTGCAAGCTGAGCGCGAGGGCTATGTTGAAGCCTTGGCCACACGCGACATCTCAGAATCGCTCAAAGAGGAACTTTTGGGCGCCTGGGATGCGGCGAACGGCATCGCTTCTGTCGATGCCTCTGGGAATATCACCCTTGCGGCGAATGAAACTTATGGCTGGGCGGACGCCATGTCTGCGGTCAGGGCTGAAATCAACGCCATTGCCTCGGCCCTCGCTTCCATGGGCGGCGGCATGATCTCCAACGCAAGCAAGTTCGTCGAGCTGAACGCCCTCAAACAGGGCAAGAGCGTGGCAGAAGCGGCAAGAGAGCGTCAGCGCGCACAGATGGAGGCTGAATTCAATGCTCGCGAAATGGCCGCCGGTAGCTGGATAGAGCGTCAAGTGATTAGCGCTGAGAGATCCCTTGCAGAGCGTGGCCTTGAGCTTGACGGCGAGCTTGACGGCGCGCGAGACGCAGCCCGCAAAGCAGAGCGTGAAGCCAACAAGAAGCCCAAGAGCGGTGGCGGGCGCAAAGGTCGCGGCAGCGGGCGCAGCAAAGAAACCCCCGACGAGAAATGGCGCGACGACGTGGCTGATTATCAGCGCGAAACCGCAGCCTTTCTCGCCCAGGCTGACGCCCTCGCCAAAGTCACCGCCGCCGGCGGTGATTGGAAACGGGCGCTCGCCGTGATCGAGGAAGAGCAGCAGCTTTTGAACGCGGCGCAAAAAGCAGGGATCAAGATCACACCAGACCTCAAAAGGAAGGTGGCCGAGCTGGCCGAGGCCCATGTCGACGCCGAGGAAAAGCTGGAGCGCCTGCGCACAGCCACCGAAAGGGGCGAGAATGCTTTCAAGGATCTATTCGGCAGCATCCTTGACGGGGCCGACGCGGCCAAGGAAGCACTGGCCAACCTGCTCGCCGAAATCGCCAAGGTCCAATTCAGCAAGGGCATGATGGGCTTGCTCGGCCAGACCTCATGGGGATCTGGTCTCCTGCAAGGTATCGGCAACCTGCTTTCGTTTGACGGCGGCGGCTACACCGGTGACGGCGCGCGATCGGGCGGGCTCGATGGCAAGGGCGGCTTTCTTGCAATGATGCACCCGAAAGAAACGGTCACGGACCACACCAAAGGGCAAAGCGGCGCCACCTCGGTTCATGTCACAGTCGGCATGGACGAAAGCGGCAACCTCCAGGTGCGCAAGATCGCACAGCAGGAAGCCGCGAGCATGGGTCAAGCCGTCAGCGCATCCATTCCGGGGCGCATCCAGCAATACAGCGTCAACCCGCGGAGGCGCTGATATGGCGATCGCAGAACCCTACCCGCTCGCTTTTCTGTCCAACCTGCTCGCACCCGTTTCGGAATGCTCCTTTGACCTTGCGCGGTTCGAGGAAAATTCCGGCTCGGGCGGTGGGCAACATTGGTCGGCGCAGCTTGCAACCCCGCTCTGGCAGATCCATCTTCCCCTTTCGCCAAGGCGCTGGGGGGGGGCGCGCGAGATCAATGCCAAGATCTTCGCGCTTGGTTCGAATGGCTCGTTCCTGTTCGATGATCGCTCATACCGTCCGGCAACGACCCAATCACCCGGATCGGCGGCCAAGGTCGGCACAATCGCGGCAAATCGCCGTTCAATGACAATCACCGGCCTGAGTGCAAGCTATCGCGTCACAGCGGGCGACCGCTTGAGCATCGTTCACAGCTCCGGCCGGTATTACTTCGGCCAGTTCGTCGAAAGCGTGACGGCGGCAGCGGGCGGCACGACGGGACAAATCACCGTCGACCCCCCCCTCCCCCTCCCGATCTCCACGGGCGCGGCGGTTGTCCTCGACCGCCCCCTGATCCGCGTGCGCGTGCCACAAGGCAACTTTGCACCCTTCCGCGATCAGCCGGGACGCCTCTCCAGCGGAGCCGTCCTCAATATGGTCCAAAAGCTATGAGATATTTCGATAGCGGCTTCACAGCCGCGATTCAGGCGGCGCGTGAAGTTGGGATCGCGCCGCTCTATTTCGCGTGGTTTACAGCCAAGGACCGCACGACCGGTGCGCCCGTCTTGATGGGCTTCTGGTCGGGCGATTACGATTTCACCGTCAACGTCCCGCTGCCAGATGGATCTGGTACCGCGACCCGAACCTATATCGGGGGCTGCGGCCTGACGGTGTCAGATCTGCAATATGTTGGCGACCTGACTGATAACCCGATCACGGTCGGTCTCAGCCAGATCGCGGACGCGGCGCAGGAACTTATTCGCGGCCTAGATCTGCGATTGGCGGCCTGTGAGACCCACGCGACCAGCATGACCGGCGGCGCCTTGGTCAGCGCCCCACAGGTACAATGGATCGGCATTGTCGATGACGGCCCAATCAGTACGCCAGCGGCAGGCGGTGAAGGTGGGATATCCCTCTCGGTTCGGTCCGAACTGATGGCGATGTTGACGGCCACCAATCCGGCGAAATCGTCGGACGCCCACCAGAAGCGGCGCAAGGCTGGCGACCTCTTTTGCAAGTTCGCCAGCACGATCGCGGTACGAAAAGTCCAGTGGTACAAGAAAGGATAGACGATGAAGGATCATCTTACCCCTAAAAGCGAAGACGACCCTTCATTTGAGCGAGGTCTGCACATAAAAAGGCTCCAGGCGGAGGCGCAGAGTGGCACAACGGATACCACCGAAAGCACCTCGACATTGGAGCTCCTTCCGTCTGGCGCGCTCAGGATTACTTCCGGGGTTATCTTTGTAGGCTAACCTTGTTTAATCCGGGAGATGGCCGCATCCACGGCTTCTATGCCAGTGTTAATTGCGGCTGGTTCTAGGCTTTTGAGGTGACGCGCAATTTCGGGGTGCATGATGCCTTGTCCGGTCTCCTGCTCGGTAAGTTCGCCCAGGAATGGTGCTATCAACTGATTGCGAAGAGAAGCCACATGCTCAATGCTGCCGGTCAGCTTTCCGATTTCTTCTAAGGCTCGACCAAGGGCCTCCCAAACGACCCACAGCGCGACAGGCGCGTGATCTGGGTTGCTCTCAAATATTACTTTGTTCGACATGAACGAATCTCCATCATTTTTGGTTGTGGTGGCCTGATGGTGGGCACGCGCCGGGGCTTAAGTCGAGTCCCGGCGCTTTTTGTTTTCAACAGGATAGAACATGGGCAAGGATGCTCTAACCCGCCTGCCAGACTGGCAAGCGCGCTTCGCGTCCGAGATGGACCGCCAGCGCCGCGACCCCTTCGCGTGGGGATCGCATGACTGCGCGCTTGGCCTAGCCGCTGGGGCCGTCTCGGCGCTCACGGGGGCCGATCTGGGCGCGCGATGGCGTGGGCGATACCTGACGCCCTCCGGCGCGCGCAGAGCGCTGCACAAGGCGGGGTATTCTTCGCTGTCAGGGCTTGTGGCTTCGCTCCTGCCCGAGGTGCATCCCGACTATGCCGATATTGGCGATATCGGGGTGATCGCGGCGGATGGACCGCTGAAAGAGGCGCTTTGCGTGGTCGACGCAAGTGGCCTGATCGTCATGACGGAAAGCGGCCATGGCCGCAGGCCCCGCGAAGATATGCTGCGGGCCTTCAAGGTCGGATAATTCCATGAAGAAAATTCTGCTTCTTGCGGCGATTGCCATTGGCATCGCCGGGCCTGCGCATGCCGGTCCGGTTGCCGCTGCCGTTGCGTGGGTCGGTAGTACGATGGCGGCCGGCGGCGTGGCTGGCGCACTATTGCGGATCGCGGTTGGGATCGGCTCACAGCTCTTGGCGGGTGTGCTCGGCAAGGCCATGGCTGAAAAGCCCAAGGTCAGCGTCCAGTTCGATGTCGAGTTCGGCGACGATACGCCGCTGGCCTTTGTCGTGGGCGACTATGCCACCGCAGGCAAGCGCAAATACCTCGGCAGCTGGGGCAAGAATAGCCGCTACATCACCGAGGTCATCGAGGTTTCCTGTCTGCCGCAACCCGGCCTCGCGGCCATGTGGGTCAATGATGAGGCGGGTCGGGTGCTTTGGGGCGAAACCGACAGCGACGGAACTGGCCATAACCTGGGTCATCCGGTCACGAACCTTGACGACGATGGCCACCGTATTTGGGTCCGTTGGGTCAACGGCATGCAAACTGCGGCAGACCCAATGCTGGTCGCTCTGTTTGGCGGCGATCCCGATTACCCCTGGACCTCCGATATGATCGGGACGGGGAAATCTTATGTCATCGTGACGACGCGCTACGACAGCGATACCCTGACCAGCTACCCGACCTATCTTTGGCAGCCAGAGCCCTTGCCGATGTACGACCCGCGCAAGGACGGATCGACCGGCGGCACGGGCTCGCATCGCTGGGGCAACCGCTCGACTTATGAACCGACCCGCAACGCCGCGGTCATCGCCTATAACGTCGGGCGTGGGATCTATTACGGATCGGAATGGATCTTTGGCGGAAAAAACCTACCCGCATGGCGTTTGCCGCGCGCGGAATGGGTTGCCGCCATGACCGCATGCGATCGGGCGATTGCGCTTGCGGGCGGCGGCAGTGAGCCGGCGTTTCGGGCAGGGCTTGAGATCCGGGCGGACGTGACTGCGGCTGATGTTCTCGAAGAACTTGGCCGAGCCGCAAATATGCGCTTCGCCGAGGTCGGCGGCATGCTCAAGCCAATCGTGGGCATTCCCGGCGCGGCGGTCTTTGCCTTCACTGATGGCGATATTCTGATTTCTGAGGGGCAGAGCTATAAGCCGTTCGACAGCTTGTCAGCGACCTATAACGCACTTTCGGCCACCTATCCCGAACCAGCTGAAAAATGGTCGACCAAGGATGCGCCGGAATATGTCGACGCGGCTTTCACCGCCGCCGATGGCGGGCGCTATCTGCCCACCTCGATCGCTTACCCTGCGGCGCCATTTCGCAATCAGGTTCAGCGCCTCATGCGTGCCCAGATGCGGGATTACCGCCGCTTTCGCACGCATCAATTCTACCTGCCCCCCGATGCTTATGGGCTGGAACCGTTGGTCGATGTGGTGTCGTGGACCTCGGAGAGAAACGGCTACGTCAATAAGTTGTTTGTGGTCGAAAGCGTCAGCAAGACGCCGGGAATGAAGGTTGCGGTTTCACTGCGCGAGGTCGACCCGTCCGATTACGATTGGTCGAGCGATTTCGAGCTGCCCACCTCCATCGTTACCCCTGCGCCCGTTCGGCCTTGGGTGCAGGCCGTGGCGGGCTTCGGCGCCGAGGCGGTGATTGTCACCGACAATGCCACCAAGGCGCGGTCTGTGGCTATTCGTGCGACCTGTGGGGGCGATGAGGTCGGCGTGACCCATATTCGCTTGCAAGTGCGCAAATCCAGCGAGGCCGACGCCTCGATCGATGTGCAGCGGCCCTATGGCGCGCCTTATGCCTGGCTGATCCATTCGGTGAACCAACGCACCACATATCAGGTGCGCGGGCTGCTCATGTTGGAGCTAACGCCAAAGGGCGCGTGGTCGGGCTGGATCACGGTCACGACCGGCTCTGTCTATGTCGATGACAGCGATTTTGTCGGCGGTGTCACGGGGCTGTTTCAGGGCGCCGGGATGAAGCCGACCCGCGACATTCCGAACCGTTCAACGCCGGGCGATTATGTGGATGAGCTGGCTTGGTCGCGGGCGGATAAAGGGCTTTATAAATGGAATGGAACGGCATGGGTGCATTTCATTCAAGAAAGCGTCAACGGCATTCTGGATGAAACCGCCTTTGCGGCGAACATCCGTATTCCTAAAACCGTGACGGCACTGCCTACCTCGGGCCAGAGGTTCGGCGATTTGGTCCTTCTTACGACCGATCGGCAACAGTACCTCTGGGACGGCACGAAATGGACGGCAGAGGTTATGGCCGATCAGATTGTCGGCAAGCTCACTGCAATGCAAATCGGTGCCAATGCTATCGGCGCTGAGCAGGTTGCGGCGCGCGCCCTATCCGCACGCCATCTTGTCGTGTCCGATTTTACTAACCTGGTTCCTGACGATCAGTTGCAGGATCGGCTGTCCTGGGCAATCACCAACCCCAACGCTGCGGAGTTCCGCGATTCTGGTGAACTGGCGATCAAGCCTCAATCGCTTGGATATATCAGGTTTTCGGGCGGATTGTCTGGGGGCACATTCAGCCGCGCCCATAGCGGTGAATTCCCCGTCGAAGGTAACGAGGAGTTCTTCTGTCAGGGCGAGGCGTGGCGTCAGTCTGGTTCAGCGCCAAATTCCGGCATCACCTTCCATGTTCAGTTTAGAGATGGTGATGGAAACTGGATGGTTCCCGATCAGAGGTTCTATTACCGATATCTGACCGCAGAAGGTTTGCAGTCAGGTGCCCAGGTGCAATCTGGATCAGTTGTTGCACCTGCAAATGCACGTTCCGCCCGGATTTACATCAGCATGCTGGCAGGTACAGACGGCACCTGGATCGCGGCATCTCCGCTTGTTCGTCGCAAGTTCGGCGGGCAGCTGGTGATTGATGGCGATCTTGAGGCGCGACATATCAAGTTTGGGACACTGACTGGCGGGTTGATGGCCTCCACCGGGATCATCACCCTTTCGGCCCAGATCGGCAATCTGGTCGTCACGAACGCCCATCTTGCGAATGCGACTATTCAAGGCGCCAAGATCGCCAACCTGACGGTTGACACCCTCAACATCAAGGACGGGGCGGTTACTCAAGTCCGCAACATCGCCAACTGGACGGGCGTTGGGACCGACAATACCTCGACCTGGGTAGATGTCGTGACGCTGAACTGGAACTCGGCAAAAGCCGGGGTCCACTTGCAGACAGTTAACCTTCGCCGAAAGGCTTCCGCCGGGGGCGCGCGGCTGGTCTACTATCGCGTCTTGCTCGATGGCGCGGTCGTCACTCTTGGATCTGGAGAGGATGGCGGATTGACCAATCCTGGACCTGCGAGTGACGGCCCGATCAAAGAGTTCGTCTATATCAAATCGTTGAACGCCGGGAGCCACACCATGAAAATCCAGATGTTGACGAGCGGCTTCAGCGGAACCCTGGGAGGCGAGATTACCGACCTCGAATGGTACAAATGAGCACTGAACTTTTTGGCAGCGGTGTCGGGGTAAAATATACGCTCTTTGAGCTGCGGTTTGGAGAGGTTGTTGGCCATTTGGAAATGACCAACTTCGATGATGTTCTGGCCAATGTTCCCATGAATGTGGCGCTGATCGAAGGCTATTATCCGGCAGATGAGTTCATTCTTGCGGAAGGGGTGGTGACAGCCTTGCCGCCCAGACCTGGCCCCGGATGGATGCTCGATCCTGTTGCCGTCGCATGGATCGACATGCGCGATCCCGACATGGATCAACAGATACTGCGCCAGGCGGCCAGTATGACCCGGTCAGAATTCCTACTTGCCGCTATCCGGGCCGGGATAATCCAGCCCTCTGACGCGGGGCCAGCGGCGCGCGGGGAGATCCCGCCGTCATTGGCCCCGGTCTTTGCCAGCTTGCCGCCTGAGGTCCAAACTGAGGCCGTCGTGCGCTGGGGCGCGGCAACCATGATTGAGCGCGCCAATCCGGTCTTGGCCGCTCTGGCCGAGGCCATGGCCATCCCTGACGCCCAGCTCGACGCGCTGTTCGGCATCTAAATACAGGACAAATCATGACTACCATCACCTACCGCCTCGGGACGGTCGGGCAGCTGGTCTTTGCGCCGGAACAGCCGGACGGGACGCTGCCAGATCTGACTGATCTGCGCATGGAACTGCGCGTTGCGGCTCAAGGGCAGTGCATTGTCTTGCACGGCACACAGGTCGCCGAAGGCTTCGAGGTCGACCTGTCAGAACTTGTGCTGACGCCCCGTCTCTACCCGGCATCGCTCTACTTCATCGGCCCAGATGGGCCTGAACATTCCGCCGACATTTTCCTGAACATCGAAAGGGGCTGCTGATGGCCGATATTGTAAAAGTAGCCATCGGCTTTCGCGGGCAAACAGGGGCGGTTGCCCCAGAGGACATGGCCCGCGTCGAGCGCGCCATATCCGCAGGCGAGGCAATTGACGAACAGGTCGAGGTTGTCGAGCGAGCCGCAACCGATGTGCTTCAATCCTCGGGAGATTTGCAAGCAGCCCTCGGGGTAGCGTCAGACAAAATCGTCCAGGATCTTGGTTACGACAACAATCTTGTTGGACTGTCATTTACTGACGAATACAGCATGCCCACCGTTCTTACGACGAACCGATATGGTGAGCTTTCCAAGTTTGCCATTGAGAACACCTTGTCTCGTATACCCGCAGGCGTCCTTGGCCCCCGTCATCTAACTGACATGTCAACGATTGCGACGTGGGGGGCATCGGATGTTGAATTTTATAAGGCGCAATACGCCGCCATGGCCACCCAGCTCGGGGCGGTACACTTTTCTGGCGGGAACAGTGGCGCGTACACAGATTCGATCTGGCAGGAACAAGGTCTTTTCAGCTTCGATGTGATCTTCCCCAATGGGATTGTCCCGGCAACATCAGATCCGGTACCGGTCAACATCTGGAACCTTGAAGTGCGCAATGCCACCCGCCCCCGGCCTGTCATTCTGGACGGGCTTGGTATCGAGGGCATCATCGACGGCACCACAGATGGGAATATCTTCATCAGGACAGGCGTGGTCCCAGGCGTTTCCGTTGCCACTCCAGCCAACGGTTCAGTGAAAGCCATTTCTCTGAACGGCATTAAATATGCTGATTGCTGTCAGATTTGGTGCGTCGGTCGCAACGACATTTCAATGTATGGCAGCCATGAATCGGCCATTAAGACATACTTGGATATGACGATTGAGGCCTATAATGCCCACCCGACCGTAGACAAGAAGGTTCTGGTCTATGGGTATTATACATTCGGGAATGCCACCGCCACACAGATAAGATGCATCAATTACGCCAACGCGTATTATAAAAAGTGCTTTGCGGACAGGTTCATTGATGTGCTGGGCTACTACATGAGCGCAGACGTGTGGACGCATACCGGCATCACGCCAACGGCAGCTGACCGGACCGCCCAAGCCGCGACCAAGATGCCGCCATCGTTGGCGATGGACAACACCCATTATAGCCAAGCGGCAAATCAAGCGCTGATTACGAACGAGGTCAAGCCTCGGCTGATCGCCCTCGGTTGGTTCAAGGAAGTCTGACATGTCGTTGAAAACTTTAAAGATGGGGCGAACGACCAGCGAGTATCTGATTAGCAAGCGGCCGGGATTTGAAGGTGTGGGGCTTATTGTCCCACCCAAAGCCCCAAACGAATGCGACATGGTTTATTACTCGGCCTCTGCCCAAACCTGCTTCCAAGATGAGGCGGGGCTTATTCCTGTTGTTGATGATGGCAATCCATATCCTGTTCGCCGCATCAATGGGATCGGGCTGGATGGGAGTGATCTGGTTATCAAACCGTATCAGTCCCCCTCGACCGATGAACCTATGCTGTACATGGGCTTTAGCTATATGAAGGTTATTATCGTACAGGCTGATTGCTATGCTGAGAGCGCCGCTCTGCAGAAACTGTTCAGCAATCGCAGCTATCTGACGATGATGATGAAGGCGAGCGGGGCCGAGCTGACTTCCCTCAGTGATTTCAGGGATATTCCCGTCATCGGCTTCACTGCTGGGAGCGAAAATATCTTCAAGGTTGCGATCGGGGCAGGGCACTGTCCAGCTCCTAGGGGAAATCCAGCTGACAATTTATGGGAATGGAAAGGTGATGCAGCCGCTGTTCTTCGGTGGAAGGATACGCCGGTTTCCCCTGCTGGTGATAACGCGCTTGAATTGGGTTGCTTTGATCGCTTGGCCAATTCGCTTGATGTTTTTGTCGGCGATCTCAGTGCAGCGGCCCGTCAGCCGAGAGCCGCATTGCGTATGAATACTGCAAGGAACTTAGTCGATGCTGAGATCCCGGCATATGGACGCATGGGAAGAAACCTGAGCAGCAGCGTGCCAAGAACGTCCACTGCGGCAGGTGTAATGAAGTTTGAAGCAGGATCTTCGCTATCAGCTTTGGCCGTATCTCTGCAGAACTTCGAAATGTACCCAGAGGATCGCGCCGCTGCCCTTGCGTGGATGACCCTTCAATAAACGGTCCGCTCTCGTGCTTTTTCATGCATGGACTAAGGCGACAAAAACGCGAGGCAGCACGCTCAAGCTAGCTGCCTCGCATAGTTCGACCTGCTTCTGGGGGACAAGCGCAATTTATGCCCACCGGTCGACCTTGGCGTGCCAAGGCAGAATAAAAGTACCGCGAAAGTTGTGCGGCGCAAATCATTCTTTTTGCTGCGCAGGAGGCGCAATGACAGACCCATCTTCGTTCCGCTCGCCCGAATTCTGGGTCGCAGTTGCCATCGCCCTCATCGTCAAGATCAAGACAACCGCGCAGCTCGGGCCAGTAAAGGTCATCACCACCATTGCTGTCGCCGTTGGCGCCGCATGGGTCGGGGCTGATTACGCGGCGCAGGTACTTGGTATCCCTCAGCCAGTGGCCGCTGCTATTGTTACGCTGACTGCAGAAGGTGCAATGCGCTGGCTGCTGCTGGCCGTCGATGATCCCAGGAACGCGATAGATCTCTGGAAGCACTGGCGGCGCTGAGGAAAAGGGGCCGGCTGAAACACTGCAACCAAAATTGGTCTGATTCCGGCCCCACCCTGCTTGAAAGGGCACTCGGAAAATAGCGGGCCACTCTAATCCGTCAAGTGGTGAGAGGTGGGGAAGATAACCGGCCTCGCGTCCGGTGGCGCGCGAAGAGCGAGGCCGGGCTCACGGGAATTTCCCATTGCGAGACGTGAGCAAATCGAACTTATCATAAATCTCTCGGGTTTCGAGGTCTTTATGTGCACGCGACGCGGTAACCTCCGGAAGTTGGCCGCAGGTGACCGGCCCCGCCATTGTCCGTTGGGGTAGTGCAGGACCGGTAGCTTTGCGCCCTCCCTGACGACTCAAGCCACCTGAATTTTACCACACCACCCCGCCATCGTGCGGGCTTTTTTCATGGAGCAACGATGTCTGCATTCTTCGCCGCGCTCGGCGCGTGGCTCAAATCCCTATTCACGACGCCCAAAAAAGCGGCGGGCACCACCGGCGCGGCAGCGATCCTTGCGGCTACGGCGGCATTCGTCGGCCCTTGGGAAGGCGAGCGCACCGAGGCCTATCTCGACCGCATCGCCAGCCCGCCCGTGTGGACGGTTTGCTATGGCGAGACGCGCGGCGTGAAGCCCGGCGACAGGTACACCAGCGAGCAATGCAGCGAGATGCTGATGGACGCGCTTGCCGACTATCGGACCCCGCTCATCGCCTGCGTCCCCGCCCTGCCCTCTCAGCCCGAGGGCGTGCAGGTCGCGCTGGTCAGCTGGACCTACAACGTCGGCACCAGTGCGGCCTGCGGATCGACGCTAGCCAAGCGCGCCAATGCTGGCGACTGGGTTGCCGCCTGTAATCAGCTGCCACGCTGGAACAAGGCCGGAGGGCGTATCGTCGCGGGCCTGACCAATCGGCGCGCAGCCGAGCAACGCCTTTGTCTCAACGCCCTGAAAGGAGCCTGACATGCTCGCTCTCATCATCCGAGTGCTGTTCTACACCCTTGCTGGCGCCATCGGCTGGACCAGCGCAATCACCATGACCGGGCCGGATAACGCCTGCATCAATATCCCGGCGTTCGCCGATGCAATTTCGGGCGGTGCTGGCGTGGTGACGGGCGGTGCGCTGGCTGTGCTGACGTTCATCTCGTCGCGGATCGCCAAGCGGAGAGGCGGTGTCACGTGATCTGGATCGCGATGACCTTCCCTGCCCTGGCTTTCGGAGCCTTCCTTATCATTTCTGCTGGCGGCTGGTCGCGGCCAGATTGACAGCGTAGTTAGAGAAAAGACCCGCTGTTGGCGGGTCTAAATATCATCTCATAGGAGCTTGAGGTCCGTCGCGGAGCTTCTGCCATCGCGGCTTTTTTCGATCTCGAAGGAAACCTTCTGATTGTCAGCCAACCCCGTTAAGCCTGCGCGTTCAACTGCAGAAATATGAACGAACACATCAGATCCCCCCTGATCGGGGGCGATAAAACCAAAGCCTTTGGTTGAGTTGAACCACTTGACGGTGCCGGTAGCCATATACGGGTTATCCTTGTAGTTGCCGCTAGAGAACTACCATCGTTCGCACAGGTCAGTTTCCAAATCTATGATTTATTTCACGCCCTCGGCTCACGCTGGGGGCGGTCTTTTTGCGTTTCAGGCCCTCTGTTTTTCTGGGGCGGGTTTGCGAAGGACCTCCGATAGCGAGCCAGATGCGCGCAGAGAGGCGACAACATCCCTAACCATTCTGACGGGCTGACCGGTCTCCAAGGCGATATCCTCGACGCCCAAGCCTTTTCTCAGCAACTCTTCGATCATGACCACCTCCCCATGCAACTTAGGGATGTTCGGACTTTGTTCTGATCTCTGCAAGGTGGAATTATGGGTTGTGTATAACCCCTCCCTCGCCTTGCCTGATCCACCCCCTACCCTTTCTGCTTAAATGACGTCCCGTTGTCTTTACGATTAGGTGACATCATATCTGTCACCTAATCAGGCATCTTCTTTTCTTCTTTTTCTTCTACTTCATCGAATGCAAGATACTGATAATTAATGATTAAAATGGCTAAAGCGTAGATATTGGGTCGGAAGAGCGTAGGAAACGGGTCGAAATAATGTCTAAAAGCGTAGAAATCGGGTCGCTAACCCGTAGAAATCGGGTCGATCAGCCTACAATCCCTGAAATCCCTGCGCTTCGACCCCAAAACTACGGGTTTACGGATTCGTTTGACGGGACAATGAAAAGCCGTAGTTATTGCATCCATGGAACAGCTACGGCTTGGAATGGACATCGACCCAAAAACTACGGCTTCAACCTTTGAGTTGAGGCCGAACGATGGCGAGATGCTCAAGCCCGCTGAATTAGTCGAGGTGGATGGTGCTGAAAAGCTGACGCTCAACGCGCGGCGCGCCTATAACCTCCTGCTCCACAATGCTCACGGCCCCGATATGGCGGTGCCACACCAACGCTTTACGATCCCGCTGGCTGATCTCAAGTTTTCCCACGCCGGCAACGATCGTCTGACCTCGGCCATCAAATCGCTGATGCGCACCATCGTGACCATCCGGTCTGCCGATCGTGTCGAACTGGTCCCCCTACTCGGCCGTACCACGATTGCTGATCGCAAGAATAGCCGCGGTTACCTGACTTATGAATTTGACCCTCTACTGGTTGACCTCCTGCGTGACAGCCAGATCTTCGCAAAGCTGCAACTTGACGTGATCCATGCAGTATCGAGCAAATATGCCCTGGCGCTTTACGAGATCGTCGCGAAGAGAGCGCGGCTGACCTACATCCGCTCCGAGACATTCGAGCTTGAACAGTTCCGCTCGATGCTGGGCGTCGAGCCCGGCAAGCTCTCGACATACTCCAACTTGCTCAAGTTCGCGATCAAACCCGCCTTTGACGAGGTGAACCGGCTGGCAGAGTTTCATGCCGCATTCGAGCCTGTGAAAATTGGTCGTAAGGTCGGAGCCATTAAGATCGCATGGGCACTCAAGGGCCCGGAGGATCAGCGCAAGGCTTATGCCGAGGTGCGTGGCCTCCCTGCCCCAGAAGAAGTGACCGAAGAAGATTAAATCGTGCAGATAAGCACAGTTACAGCGGGGCAGCAGGTGCAGGCAATCGCATTTACAGAGCGGGAAATTTCCCGAGCGGGAAATTCGGTGAGCGGTGAATTTCCCGCTCTGGGCCCTTGTCAATTTTCAGAGTGGAAAATTGGCGAAGTGAAAAATTCGGCGCGTGATAGCTCGTTCAATTTAGAGAGCGGTAAATTTGCAGATTTACGGAGCATCAAATTTACCACTCTGAAAATTGACAGCGCGGACAATGGGGAAATTGAAGAATGAAAACGGTCGTCGTCGCATCACAGAAGGGCGGGGCCGGTAAGACCACCACCGCAATGAATATGGCTGTTGCCGCAAGCCAGGACGGGCTTCGCGTGGCGATGGTCGATCTTGACCCGCAGCGCAGCCTTCGCGGCTGGTGGGAGGCGCGAGACGCCGAATGGCCGCAGATGCCCGATACCGACCCGGCCCCCGAGCAGGTCAAAGCCGCCCTTCCTGCGCTGGCAAAGCATTTCGACATTCTGGTGATCGACACGCCGCCGGCCGCTCCAGAATGGCTGACCACGGTCATGGCCGAGGCTGATCTTGTCCTGATCCCGGTGCGCCCGTCGCCGCATGATCTACGCGCCGTTGGGGCGACGTTGCGCGCTGCGCGCGAGGCCGGATCGGACTTCGCGTTCCTACTGTCCCAATCGCCGCGCGCCAAGGTCACGGATGAGGCCGCCCGCGTCCTGGCGCAATACGGCAAGCTCGCGCCGGTCAATGCAGCGATGCGGGTGATCTATGCCGAAACTGCCGCGACGGGGCAGGGGGTTACAGAGGCAGGCGACCCTAAGGCGGCAGCTGAGGCCAGCGAGCTCTGGTCATATGTGAAGGGGCTGCTCAATGGCTAAAAAAGGCGGGTTCTCATTCGACGGCATGGTTGACGCGAGCGCGCCGCCGGAACCGATTAAAGGCGTCGAGCAGCGCGGGGCGGTTGAGCCTGCGTCTGTGAAGCGCAGCGAGCCTAAGCCTCCCGCGGCACCGGTCGAGAAGCTTACACGGCGCGGCAGGCCTCCGAAGGCCCGGACCGCGACCGAGGCGCGGCCAAGCTTCGGCCTCGATCCCGTGACGCACGCCAAGTTCAAGATCTGGCTGCTCAAGAAAGGCGTGTCTATGCAGGACTACCTTGAGGACCATATCGCCAAGCTGGTTAAGGATATCGACCTCTGAAAATTGACGAATTTTCAGAGTGGTAAATTGACATTTCCACAAGTGCTCGCGTCAGCGTGAAGGAACGATAGAGCCCTACAGCCGTTACTTGCCTGTAACCAAATCGAGAAAGGAGAACGAGATGGATCATACCAATCATGTCCGCCTGAACGATAATGAGCTTACGGAAGCTGTGCTGAACGGCGCGCCAATTTATGGACCTGACGATGGCAAGGTTGGCACGATATCCGAGATCTACGGCGCCGGTGCCGAAGCTACTGTGGTGGTTGATGTCGGCGGATTTCTGGGGATTGGCGCAAAGCCTGTCGAGATCCGGGCGAGAGACCTTGACCTGATGCGCGGCGATGACGGCGTCGTTCACGGCCACACCAACTGGACCAAAGACCAATTGAAGGATCTTCCAGAGTATACACCTCGCAACATCCCTTGAACTCATTCGATGAAGGAGCCTCACCATGAGTGACAAGTTCGATCCGAAAGAGGAAAATGAGAAACATAATGTTGCGCGGGATGCTCAGCAGGACAAGATGGCGAACGCCGATCCCGTACTGAACCCTAAGCAAATGAAGCGCTCTAATGAGCCAAACGCTGGCGGGCAGAATCGGGAAGCGGGAGATAGAAAGGCCCGGCAGAACGACCGGGCGACTAACGGCGGCGAATAATTGAGGTGGCGGCGAGGTAGATTCTAGCCCGCCGCCCTTTCCATCCTCTTCGCCGCACGCTTCCTGATTTGCGCGCGCTCTTTCACCATCAGAGTTACCCGCGCTAGAGCTCGTTCAAGCCTATCGTCGAGGACCGCCAGGCGTTCATCTTCCTCTGGGGTCGTGAACTTATTCCAAGCAGCGTCGCCCGAGGGTCGGGCGACAATGGTTTGCCGCTTCATGTTGCGTCCTGCGATTGCTGGGGGTGGCGGGGTGCGAGGGTAGGGCGACTGCTGGTCAAACCGTCAGCTCCTCCACCATCGCAATCCGCTCTCCGATCCATTCCGCGCAGTTCACGGCCCAGCTGTTACCCAAGGCTTTGTAGCGCGGGCCGTTCGGGCATTGATCGGCAGGCTTGTTGCGCCACGGGATCGCCGTGAAGCCGTCAGGGAAGCCTTGCAGGCGCTCGCATTCGGTGGGCATGAGCCTCCGCACGGCCCAGGGCTGCGCGACATAGCTGCGACTCGATCCGCCCGACGCGGCGCGCAGGTTCGCCGTCTCGTGCGGCCCTTCCGGCATCGCCCCGCCTTCGCGGCCGCGCAGATCGAAAGCGACAGCCGCGTGACCGCCGCCGTGTCCAATGCCACGCAAAGATTGGTGCGCCCCATCCGTCTGAAAGTGTGCCTCGGCTCCCTTGCAGTCGAACGCGACCGCCTGCGGCACGGTGCGCGCCTCAAGCGTATAGGCCGCGCCGTCCTGGCGGAAACCTGCTCTATCCGGCCCGGCGTTCGGGTTCTCGCAAATCGCGCGCTCCTGGATGGCGACTGGCTGCACAGCGAGCAGCGTTTCCGTTTCCGTTTCCGCATCGAGGCTTTGTTGTGCGCTGGCGGTCAAGCAGTACCCAACATCGCCTGAGTTGGCCACCAATGCAGCGGGCGCAAGCTGATTGCGAATAGGCCCATCCTTTGCTCTGGTGTCCAGCGTCGGGCTCACGTCCGCGAAACCACCGCCTTGAGGGCCAAACTCAATACCTCGGGTAAAACCTTGGCCCGATTTTCGGCTCGGCGCAGGATGCCCTGACAAGCTTTCGCGGTCAAAAAGTACCGCTGCGGTACGGCGCCAGTCTCCAAGATATCCGACAACCCACACACGACGGCGGCGCTGCGGGACAGCGAAGGGGAAGCGGCGTGTTCGCACGTGCTGAGCGTCAAGAACTCGATAGGCGATCCCATAGGCGTCACCGATACCCGGGATAATGCCAGAGTTTTTCCACCCACCGGGCGGCGCATCGATTTCCTGCCCCGTGAGGTCGCCCAGAAAGCGCGCAAAGTCTCGCCCGTCGTTGCTGGACAAAACGCCGGGGACGTTCTCCCAGACCAGCCACGAGGGCCGATAGCGTGCAGCGATTTCAACAAAGGTGAGGGTGAGTTGGCCTCTTGCGCCGTCCATCCCAAGTCGCAACCCTGCGACTGAGTAATCCTGACAGGGGGTTCCTCCGCAAAGAAGGTCAATTGGTTCATCTGGCCATTCCTCAAATTTTGTCATGTCGCCCCAATTCGGGACCGTCGGATAATGGTGGGCGAGCACGGCAGACGGGAAAGGCTCGATTTCGGAAAATGCGACAGGTTCCCATCCCAGCGGGGCCCAAGCTTGGGTTGCTGCCTCGATCCCGGAGCAAACGGAAAGGTAGCGCATCATTCCTCACCCTCATTCTCAATCGCCCGCAGCTTCTGGGCGATTTTCTCCAGGCGCTTCCTGTTCTTGTATTCGCCACGCTTCGCGCAGCGCACGGACAGGCGCTTGAGAAATTCGGCGTCGGAAATGGGAGTGGCATCGGTCATGTCGAAATCCTGCTGATGGGGTGCGGTTGCCCCGGCTGCGATCTGGTGCGGCGCGGGGCAGGGGGGTCAGAACGTGCCGATCAGGTCGGGGGCATACCCGCCGATTTCTGCTTCGAGGTTCTTGTGGATGCCCGGAGCCTTCACCTTCATGTCGGCGACCAGGTCTTTGAACTCGATGAGCAGAGCAGCGGGGTCTGCGCCGTCCAGAAGGTCGCCCGCGATCCGATCGACAATCGCCTGATACTGCGCGCCGTCGTCCGGCTGATCATCGTCCAGTGGCATTTGACCCTGATCGTCGGCGGGCCTGTCGGCCATCTGGGTGTAAGGCGTCGGGTCGCGGCGCTGGCGCGATTGCCGCGCGGCGGGCTTGGCGGTTTGCTCCGGCTCTCGCTGATCAAGGGTCACGTCTTGGCCGCGCCGATCCTCGATCTGAGTTACCTCGCCGGTGTCCTCGTCGACGTAATCACCCTCGATCGCAGGGCCTTCCTCTGGGTTTTTGGCAAAGGAGGCAAAGTCGATCTGGTTCTCGTCAACGGTCAACGCATCGCCCAACTTCCCACCATCGATCTCGATGCTGATCGGGAGGTATTTGAACAGCGCGCGGACAGCGGTCTTGGCGGCCATTTCGTGCTGGTGCGCGATCCACGGGCTGTCTTTCTTCCCGTATTGGACTGCCGTCCGATATCCTTGCGAAGCGTCACGGATCGCCATGACTTCATCCCAAGGCAGGACAACAAAAGCTTCGCCGTCGGTTAGGGTCGCGTGGCAATAGGCATAGAGCGGGTTGGTGCGTTTGCCTTTGGGGCGGTGTTTGAGGTGCTGGTTCGAGCCATATTCGAAGCTGAATTCGTCCTCCTCATAAACAACATCACCATGGATGTTCCGGATATGGCCGGAACGGCGGGCAAGGTCGATCATGCCCTTATAGCCAAGGATAAGCTGAACCTCTGTGATGCCCTTCCGCTTGTTCTTGAAAGGGATCAGATAAGCGTGCCCGAGCGGGGTGTTAGGCTCCACGCCAAGGCTTGCGCAGGTCATCATGGACCCGAGCAGCGACAGGGGATCGCATTCGCCCAACTGCGGAGTGGTGCGCATGGCATTGGCCATCAAGCGCATCATCCTTTCGGGCCTCATATGTGCAGCGGCTACGGCCTTGAGCTGCTGCTGTGCCTGTTCGTTGACCAGCATCTCGCGAACGTTGCTGACTTGGCGCAAAGGACGCTTGGCGACCGGCAGGGAGGTGGCATTCATGCTGCAGTTTCCTCGGTGATCAGTTTGAAACCATTGGGGGCGATCTTCTCGCCGCGTTGTGCGCGAACATCGGCCGTGGCCAGCCGCTCGATCAGCGCGATAACTTCGGCGTGGTCGCGGTACGCCGCGAGGGCGGGGCCGCGGTTCTCGACCTGGCAGCGATAGGTGGTGCGCAGGGACATAGTGCGCCCGCCGCCCGTAGCCGACGATGCCTGAGCCTTCACCGGCTTGGCTGCGGCTTTCACGTCCTTGGCTGCGGCCTTCTGCGCGGCCTCGGCGTCGACCATACCGGACACGTCGTTGCGGGCCTGCGCCTCGGCAAGCGCGCGGTCTGCGGCTTCTTTCTCCTCGCGGGCCTTGGCTTCACGGGCGCGCTGTTCAGCATCCTCGCGGGCCTTTTCCTTCTTGAGCCAAGCGGCTTGCAGCGCCTTCACGACCTCGCCAGATTTGCCGATCTTGTCGAGCAGCGGCTTGAAGGCGTCTTGTACAGCCTGCGCCGCATCATCGTGGGGCTTTTTCGCGGCCTTACGGGCCTCATCCACCTCTTTGAACACCGCCCGCGCGCCGGCCACAAAATCCGTGGCCTTCTGGCTGCGCTCTTGGTTGTCGATCTCTTTCAAATCCAGCCAAGCGCCGGCGGCATCGGTGAAATCAGAGACCTTAGTGATGATATCGGCGGGGATGATCGGCGCGGAGTTGTGGCCGATACCAAAGCTCATGTCGTTCATGGGCGCATTGCCTCCTGTGACAGATTGATTTTCACCATGGTCGCTTGCATGGCGGGGATGGAGACGCGGCGCTCGGAAAGAGCGGCGTGTTCTTCGCGGCTGATCGGCAGCAAGTAGGTCCAAAGCCGAGCAGGGTTGCGCATTTGGCCATCGGCCTCGCAGCGCAAAATTTCAGGGGCGACAAGCTCACCGGTCAGCGGACAAACCTCGCGCTCGCACCAGATCCGAACCGGAACCCATGGGCCGCCCTTCGTCATTCTGGTTTTGAACCACCCGCACTCTGGTATGCCCTCATGGACCGGGGGGCGTGAACCTCTCACGGCCTGACGATGCCAGGCGTAGAGCTCGGCTGAAGTTGACGGACGGCGCATCATTCTATGCCACCAACGATTGCTCTGGCCGTTGCTCGCTGGTCAGCAGTCCACGCAATGCCCTGAACGTCCGCATCGCGAAGTGATTGCAGAAACGGATTGGTCCCAGCACGATTGATCACGGCCAGATACAGGCCGGGATTGCTCTGGTTTTTGGCCCGACCGTTCAGGATGCGACGCGCTGCGGCGCGGTCCTTGGCCTTCGCGCGTGCCTCGGGGCTAGTGGTAAACCCACCCCGGCCCTTGCATTCACTGCACCGGCCGAAGGTCCGAAACTGGCCGGAGCCGCCGCATTTGGTGCAGGTGAAGGGCAGGGCGGGCGGGAGGGCGTCAAGCATCGTCCGTCCCTTGATAAAGGTCGCGTTCGTTAACCTGATCCGCGCAAGCCATGCACAGGTCTTCATAGTCGCGGCTCTTGATCACGCACCCGTCTTGCGGGAGGCCAAAATATTCATCGCAGATCGTGCAGGTCAGATGCTCGCTCAGCCGTTCATAGTGCCGATCTGCGGCGATCGCGTCGCCATCGAGGGGGTGCCGGTTCATCACCACGCCCCCCGCAGAGCCGTGCCGCCGAGCTGGATCAGCGCAACAACCAGCGGAATGCCCCAGAAGATGAACGCCGGGACCAGCAGCCCGATCGCGCCACACCAGACCAGCTTAAACGCGAGGTCCGCGGCTTCCTCAGGCGGGCACCATTCGGCATTGTCGCCAGCCATAGCCTGGGCGGTACGGCGGTGGTCGTGGATGCGGTCGACCGCCAGACGCCGCGGGGCCTCGTCGTGAGCGCGAAATTCTTCGAACTGCGGGATCATGCTGCGACCTCCGGTGCGAGGTCGTCGATAAACCGGCTGATGTCGTTGTTGCGGGCAATCAGTTCGTCGGCGCGGGCTTTGTCGCCAGACAGGCGCGCAGTACGGATTTCAGCGCTGTTGCCCGCAAAGGCCGCCTCAAGATCGGCAATCGTGATGATGGGGATAGTGAACATTACACCGTCCCCCGAACCATGCCGGGAAGCTGGACACCACAGCGAGCCGCCATGACAGCAGTGCCTTTCGTCGTGAACCCGCAAGCAGTCGCCAGCTTTTCAGCCGACCAGCCGCGAGACTTCGCAAAGGCAAGACGCCTTTCCCATCCAGCAGCGCGAAGGTCGGGGCGCGGTACGGAAAGGCTGACGGGCAGAGCCTCGATGTGCGCCGAAAGATCAGCTGCGCAGCGATCATATTGAGCCTGACCGTCTAGATTGGAGACCTCAGCGGCCTCGCGGGCCATTGCGCGAAAATACGCCTCATCAAGGATCAGGGTTTCGCGGCTGGGAATGGTGTCGAACATTGCATTCTCCCGGTGAAAATGGGGTTCAGCTGGTTCATGTGCCGCAGCTGATGGGAGGCAATATGAGGGGGTATTTATACCCCGTCAATATAAAAGGGTATAAATACCCGGATTATCTTCTTGAACTCTCAGCCTTGCCCTATCTTCATCCTGCCGATGAGGTATCGGCGAATGAGAAGGATCACTCCGACGTGGCGTGTAAAATTGCTAGTAGTGATGTATGATCAATTATCCGCTCGGTATGTCCGGTCGGTGATATTGGAGGACCAAACATGGTCCGCGAACGAGAAGAGTGCGCGAGAGAGCACGCGATGCTGCACCGTGCGAGCGAGGCCTTGAAGGCATCACCCTCAGGCAGCGAACTTGATGAGCGCGCATCACGAACATTGGATGAGATGGATCGCAGGGATGCGTTTTCAGCCCAGGCTGATGAACGCCGAGAAAGCAATCGCATTGCCAGGATTGCAAAACGGGACGAGGCTAGGCGAGACCTCGCATGGCGGGGCGTCCATGATTTAAGCAAAACGCGTTAATAGGCCTGATATGACTGGTCATTTAGTTTTGGATAAATTCGGCTCATCGTGATAAGGTGGCACCATCCCGATGGTATGCCCGTTGGGTGCCATGGAGGGCCTAGTTATGGGCCGAAATCCAAGAGAAGGTCGACGCCGTTATTCTGCGTTGCAGCCGGCCGCAGATGAGCGCGACATCCTCAGAACGAACAAGCAAGTTAAGGAGGCATTCAATGAGGCCGTCGACAAGCTTGATCGGGATGAGGTTAGCGCCACGCAAGTAGAGCTGGAAGAAGACCGTATATCGACTTGGAAACGCCACTTCGATGCGCTTGGCGGATCGTAGCTTGCGTCTAGTATTGCGGCGAGGAGTGCCTCGCCGCCTTTCGTTAACACAAAAAAGACCGCCGGTTAGGCCAACTCATCCCATTCAAATTTGTCTCGATATGATATGATCGATACATCCGCACGGTATCGCTACGCGGTGTCATGGAAGGGCGTGGACATGGGTCGCAATCTGAGAAGTGGCAAGGGCAGCCTGCTCCCTGCTGCTAGTTACCTGAACCACAAAATGACAGCCCGAGAGGGTGATGTTGCACATCAACGCGCCATTGATGGGCTGGATCTATCAATCAACGTCGCCGAACAGCATATAATCGACCACTCAGCGGTAGCTATAGCCAAGCGTCACAGCGATGTGTTGATGTGGCTTGGTTTGATAGGCTGAAGTAATCTGCGGCGACGAAAACTTCGCTGCTTTTCAATAGCGCAGCAAATTCCTGCCTAAGTGCTGCTTTGCTGCATAAGTGAGGCACGCCTGGATCAAACGGACGTGCCCCGTGCTCGCTGAGAGGCGTCTATCAACGGATGAGCGGGCTGGCTGGTTCCGGAGATGAGAAAGCCCGCCGGTTAGGGCGGCCTGCGTTAAATTGGGCGTTAACAATTAGGGGCATACGTTCTAGTTCATAGAAATATCTATATTCACTGATGACAGCCTTGCGCTGCCAAAAGCACATGATAGCATTTGACAATCAGTAACCGGAGGATCGAGAAATGGGGCAAAGGTATGTACCTGAGTTACATGACCCGAAGTGCTGCGAAACTGAGGCGCAGGATAATAAGCAGCTGACAGACGCAGAGGCTGAGCGCTTGTTTAATGCTGCAGTCGCTCAGCTGGATGCTGAGCAACGGGCTCCTGACCACATTCACTGAGTTAGCGCCCTGCTTAACAGCAGGGCGCG
>NZ_DALZMB010000020.1:0-45504 GCF_032007265.1 Paracoccus sp. (in: a-proteobacteria) | reverse complement strand
AATCCAGGCCCATGCCCTCAAAGCGATCTTCGGTGGTATTGCGTGCCTGGCCGCGTGACAGCGACACAGTGGGGTCGATGTCGATGATAAAGGTCAGATCAGTTTCGACCGCGATCATCATTTGGTGAAGCTGATCAACGGTTGCGCGCAAATCCGCCCGTGCCGCCCCCTGGTAAACGCGGGTTGAATCGACGTAACGGTCGCTGATTACGGTCGCGCCCTGGCTAAGCGCGGGCAGGATCGTGCGCTCAAGATGGTCGCGGCGCGCGGCATTGAAAAGCAATAGCTCGGTCTCGGGGGACCAACGCTCTGTTCGACCCTCGACCAAAAGTTTGCGGATTTCCTCGGCGCCTGGACTGCCGCCGGGCTCGCGGGTCAGGACGACGTCCCGACCCGTTGCGCGCAGATCATCGGCAAGACGGCGCGCTTGCGTGCTTTTTCCCGAACCGTCGATGCCTTCAAAGCTGATGAACATAAGGCGATCAGCTTCCTGTTGCGTCGAGCGCCTTGCGTCCGAGGCGGGCAGCGGCGCTTTGAAGGCGGCCAAAGACCCCAGCGGTATCGACATCTGAAGCCGCGATCAGCGGAATGCGCGATTCACCGGTGCCGGGGATGGTGATCAGCAAGTCGCCCACGCGGGTGCCAGCCTTGATCGGCGCCTCGATCGGGCCGTCAAAAACAGCCTCGGCGGTGATGCCGGATTGGGTGCCTGCGGGGATCAAAACCTTGACCCCATCGGTTGTCGTCAGGCCCACGCGGCTGCGATTTCCCAACCAGACAGGGGCTTGCGCCACGATTTCACCCTTGGGCACCACGGTGCGCATGGTGAACTGACGGAAGGCCCAGTTCACGATACGCTCGGATTCCTCGGCGCGGGATTTATCGTCAGGCAGACCGGCAATCACAAAAACGACCCGGCGACCGGCTTGCACCGCAGAGCCAACCAGACCAAAGCCTGCCTCTTGCGTATGGCCCGTTTTCAACCCGTCTGCGCCAATCCCCAGTTTGAGCAACGGGTTGCGGTTATAGCGGTTCGCAGGGGCGCGGTTGTCATAGGGGAATTCTTCAATCGAGAAATATTTATACATCTCGGGGAAGTCGATGATGAGATGCTGGGCCAGGATGCCCAGATCATGCGCCGTCATCTGATGGCCAGGTGCGGGCCAACCCGAAGCATTGACGAAATGCGAGTTGGTCAAACCCATCGCCTTGGCGCGTTCGGTCATCTGGCGGGCAAATGCCTCTTCGGTGCCGGCAAGCCCCTCGGCGACGACGACGCAGGCATCATTGCCTGACAGCACGATCATACCCTTGATCAGCTCTTCGACCGTTGGGCGGTCGTTTTCATTCAGGAACATGGTCGAGCCCTGCATCTGCCGGGCCTTGGTCGAGACCGGCAAACGCGAATCAAGCTGAACGCGACCCTCATGGACAGCTTCGAACAGCATATAGATGGTCATCAGTTTCGACATCGAGGCCGGTGGAAGCGCCTCATCGGCGTTTTTTTCCATCAGGACCGTACCCGTCTCGACATCATAGACCCATGCCGCTCGGGCATTGGTGTCGAAAGCCAGTGCAGGGGCAACCATCGAGAGCAGGGCGCAGATGCCAAGGATAAGGGCGCGCATGAAAAGTCCTTTGCCTGTCGCTTTTGGCAGTATGACTATAGCACAGGGGGGCACGCCGCAACGGCGGCGCCCAAGGAATTCAGGGAAGTGAAGCTGTCACAGCGGCTTTTCCGACAATCTGCGGAAGTTGAAGGGCCGCGCATTGAGAATACCAGCGCGCGAAAGCGCTTAATAGCTGCGGATCAGCCCAACCAGCCGTCCCTGAACCTTGACCATGTTTTCGGGCAGCAGCCGCGTCTCATAGGCCTGGTTTGCAGCCTCAAGCGCGATCAGGCCGTTGCGGCGGCGATAGCGTTTCAGCGTGGCCTCATGTCCTTCGACAAGCGCGACGACGATATCACCGTTATCGGCCGTATCCTGTTCACGGATCACGACCACATCGCCATCATTGATGCCGGCCTCGATCATCGAGTCGCCCCGCACCTCAAGGGCGTAATGGTGATCGCGGGTCGACAGCATGCTGCCCGGTACCGCAATGTGATGAGAAATCTCGGAAATCGCTTCGATCGGGACGCCAGCTGCGATGCGACCCATGACCGGCAGCTCGACTGCTGCGGATTCGCTGACCGGCATTGCATTTTTCGGGGGCGCCGGGCGCGGGGCGGCCTTGCCCCCGTCAATGGCGCGTGGTCTGAACTCTGACGTTTTGACCAAAGCATCGGGCAGGCGTACGATTTCAAGTGCACGCGCGCGATGGGGCAGGCGGCGGATAAAGCCGCGTTCCTCCAAGGCTGTCACCAGACGATGGATGCCTGATTTCGAGCGAAGATCCAGCGCCAGCTTCATTTCGTCGAAAGAGGGCGGAACGCCGTCACGCGCCAATCGCGCTTGAATGAATTCGAGCAACTGGATCTGTTTCTTGGTCAGCATGGTGATCCCCGATCAGCGCGACAATTTATGTTCAGCTTATGTTCTATCTTCGTGCAGCAATTCCGTCAACGAGATGAACCGATTCGCGTGAACAAAAGGTTAATCTCGCTGCATTTCCGGGCTTCAGGACCGCAGGGGCAGGTATTCGACCATCTCGCCCACCTGTCGCGCCGGATCGTCGGCGGGGCGGATCAACAGGGCATCGGCCTGTGCCAAAATGCCAAGCCTTGCGGAATCCTGGTCAGCAAAGGCCACAATTTCCGGCAAATCCAAGCCAGGTTTCAGGCTTGCGCGCAGGAAATGCATACGGTTACCTTCGCGAGAAAGCTCAGCGCCCAGACGCGCGCGCAGGATTTTGCGCGGCAGATCCAGCCCCTGCATCGCGGCCAGCAAGGGCTGAAGAAACAAGATGGCACAAACGATGGATGAGACAGGGTTTCCAGGAAGCCCCAACATCGCACTTTGCCCGATGCGCCCCGCCATCAATGGCTTTCCGGGCCGCATTGCCAGCTTATAAAAGGATCGCTCAAGCCCCATATCGGCCGCGACTTTTGCGACCAGATCATGGTCGCCGACGGATGCGCCGCCGATCGTCACCAAAAGGTCGGCGCCGCGCGCGGCGTCAAACCCAGAGCGCAGGCTTTCTTCGGTGTCGCGGGCAATGGGAAGAATGCGAACCTCGGCACCTGCTTCGCGCGCAAGACCAGCAATCGCGATATCATTCGAGCAGATGATCTGACCGGGACCCGGCTGGGTGCCCGGGCGCACCAGCTCGTCTCCGCCCGCAAGGACCGCGACAATCGGACGACGCGCCACGGTCACTTTCGCGACGTTCATCGCTGCCAGCAGCGCCAAATCGGAAGGGGCCAACGGGCGCGGTGGCTGAAAGTGAAAGCCCTGCGCGAAATCATTGCCCTTGGCGCGGATATTGGGGTTGGTGGTCGTGGCGGTAACGGTGATCTCGTCTTGCTCGCGGCTGACGATTTCCTGCATGACGACGCGGTCGTAACCCGCAGGGACCGGAGCCCCCGTGAAGATGCGAATAGCCGTGCCCGGCTGGGCGCTGCCGGACCAGGGCGCGCCAGCGGCGGCGGTTCCGATCACGCGCAACGGGCCGGGCAGGTCAGCGCCGCGCAGGGCGTAGCCATCCATTGCGGCTGCATCGAAGGGCGGCTGGGTCATCTGCGCGACAGCTGGCGCGATCATGACGCGGTGAAGCGCATCCTCGATTGCGATCTCTTCGGATTGGGGCGGGCGCGCCAATGCCAGAACCAGCCGGGTCGCCTCATCAACGCTAATCATGTCGCTATGAAGTCCCCAGATTTACCACCCGTTTTCGACAAAAGCCGGATGCCCTCGATCCGCATGTCCTTTTGTGCGGCCTTGAGCATGTCATAGACCGTCAGGCAGGCCGTCGATACGGCGGTCAGCGCCTCCATCTCGACCCCTGTGCGTCCGGTGGTCGAAACGGTTGCGGTGATGCGAATGCCGGGCAGCTGATCGTCAACTTCAAGTTCGATCGCGACCTTGGAAATTGGCAGCGGGTGGCAAAGTGGGATCAGATCCGAGGTGCGTTTGGCCCCCATGATCCCTGCAAGACGCGCCACGCCCAAGACATCGCCCTTGGCCGCGCCGGCACGTGCCAAGGCCAGCGTTTGTGCCGACATGATCACTTGCCCTTCGGCGATCGCGGTCCGTGCGGTTTCCGCTTTGCCCGAGACATCGACCATATGCGCCTGACCGCGATCATCGAAATGGGTCAGGCTCATGGCGCAAGGCCCAGGATTTGACGGGTCGCTGCTGCGACATCTTGTTGACGCATCATGCTTTCGCCAATCAGGAAGCGCTTGATACCGGCATCAGCCATCACATTCAGATCGGCCGGTGTGAACAGCCCGCTTTCGCAAACGATATCGCGATCGGCGGGAATATGGGGGGCCAGCTCTAGCGTGACATCCAGCGAAACCTCGAAGGTCTTGAGGTTGCGGTTATTCACGCCCACCAGCGCCGATTTAAGGGCCAATGCGCGGTCCAGCTCGTCGCGGTTATGGACCTCGATCAGCGCGTCCATTCCCCAATGGCGCGCGGCATCCTCAAGCTCGGCGGCCAGAACATCATCAACCGATGCCATGATGATCAGGATGCAATCGGCGCCCCAGGCGCGCGCCTCGGCGACCTGATAGGTATCATAAAGGAAATCCTTGCGCAGAACCGGCAGATTGCAGGCAGCGCGGGCTTCGGTCAGGAACTCGGGTGCGCCCTGAAAGCTGGGGCCATCGGTCAGGATCGAAAGGCAAGCGGCACCGCCTTGTTCATAGGCCTGGGCCAGTGCGGGCGGGTTGAAATCGGGCCGGATCAGCCCTTTCGAGGGGCTGGCCTTTTTAATTTCGGCAATCAGCGCATGGCCCGTTGCGGCTTTGGCGCTGAGTGCGCCTGCAAAATCGCGCAGGGGGCCAGCGTCGCGGGCCTGAGCCTCGATGCCCGAAAGCGGGCGCTCGGCTTTGGCTTTAGCAATTTCTTCAAGCTTATAGGCTTTGATGCGATCAAGAATATCCATGGAGAGAGTCTAACCTTGAGGGGGATTCGGGGAAAGCCCCGTCCAGTCGATGATGGGTTCACCCTGCCGGGCCAGCCATTGGTTGATCTGGCTGAACGGGCGCGAGCCGAAAAAGCCTCGGCGTGCGGACAAGGGCGAGGGATGGGCGGTCGCAAGCGTCAGATCGCAGTCGCGCGGCAGATTTGCGACGGCTTTCTGCGCATGGGCGCCCCAAAGCAGAAAAGCGAGGGGACGTTGGGTTTGCGCCTTGATGACCGCTTGGCGAGCCAGTCGATCCCAGCCCCATTTCGCATGGGCACCCGCCTCGCCGGGGGGGACGCTCAGCGAGGTATTGAGCAGCAAGACACCTTGCCGGGCCCAATGGCTAAGATCGCCGTTGCTGGGCGTTGCGCCCAGGTCGCTGTCCATTTCCTTATAGATATTGGCCAGCGAGCGCGGCAGCGCGGTTTCAGGAGTCACCGAAAAGGCAAGGCCATTGGCATGGCCCGGCGTTGGATAGGGGTCTTGGCCCAAAATCACAACGCGCACCCTCTCGGGGGGCGTCAACGCCAGCGCGGCAAAGACGCGATCAGGTCCGGGCAGCCAGTTCAGACCCTGAAGCCGGGCCTCGATTGCCGGCCAGTCCTGCGTGAAAAAGGGCAGATCCAGCCAGCTTTGGGGCGGCTTCATAGCTCGGGTGGGCCGGTATATCCGGCCAAAGCGTCCAGTTTGGCCTGCGCCTTGCCGGAATCTAGGGAATCCGCCGCGATTTCAACGCCTTCACGCAGATTTGCAGCCCGTCCCGCGATCAGTAGGGCGGCTGCGGAATTCAGCAAAACTGCATCGCGATATGCGTTCTTTTCCCCTGCAAGAATGGCGCGGGCCGCCGCTGCATTCTGGGCCGGCTCACCGCCAACGATCTCTTCGAACGGATGGACGGGAAGGCCGGCATCCTCGGGCGAGATCTCAAATTCGGTGATGACGCCGTCTTTCAACTCGGCAACCCAGCTGGTTCCGGCAATCGACAGCTCATCCGTGCCATCGCTGCCATGTACCAGCCATGCCTGCTCAGAACCCAAGGCTTGCAGGGTTTCAGCCATGCGGCGGTTCCAGTCGCGATGGAAGGTGCCCGTCAACTGGCGCTTGACGCCCGCGGGGTTGGTCAGCGGCCCAAGCAGGTTGAAAATCGTGCGCGTGCCAAGCTCGGTGCGGGCTGGGCCAACATGGCGCATGGCCGGGTGGTGCACCGTGGCCATCATAAAGCCGATGCCGACATCGCGCAGTGCGGCTTGTGCAATATCGGGCGTGCTAAGCACATTGATACCCAGATGCGTCAGCGCATCCGCCGAGCCTGACTTCGAGGACAGGTTCCGGTTGCCATGTTTGGCAACCACGACGCCTGCGCCTGCAACAACCAGTGCCGATGCGGTCGAAATATTAAGCGTGCCCTTGCCGTCACCGCCCGTTCCCACGATGTCGATGGCGCCTTCGGGGGCGGTGATGCGGTTCATGACTGCGCGCATGGCACGGGCGGCGGCGGCGATTTCCTCGACGGTTTCGCCGCGCACCCGCAGCGCCATCAGCAGCCCGCCAATCTGGGCGGGGGTCGCGGCGCCGTTGAACAAGGCGGCAAAGGCCGCCTCGGCTTCTTCGCCGGTCAGCGAGCGGCTGGCCGCGACCGAGATCAAAGGGCGAATATCTTGCACGATGCTCATGCGGCGGCCCCGGTTTTATTGGTGGTGCGACGCAGGAAATTCGCGATCATTTCATGGCCATGTTCCGAGGCGATGGATTCAGGGTGGAACTGGACCCCCTCGATCGGCAGGCTGCGATGCTGCAGGCCCATGATCGTGCCATCCGCGCTGGTGGCCGTGACGCGCAAAACGTCGGGCAGGGTTTCAGGATCCACCGTCAACGAATGATAGCGCGTTGCCTTGAACGGCGAGGGCAGGCCCGCGAAAACGCCGGTGCCGTCATGGGTGATGTCATCTGTCTTGCCATGAACCACACGGCTGGCACGGATGACCTTGCCGCCAAAGGCCTCGCCAATCGCCTGATGGCCAAGGCAAACCCCGAACAGCGGGGTCCCACGTTCGGCTGCGGCCCGGATCAGCGGTACGATGATCCCCGCCTGTGCCGGGTCACAGGGCCCCGGCGAGACCAAGATGCCCGAGGCGCCCATCGTCAAGGCCTCCTCAACCGTAAGGGCATCGTTGCGGCGGACAACGACCTCTGCGCCGGCCTCGCCCAGATAATGAACGAGGTTCCAGGTAAAGCTGTCGTAGTTGTCGATGAGCAGGATCATGGCGGTGCCTTGCTTTGGGGGGTGAACCCCGGGAATTCTGCGGCTATAGATGTGCCAAAGCAACGCCCGGGGTCAACCCCGCGGGGGTAAGAAAAACAGGGACGGATACAGGCAGGACCAATGGCTCGGGGCTTCGCAAAAGGTCTGTTTCAGGGGGCTATCCTCTGTGGTGCGGCGCTGGCGGCTTTGTCGCTGGCCTTGCCCATACCCGATTCCACGATGCCTGTCGGCAGCAATGCGCGCTCGGCGCCCGGACCTGATGCAGCCAATATGGAGCTGCCGGTCGGTTCGGAATTTGCGCGCAGTGACGATATGCAGCCCATCAGCCCTGCACCGCTGACACGACCGGAAATGGCGGCTTTGGGCGACGCGCCCATCGTTCAGGTTCCAGCCGATGAGACCGCCCCACGCCTTGCGACCGCGACGGCACTGCGCCCCGAAATGGCGACGCAGGCCCCCGGCGCGCCTTTGGTGCTAAGCCCCGTGCGCGAGAATCTGGAACTGCCAGCGGCACCCAGTCATGAGGCCCCGATCCCGGTCGCGCCGCCTGGTCGCGTGGTGACACCTGCGCTTGATCGTATGCCCGAAGGGCTTGGTCAAACACTGGCCGGGGCTGATGAAGGTTTGCCCCAGACCCCGTCGCAAAACCCGCAAGATCGTGACCCACGCCCCCATACGCCCAATGCGCCCAAACCGCCGCAATTGGCCGTGGCTGGGGCGCCCGCCGCAACGGTTGGTGCCGATCCGTCCGATTCAGGCGCGGCTCATGCTGCTCATAATGCCGCGCCGCAAGCTGTCGTGGCGCAAAGCACGACCCCGGCATCCACTGCGCGGCAGCCCGCGCCGGTGCTTTTGCCCGCAGGTGCTGCGACACAGCTGCCGCGCCCCGCAGCGCTTGATCTTTCCACCCCGCCGGATCTGGGCGGGCTGGGTCTTGTTTCCCGTCCTTGAACCTTAGGCCTGACATGCATCCGCTGAATCCTGCAGTTGCCGCGACCTTCCGCCCCCCGGTCATGGAGGCGCGCCGGTGGTTGGAAGGCGTCGACTTTCCTGAATCCCGCCCCCTGATCAACGTCAGTCAGGCCGCCCCCCTGGACCCGCCCCCCGAGGGACTGCGCCGCGTCATTGCCGATGCGGCCCTGAACCGCCCCGAGGCCCATCTTTACGGCCCCGTTCTTGGCAATCGTGACCTGCGCGAGGCGGTGGCGTCAGAATGGAGCCACGCCTATCACGGTCCGGTTTCCCCCGAAGAGGTTGCGATCACGCAGGGATGCAACCAAGCCTTTTGCGCGGCGATTGCTACGGTTGCAGGGCAGGGCGATGAGGTGATCATTCCGGTGCCATGGTATTTCAACCACAAGATGTGGCTGGATATGCAGGGCATCAAGGCGGTGCCGCTGACCTGCGGCCCCGGCATGATCCCCGACGCCGATGAGGCCGCGCGCCTGATTACCGCCCGCACACGCGCCATTGTTCTGGTCACGCCGAACAACCCGTCAGGGGCGGAATATCCCGCGGAAACGATTCGCGGCTTTTTCGAACTGGCGCGTGGGCGCCGTCTTTCGTTGATCGTGGATGAAACCTACCGCGACTTCGACAGCCGTGACGATGCGCCGCATGATCTTTTTACCGACCCCGATTGGGGCGATACGCTGATCCAGCTTTACTCTTTCTCCAAGGCTTACCGCCTGACCGGCCACCGCGTTGGGGCATTGATTGCCAGCCGCGCGCGCATGGTCGAGGTCGAGAAGTTTCTGGATACGGTCGCGATCTCGACTGGCCAGTTGGGCCAGATCGGCGCGGCCTGGGGCATGGCAAATCTGGGTGAATGGCTGGCGGGCGAGCGTATCGAGGTGATGGCGCGCCGTGATGCCATGCGTGCGGGAATGGCGGCGCTGCCCGGCTGGAAGCTGAAGGGCTGCGGTGCTTATTTCGCCTGGGCCGAGCATCCTTGGGGCATGTCCTCGGCGGATCTGGCCAAGCGTCTGGTACGCGAGGCGGGGGTCCTGCTTTTGCCCGGTACGATGTTCATGCCGGTCGATGATCCGGCGGGGCCTCGCCATGTGCGCATTGCCTTTGCCAATGTCACCGCGCCCAAAATCAGCGATCTTATGGAGCGCCTCGCGGGCTTTCAGCCTTAGGGGGTTTGCCCCAGAACACTTGCCGCGCCAAGCAGAGCGCCCTACACACAGCCCGACACAGAACAGACAGGCAGCACAAAACATGAGCAAGATCCGGAGCAAAGGCAAATCCACGATCGTCTGGATCTTGATGGGGATGCTGCTTTTGGGGCTGGGAGGTTTCGGCGTCGAAAACTTCACCAGCTCGGGCGCTGATATCGGCAAGGTCGGAAGCATCACGATTTCCTCGGATGATTACGCCCGTGGCCTGCGCAGCGAGATGCAGGGCTTTGCCGCCCAAACTGGCCGCAACCTGACCAAAGAAGAGGCCCAATCCGTGGGCCTTCCTCAGATGGTTTTGTCTCGTCTGGTTCTGTCTGCCTCGCTTGAAGATGAGGCAAAGCGGCTTGGGATTTCGGTTGGTGACAAGACCGTGGCCGATCAGCTGGTCGATGCAGGGGCATTCAAGGGCCTGAACGGCCAGTTCGATCCCGCGATCTACGCAGATGTGCTGCGCCGTGAAGGGCTGACTGTGCGCGAGTTCGAAAACGATCTGCGCATGGATGCAGCCCGCATGATCTTGCAGCGCGCCGCCGTTTCGGGCGTGAAGGCGCCGGATGTGGTCTCGAACCTCAGCGCGTCCTGGATGCTTGAGACGCGCAATGTCGCATGGCAGGAACTGGTTGCCGCAGATCTGTCCGCGCCCATCGTTGCGCCGGATCAGGCGACGCTCGAGGCTTGGCATCAGGCCAATGCAGACCGCTTTACCAAACCCGAGGCGCGCAAGATCTCTTACGTCTGGCTGACCCCCGAGATGATCGAGGACAAGGTTCAGATCGACGATCAGGCACTGCGCGATCTGTATCAGGAACGGATTGCCGAGTTCCAAAAACCCGAGCGCCGCATGGTCGAGCGTCTGGTCTTTCAAAACGAAGCCGAGGCCGAGGCCGCTAAAGCGCGCCTTGATAAAGGCGAGATCGGCTTTGAGGCTTTGGCCAATGAGCGTGGCCTGAACCTAAGCGACATCGATCTGGGTGAGGTCACCAAGGCCGAGCTGGGTGCGGCCGGGGATGCCGTCTTTGCACCCGAACAGCCCGGCGTGGTTGGTCCCGTCAAAATCGATCTGGGTGCTGCGCTTTATTCGATGAATGCCATCCTCGAGCCGCAGGACATTCCCTTCGAGCAGGCCAAATCCGAGCTGCGCGGCGAGGCTGCATTGGATCGCGCCCGTCGCCAGATCGATGATCTGCGCAGCCAGGTTGATGATTTGATCGCCGGGGGTGCCTCGCTTGAGGATGTGGCCAAGGACACCGAACTTGAGTTTGGCCAGATCGAATGGACCGACAAGGATCAGCCGCAACATGGCAGCATCGCCGCCTATCCTGACTTCCGCACCTATGCGTTGAACCTGACGCCCGAGGATTTCCCCGAGCTGCATGATCTGGACGATGGCGGTATCTTTGCGCTGCGTCTTGACGAAATCGTGCCGCCCAGCCTGATCCCCTTTGCCGAGGTCAGCGACCGCGTGCGTGACGATTGGATTGCCAGCGAGACCCATCGCCAGTTGTTGGCCCTTGGCGCCGAGCGCAAGCTGGCGGCAATGGCTGAAACCATGTCCAAGCAAGATGCCGCAGCCCAAGAGGCCGCAACCGACGGCGCAACCCCTGCCACGGAACCTGCAGCTGACGCAGATGCGACAGCGGCACCTGTGACCCCAGAAGCTGGCAATGGCGCGGTTGCAGGCACTGACGCCTCGGGCGCCACTGCGCCGGTCGCGGCGGCCGAATGGCATGTTGTGCCCGATCTGGCGCGTGACGGCTTTATCGAGGGGACGCCCCAGGCCTTGGTCACTGGCGCGTTCGATCTCAAAGAGGTGGGTGACGCCGATGTCGTGACTGCGGAAAATCGCGTCTTTCTGGTTCGCCTTGATGCGATCAATAAGGCCGATCTGAAATCCGATCGCGCTCAGCAAGTTCTGGGCGGTGTGCAGGGCCGACTGGGCGATGCGATGAAGCAGGATTTCTTTGACTATTACGCCCGTGCGGTTCAGGCCGCGCAGGGGATCACGATTAATCAGGCTGCGATTGACGCAGTCAATGCGCGGATGTGACAGATGGATCTGGCCCCGGAATTTGGCGAATTTGAACGCGGCTGGGCTAAGGGTCTGAACCAGCTGGTGACCCTGCGGCTGGCGGCGGATCTGGATACGCCCGTCAGCCTGATGCTGAAACTGGCCGAAGCGGCGCCCATGAGCTTTATGCTTGAAAGCGTCACCGGCGGTGAGGTGCGTGGGCGTTACTCGATCGTTGGCATGAAGCCCGACCTGATTTGGGAATGCCGTGATGGCAAGGCATTCGTGAACCGCAATGCCCGCTACAGCAAAGACTTTCAGCCCGATGACCGCGCGCCTCTTGATAGCCTGCGTGCGCTGATTGCCGAAAGCCGGATCGAGATGCCCGAGGGTGTCCCGCCGGTCGGCGCAGGGCTTTTTGGCTATCTTGCCTATGACATGATCCGTCTGGTCGAGCATCTGCCCGATGTGAACCCGGACCCCTTGAACCTGCCGGATGCAATGCTGCTGCGCCCTACGGTCGTCGCAGTTCTGGATGGTGTCAAAGGCGAGGTCACGCTTTGCGCACCCGCATGGTATCAGGACGGCATTCCCGCCCGCGCAGCCTATGCCCAGGCTGCCGAGCGTGTGATGGAGGCGTTGCGCGCGCTTGATCGCCAGCCCTATGAGCCGCGCACATTGGGCAAGGATATGAAGGTCGGCGAGCCCCGCTCGAACTTCACGCGCGAGGGCTATCTGGCTGCGGTCGAAAAGGCCAAGGACTATATCCGCGCGGGTGATATTTTTCAGGTTGTGCCAAGCCAGCGCTGGTCGATGGATTTCCCATTGCCACCCTTTGCGCTTTATCGCTCGCTGCGCCGCACCAACCCATCGCCCTTCATGTTCTTCCTGAACCTCGACGGCTTTCAGATCGTCGGCGCCAGCCCTGAAATTCTGGTCCGTCTGCGTGACGGAGAGGTCACGGTTCGCCCGATCGCCGGCACCCGCAAACGCGGTGCCGACGAGGCCGAGGATCGCGCCCTCGAGGCAGATCTTCTGAGCGATCAAAAAGAGCTGGCCGAGCATCTGATGCTGCTTGATCTGGGCCGCAATGATGTGGGCCGTGTTGCCAAAATCGGCACGGTGCGTCCGACCGAAAAGTTCACGATCGAACGCTATAGCCATGTCATGCACATTGTCTCGAATGTGGTGGGTGAACTGCGTGAGGGCGAGGATGCGCTTTCGGCCTTGCTGGCTGGCATGCCGGCGGGCACCGTTTCAGGTGCGCCCAAGGTTCGCGCGATGGAGATCATCGACGAGCTGGAACCCGAAAAGCGCGGCGTTTACGCTGGCGCTGTCGGCTATTTCGCTGCCAATGGCGAGATGGATATGTGCATTGCGTTGCGCACGGCCGTGGTCAAGGACGAGACGCTTTATATTCAGGCCGGTGGCGGGGTTGTTTACGACAGCGATGCCCAGGCTGAATTCGAAGAAACCGAGAATAAAAGCCGCGCCCTGCGCCGCGCCGCCGAAGAGGCTGCGCGTTTCGTGCGCGGGGGCAACGGCTAGGGCGCGTTCAGCAGGGGCGCTTGCAGGGGGCTGGGGCACGCTTCAGACCCCGGAAGCACTGCTAGGCCTGACCCCGTCAGGGGAAATCGGATGAGCGCGGGCGGCGATTAGCTGGCCCGCGCTTTCCATTCACGCCAAGTCAGCCAGATGATGAAAGCATCAAAGGCCGATAATGCGATCATGACCATGCTGCCGGTATGCCACCAATCCAGCATCTGCCAAACGATAAAGCCTGCCATCACCACCATCGCGATCGGATAGGCGCTATACCACTGGCGTACCAGCGCATAGACCACCAGCAGCTTCACCATACCATGGCCGATCATATAGATCGCCCAGAAGTGCAGGTGCTGACTGGCCATGCCATTCAAGTGATGGGTCAGGAAAAGCGCCAACCGGTCATCGGGATCGGCCACGGCGCGGTGCAATCCTGTCTGTTGCAGGAAATGCAGCGCGCGCAGGCTAAGCGGCGTCAGCAGCAAAATACCGAAAAGGGTCTCGAAGCTGGCGAAAATTCCTTTGAGAAGGACCGAAGCTTCAAAGACCCAATGCAGCAGACGCCGGCTGGCCGCGATCATCAGTCCTCGCCGCGCAGCGGCTGGACATATTGCAAGGCCATATCCCAAGGGAAGAAAATCCAGGTGTCCTGGCTGACCTCGGTGACATAATCTTGCACCATCGGCTTGCCTTTTGGCTTGGCGTAGACCGTGCCGAAATGGGCTTTGGGGTACATTTCGCGGACCAGTTCCAGCGTGCGGCCGGAATCCACGAGATCGTCGATCACCAAAATACCCTCGCCATCGCCCATCAGCGCGGGATCGGGTGATTTCAGCACTTCAAGCCCGCCCTGTTCCTGCTTGTGATAGGATTTGACGGAGATCGTGTCGATGGTGCGGATATCAAGTTCGCGGGCAACGATCATCGCCGGAACCAGGCCGCCGCGGGTAATTGCGACGACAGCGCGCCAATCACGCCCATCCAGCCGCCATGCTAGGGCGCGGGCATCACGGTGCATCTGGTCCCAGCTGACATGAAAGCCTTTTTCATGAGGGAGGCGCTCGGTCATGGGAAGAATCCTTGATTAATGATTCAGGACCAATAGCAGACCAAGCAAGCCCATCGCCAGTGCCGCTGCACGGTCAATCCAGAATTTCGCAGCGAAATAACGGTTACGCATGATGGTTGCCGACATCGAGGTGGCAATCAACGTATACCAGAATAGCTCGGTTCCAAGGCAGGTCAGATAGATCACCGCCTTCTGCGACAGTGCCAGCTCTTGGGGAAAGGCCCACAGAATCAGCGCCGCATAAAAAAGTACGGGCTTGGGATTCGAGAGGTTAAGCGTGATCCCGCCCCAAAATCCCTCGCTTGCGCCGCCCGCAGCCTTGGGCAGGGGCATGGTCGAGGCGCGCCATAGCTGCACCGCGAACCAGATCAGGTAAAATCCCCCAAAGATCTTCATCGCGGCAAAAAGGGTCGGATGAAGGCGAAAGATCACCGCAAGGCCCAGCAGCGCGGAAATGCACCAAAGCGAGGCCCCGGTGGCAAGGCCAAGGGCATATGGCAGGGCGCGTGCCCTGCCATATTGAAAAGCCGCCTGAATCGCCGCGATGATTGCCGGACCAGGCGTTAAAATGGCCAGCGACAGGGCCGAAATCAACTTCAGAAATTCCTCAAGGTTCATTTCGGCCAGCCGCCAGCTGCTTATTCTTTGTGCGTGGTCGCGATGTCAGGCGCGTCAACCGCCTTCATGCCGACGACATGATAGCCGGCATCGACATGATGGGTTTCGCCCGTCACGGCCGAACCCATGTCCGACAGCAGGTAAAGTGCGGATTTTCCGACCTCATCCTGTGTGACATTGCGACGCAGCGGCGAGTTCAGCTCGTTCCATTTCATGATGTAACGGAAGTCACCAATGCCGCTGGCGGCCAATGTCTTGATGGGGCCTGCCGAGATTGCGTTGACGCGGATGCCGTCCTTGCCGAGATCTTCGGCAAGATAGCGCACCGAGGCCTCAAGCGCGGCTTTGGCCACGCCCATGACGTTGTAATGCGGCATGACCCGCTCGGCGCCGTAATAGGTCAGCGTCAGCAGGCTTCCGCCATTTGGCATCATCGCGGCTGCGTGACGTGCAACCGAGGTGAATGAATAGACGGAAATATCCATCGTCATCATGAAGTTGTCGCGCGTCGTATCGGCATAACGCCCGCGCAGCTGATCCTTGTCGGAAAAGCCGATCGCATGGACGACAAAGTCGATATTGTCCCAACGCTGCCCCAGCTTTTGGAACAGTTCGGCCACCGAGCTTTCATCGGACACGTCGCATTCAACGACAAAATCCGACCCGATTTGTGCGGCCAGTGGGTCAACGCGCTTTTTCAGCGCATCGCCGTGATAGGAGAAAGCCAACTCGGCACCGGCATCAGCGAGCGCCTTTGCAATGCCCCAAGCAATTGACTTGTCATTCGCCAGACCCATGATAAGTCCGCGCTTACCCTGCATCAATCCTTGCCCGCTCTTGCTTGACATAAAGATGTCCCTCGCGATTTTCTTCGATTAGGCAAGGATTAAGACAAGAGTGAAGGGGCATCAAGTGTTCGGAGCTGACCCTAAATGAGCGACCAAAGCGGCATTTTCGCCGGAAACGATCCTTTTGATATCGCCCGCACTTGGCTTGCCGAGGCCGCCAAGACCGAACCCAATGATCCCAATGCCATCGCGCTGGCGACAGTGGACGAGGCGGGGCTGCCGGATGTGCGCATGGTGCTGCTCAAGGAAATCGACGGGGCAGGGGCCGACGGTTCATTCGTGTTTTACACGAATTACGAAAGCGCCAAGGGCTGCCAGATTGAAAAAACCGGCGTTGCGGCCTTTGTTTTGCATTGGAAATCCTTGCGTCGTCAGATCCGGGTTCGTGGCCATGTCACCCGCGAAGAGGGGCCGCAGGCCGATGACTATTACCGCTCGCGCGCGCTGAATTCGCGCATCGGCGCCTGGGCCTCGGCGCAAAGCCGCCCGCTGGAAAGCCGGGCTGAACTGGTGGCCGAGGCTGCGCGCCAAGGCCTCATTCACGGGTTGTCTCCGCGTCGCCCGCCTTTTTGGGGCGGATACCGCATTCGCCCTGTCCAGATCGAGTTTTGGGCCGATGGCGCCTTCCGGTTGCATGATAGGTTCCGCTGGGTGCGAAATGAAAGCATCAGTGAAAACAGAGAACTATCGCAAACGGCACAAGGCATGGGTGAAAAGCTGTGGACTGTGACACGTCTTAGCCCTTGATTCCAGAACGCAATGAACTCATGGTAAGGAAAACCTGACCATCTAGTCTCTGAACCGGCCGGAACTAAAATTTGAAGTTTCCTGTTTTCTGGAGTGCCAGATTTCTGGAATGATTGTCTTTCACGAGCGTAGGGCCGATAGAGGAAGCGTGACATTATGACCGACACTGGCGGCCCCAAACGCCCGATCACAGGTGTGATCAAATGGTTTGACGCAGCGCGGGGCTTTGGATTTTTGACCGTTGTCGAGGGCGAGGGCTGTGACGTGCTGCTGCACGCCAACGTCTTGCGCAACTTCGGGCAAAGTTCAGTGGCGGATGGCTCGCGGGTCGAGCTGATCGCTCAGGAAACCGCACGTGGCCTTCAGGCGATCGAAGTTCTGTCGATCGAGCCTCCGGCGACCGGGGCCATGCCGCCCATTGCGGATCTTAGCAACGCTGCCACCGAAGATGTCGAGCGTCTGCCGCTGCTTCCCGCACGAGTGAAATGGTTCGACAAGGCCAAGGGATTTGGCTTTGCGACGATATTCGGCCAGAAGGGCGATATATTCCTGCATATCGAAGTCCTGCGTCACGGCGGCTTTGCCGATCTTATCGTCGGCGAGGCGATTGCGATTCGCGTGGTCGATGGCCGGCGCGGGCTGATGGCGGCCCAGATCCTAAGCTGGGACCGCGTGGTCGAGATCGAGCGACCCACCATTACCGGGGGCATTCCGTTGCTGCTGAAGCCGCGCCTTGTCGCCGGAGTCCTATGAGGTCGCGTTTGCGCCTGATTTTTCCCTTTTTCCTAGCGATGACCTCGGCTGCTTCGGCGGCCGAAATTGCCTGCGACATGGATCATGTCATCTTCCAGACCCCCAAGGGTCCAGCGTCGATCCAGGTGGAAATTGCCGATGACGCCGCCGAACGGGCAAAGGGGCTGATGTTTCGCAAAGAGCTTGCCCAAGGCAAGGGGATGCTCTTTGTCTATCAAGCGCCTCAGCCGGTCAGCTTCTGGATGCGCAATACGCTGATTCCGCTGGATATTGTTTATCTTGATGCGCAAGGTGTGATCCGCCACATCCATGAAATGGCTAAGCCCTTGGATGAGACACCCCTTCCCGGACATGCGCCCGATGATCGCGATACGGACCGACTGTTTGTGGTCGAGCTACCCGGCGGCGACGCTGCCCGCATCGGCCTTGCGCCGGGGCAGGCGATGGCCCATCCGCTGGTGCCCGCAAATAACGCCGCGATTTCATGTAAGTGACGATTGACCCTTTCCCCTTTCGAATTCACCCGCTATGACATGCCGAGTTCGGGGCGTAGCGCAGCCTGGTAGCGCGACGGTTTTGGGTACCGTAGGCCGGAGGTTCGAATCCTCTCGCCCCGACCACAACTTAGCTGACATTTCCGTATCTGGTTTGCAGTCTGGTTGGCATCTTATTCCTCCTTTTGCTCGACCGCGCCTTTAAGGCAAGGTTATTGCCTATCTATCGGCGCTCTGCGCAGGGTATGGCGTTCGATGATCTTGGTCAGGCATTCAAGGGGACATCCCATATATTTGGCAACTCCCTAGGATCGGCGTCGGCCTGAAAGAGGCTTTGCCACAGCTGTGCCGCACCATCCGCTGACGCCAGCCTTTCAGCTTACCCTTTTGCCTCTTGGGTGCGGCGGTCTGGGTTGTGACCCACTGGCAGGTGATTGGCGCATTCGGGCACATTTGGATTTGAGATAAATTTTACCCGTGCCACAGCCACAGGTAGCAAAGATGGGGCATCCCGCTTGCATTTGCTGCTTGGGTTGGCAATGCGGTGACCCCGGCCATAACTGGCGACTTGGTTTAGCAAAGCGTGTCCAGCCAGCCGCAGCGGACCCTTGGCCGCCATGACCTGGGCTGGTTGCGTGCAAGTGCGGCGACTTGGGCGAGGAAAGCCCGTGGAGGGTCTCGGCAAAAGCTCTCCTTCTGGAACCTGCTTTGGCATCAGTGCTCTGAGAGTTGCGCGGCGACCTCACGCCAAGGCGCGGTCTTGGTGATTGCCATCGCTATCGCTAAAGCGAACTTGCTCGACTGACCTTGCTTTAGGATCTTATCCAAGCCGTGGTGACCTTGAAGGCTTGGAAATCAGCCGCGTTGATCTGGGTTGGATCTCAGGCTGGATCGGTTGCGCCGCCTGTGTGGAACAGTGGTGACGAGATCGAGGCGCGCTGCAAAGGGTAGCGCATTGGGTGGTTTGCTGTGCGCTGGCCGGGCAAGAAGCAATTAATCAGATCTATCAGACCGTCCAGTGCAGCGTGCCCGGTCAGGCGATTGACCCCGATGGGGGCGACGCCAAGGCGCAAGACCCCGACAGATCGGCAGGGTTGAGATCAGCTACCCTCGGCTGGGATGGGGCAGAGGTGTCATCGTTAGAGCGAATCGCTTTGACGCGATAGCCTTGGTCTATGTGCAACCTTTATCAAACCGCCAAATCGGCTGACCTGATTGCGCAGGCTTTTCCCGCCAATCTGCGCGATCTTGCTGGCAATGAGCCGTGGTCCGAGGACGTCTATCCAGATCGGCTCGCGCCGATTATTCGGAACGACGGTGATGGGCTTGTCATCGCCAAAGCACGCTGGGGCATGCCGACACCGCCGACCTATCTTAAGACAGCCCGAGATCCCGGCGTGACCAATGTGCGCAACACAGCCTCGCCACATTGGCAGCGCTGGCTGGGGGCTGGGCATCGTTGCCTCGTTCCGATGGTGCGATTCTGCGAGCCAGGGGCCGATCACACGCCTGTGTGGCTTGCCCTTAGGGATGAGCGGCCGATGTTCTTTGCGGGCATTCAAACTCAAGGCTGGGTCTCGGTTCGCAAGGTTAAAGACGGCGAAACGACGGATGATTTATTCGCAATTTTAACCTGTCCGCCAAATGCCGAGGTTGCCGCGATCCATCCCAAGGCTATGCCTGTCATTTTGACCGAGCCGGATGAGTGGAAAGCGTGGCTAAGTCTTGAGTGGGATCAGGCGCGGCTGCTTCAGCGACCGTTACGCGATGGCTCGCTGCGCATGGTCTGACCCTTCCACTCTTCTTTTGCCGTCCCACGAATGGCTAACGACCTACCCAAGACTTATGGGACGTTTGACCGCCCTTGCGGGCAGATTTGCCGTGCCAGCGGATGATGCGTTGTTGCCTGTAGTCCAACGGTTGGCACGGTGCAGGGGGGCAAGCGTCTGGGGCGTGACGAACGGTGGATCATGTGGTGTGCCCACAGTCTGTCACGATGTCGAGGGCGTCGCTTCCATCAGCGCAGCGCGTCCGATCGTCTCGCAAGTGGGAATGGCGGGCGACTGATCTTGCGGCGATCGTGACAATCTTTGTGGAAAGCGATCGCCCGGTTGGCATGACGATTGGAATGGTTCACGAGGGAAGGGCCGCTTTCACGGCCCTTTTTGCTCACGTGAGCGAGTTACATGATCAATGGCCTGTTATGCTGCACATGGCGAACTGCAAGCTTACGAGCTTGCCTGCCAGACAGCAGTTGGCGCGCAGGAGGTGTCGTGTAATCACGGTCTGCAAGCTCTGGGAACAGCTTGAAAATCTCGGCCCGAGCAGCAGGTCCAACGAGCTTGAGAGCCTCGGGGCCGGTGTAAAGCGACTCGGTTTCGGCGCCGTTGGAAAGAACGACCTCGTGATTGTCGAACAGGATGTGGAAGTATTCCACCTCGGTAAGATCTTTGGCGATGTCGATGCCCTGAACCTGCAAAAGCTGTTTCGCAGCCACCAGAACTTCGTCGGTCGCGAAAAGCTTTTGCGCAACCTTCGAGCGCACCAGAATGCGGTGCTGGGGCGACACCAAAAGATCAGAGGTGGGCGTATTATTACCCAGCGCCCCGACTTGAATCCGAATGGGATGCAGCTCGGGCTGTGCAGCAAGAGCACGTGCCGAGAGGCGGCTGTTTCCAATCCATTTCACGGACTGAAGGCCGTTATCTTTGGTCCAGACCTGATCACCAACCGCGAGCGAATCAATCACGACTGCGCCGTGAGCGGTTTCGATCATCGTGCCCGAGACGAAACACGGGGCCACTTCTTGCTCAATGATGCTGATGGTTTCGCTATCGACGTTGCTGTTTGGCACATAGGTCAGCTCGGCACCCGACGGCGGCCATTCACCATCAAATGTAAAGCCGATGAACGTATGTGCATCAGGGCGACTATCGGCCGCTTTGAATGCCGTCAGTGCAACCAGAGTGTAGGTTTTCTGAACGCCATCGACCATTGCGGTGAAGTTGACTTCATATTCATCCGCGATTGCATCCCCCGGCGAGGCGTAGCCGATCGCGTTCTGGATCGTCTGCAGCGATTTGCCCTCTTTCCACCAACTGTCATCATTGAGGTGGTCGGGGTCGCTGTCATTGTCGATTATCGTGGCGTGAACAACATCGTCGCCGTTGTAGGAAATCGTGCGAGGCGTAGCCCAATTCCACAGCCCGCCATCAGTGGCATGATTGCTTGAGGTCCAAGGCGTGTTGGGCACTCCATCCAGAAACGAGGAGAGCTTGTCGATCGGAATAATGGAAATGTTATAGGTAGCCAATTCTCTCACCAAAGTTGAACGTACCGCAAACTCACAACGAGCCGACTTCGCCTACTGCTTTGGTATGAAAGCTTAATCAGACGGCGTTAACTCATCGTACAGGTTATTAAAAATTAACCTACTCTCCTATTAGTTGAGTTGAGTGAATGGCGCAATAAACTAATCCTATCAGGTAAAAGCCTTTGGTCTGTCAGGCGGACGCGGCTGATCGCTATCTCTGCGCATCGAGTTTGGTATTTGGGTGAGCGGTAGGGGGCGACAAGGGGACGGATCCGCACATTCAGTGCATATCCGGGAGCGCCCGTGCGCTGTGCAGTGCATAAATTAAATATTTTTTATAAATGCGATTGCGATTTCAAGGGCTGATTTTTCTGGCGGCTAAAGAGGGAACGTGGGCCAAGTGACCAGCTGAAGCGACTCGCTTAGGCGCAGGCGGTGCCAATTCTTTCTCGTGGCAATGAATGGGCAGATCATTCGTAACGGCTACGACTTAAGAATGGCGTTCTGCACCACGGGAATGCGATGTGATGCCCAAGTTAACCCCATTCATCTTGCTTGGCAGGCGTGACTGTATCCGCAATTGCGCGACGCAGACTGTAATCCCGGTCAGCCCTTGCGGGGCGCGGTGGTGGCCACGCGTCTATCCGCACAGGGCGATAGCATATTGGGCCTCAACTCGTTAATAAGTCCTGGATATGAAATAGTTGTTTAGGGTGGGACTATGAAACGCTTGATTGCCATTCTGATGCTCGCACCGGTTGCGTCCTTTGCAGCCGAGGGTCTGCCGCTGCCAGAGGGCTACTATGTGGCAAACGGCGTTGCTTGCGGCGAGGCATCTGATGCAGACGTGGCCTTGGTTCACGCCAATGGCGTGAACCTGCCCAATGCGCTTTGCGAATTTGAGCATCTAGAGCAGACCGATCAAACCGACTACTCGTTTGCGGGTACTTGTGCCCATCCCGAGCAAAGACTGGATTATCTGAACGAGGGGACCATCTCGCTGCTCAGCGCGACGTCGTTTCGGTTCTATGATGGCACTATCCGGGGTGAATTCACCTATTGCGCGCCAGAGAGCCTGCCCGCCAATTTGCGCTGAGCCCATAAGGTGCGCCGCCTCGCTGGTCGGGTGACGGTCGTTCATCAATATATCCAATAGCTGCGGCGATGAGCGAGCCTGCCAGCCGCTTGCGCCTGGCTGACCGGTCAATTCCGACAGCACATCCTGACCAGTCAGCACAAGCGTGTATAATAGCAAAGCCAGATTACCGATTGGTTGTCAGAGCCCGGGAAAGCTCTGAGCATGCTACGCCCACAACCTGGAGATACTATACAAGTATAGGTTTTGAGAAGCTGGCGAAATAGACAGACGGCGTTTGGGCCCACCCTTGTTCGTCACCTCTTGAGCCGCCCTTCGTGGCAAAATCTCGTCGAGAACGCGGCTTGGCGCCTAAATGCGCACGCGACGCAGCGATGTCTGATTACAACCTTGGCGAGTTCGTGTAGGTGTGATCAACTTCTGAGGCGTCATTTGCAGGTGATTTGTGACGATAATTGACCATCATATCGTTCGACTGCTCATGAATATTCGAGACGATTGTAATCAATCGGTTTTCGATGTCGGTAAGGTTTTGACGGATTCTTGGTGCGCGCGCAGATGCAGCTTGATGCCAAGCGTGCCGCCGATGTGGAAAAAAACGCAAGCTACGGCGTTTGAAATCTGCAAGACCGACGAGCGCGGGCGAGGGCAGCTGTGATGCTGGCATCACGGCCCTAGCTTTTGTTTTCGGATAGTCACCCGTGGTCTTGGACCCAAAAGCTGCGCCGGTTTTCACAGCTCGCGCGGCGACTTGGTCCTGACGGCCTGCTGGCACCTCAAGGCCGGTTCAAGGGCGGCATCTTGAATTTCGTGTGCTGCACCACCATCTTGACGTCATGATAGAAATAAATTGGGGAAAGCCCCTGACGTTAATCGTCGCTGAAAACGGCGACACAAGGAAAATCACCACCATCGAGCAAGCCAAATTCGCATTGCGCAAATATTGGCCTGTAGCGGATAAAGCCTGCGAACGCGCCTTGTCCAAGATCGAGGGTGCAATGGAATGCATGTTGCCCATTCAGGCCGCCAGAAGCGCCTTTGTGGATGCGGCACATAGCGCGGGCTTCAAGGTCCAGCACCCTGCAAAGGGGCATGAGCCGGACCTGCATCGACCCAGCTAAAGCTGATCGTTGACCCAAGCTTTTCACACGCCCCGACGCCGCGTGCCTTTGTATTGATCGTGATGGCAGGGCGGGTGTCGCCAAAGGGAATTTACCCTTTGGCACAAGCGCTTGGTCAAGGAATGTTGGAACACCCACCCGCAAGCGGCCGCCAGATCTAGGGCGGCCGTTTTTCATTTGTCGACGACCGGCGAGCGTTCAGCTTGGTGTCAGCATTGTTCAGTTATTCGCAAGGTTGCTGGACTAGGGCTTGATCCTCTTCTTCGAGGATCAAGCCATGGCACGTTTTTCTGATATTACCCCGACACCAAACCCGTTCAGCTGGCGGGTGGTTTGGCTTTTCCTTGCGGCAATCGTGGCTGGCGTGGCTTTTCTTGACGTGGCCATCGCCCAGCAGATGCAGGGACTGCCTGCAGGGCTGCATATGGTGATGCGCTGGTTGACCGATTTGGGGGATTCGTCATGGTCATTTGCGCTGTTTGGCGCGATTGCGCTGGCTTGCCTGATCATTGGCACCTTCAGCGATGACGACGAGGTTCATTTCTGGCGCAATGCCAGCTTCTTCGTGCTGGCGAATCTGATGGTCTCGGGGTTGAGCACGGTTTTGCTGAAGATGGTGATCGGACGTGCGCGTCCGGGCACGGTCGGGCTTGGCGATCACCTTGCCTTTGCACCCTTCACCCATTCCTCGGCCTGGGCCAGCTTTCCGTCGGGGCATACGACGACGGCTGTGGCGCTGGCGCTGTCCTTGGGGCTGGCCTTGCCCAGATTTCGCCCCGTCTTTCTTGTGGCGGCTGCGCTGGTTGCGATCAGCCGGATGGCGCTGGGAGTGCATTGGTTCAGCGACACCTGCGCGGGCGGCTTGGTCGCCTATCTTAGCTATTGCGCGTTGGCCTATCGTCTGCCGGGGCTGCTGGCTGTGCCATCTCAACCCAAACTGGGTCAGGTTAACCGCCCGTAACCAGTTCATCAGAGGGCGCGGGGACAGCACAAGGGCTAACCTGCGCCACATTCGATACGCCGAAAATGCCAAATCATCCCCATGCGAAAGCTGGGGATTTTTCATAATCAATTTAAAGAGATAAATGGTGCTGCAAGAGAGGATTGAACTCTCGACCTCTCCCTTACCAAGGGAGTGCTCTACCACTGAGCTACTGCAGCGCCGATGAGGGCGATTTAGACTGGACGATCTGGGGGCGCAAGAGGGGAATTGCAAAAACCTTCTCTTCTTTGACGCATTTGACAAGATCGGTGCCCGATCTCCTTGCCGGCCACGCTATCGCGCTGTGTGCTACAAGGATCCGCCCACTCGCGCAGGCCTGCTTTACGGCTCGCACCAAGGTGTTTATCAGAGGGCATGAGCAAACGACCGGATTCCCCCGCGAATAACACGAGCCGCGACGACCGGTTGCGGGCAGCCTTGCGTGCCAACCTGGCCCGCCGCAAAGCGCAAACGCGCGCGCGTGCGGCCGAGGGTGATGCGCAAGCGGATGAGGCCGCAGAAAACGATTCGGCCGAGCAGCCCAGTCAGGAGAATTAAATGGACCAGATCATCGTGCGGGGCGGCGGTGCGCTCCATGGCGAAATTCCGATCGCCGGGGCGAAGAATGCCTGTCTGACGCTGATGCCGCTGACCCTGCTGACCGACCAGCCGCTGACGCTGACCAATGCGCCGCGCCTGTCGGATATCCGCACGATGACGCAGCTGTTGCAATCGCTGGGGGCCGAGGTCGTCAGCCTGCAAGAGGGGCAGGTTCTGGCCATGTCGAGCCATGACCTAACCAGCCAGACCGCCGATTATGACATCGTGCGCAAGATGCGGGCCTCGATCCTGGTTCTGGGGCCGCTCTTGGCGCGCTATGGTCAGGGTGTGGTCTCGCTTCCGGGGGGATGTGCGATTGGCGCGCGCCCGGTTGATCTGCATCTGAAGGCCTTTGAGGCGATGGGTGCTGAACTTGATCTGCGTGATGGCAACGTCTGGGCCAAGGCGCCTGCGGGCGGGCTGAAAGGCGCTGTCATCGACTTTCCCATTGTCTCGGTCGGGGCCACGGAAAATGCGCTGATGGCCGCGGCTTTGGCAAAGGGCACGACCGTGATCAAAAACGCGGCCCGCGAGCCAGAGATCGTCGATCTGGCGGTCTGCCTGCGTCGCATGGGTGCCCAGATCGAGGGAGAGGGCAGCTCGACCATTACCATTCAGGGGGTGGACAGCCTTGGCGGCGCGACCCATCCGGTCGTCACCGATCGCATCGAACTTGGCACTTATATGCTTGCCCCGGCCATTTGCGGCGGCGAGGTCGAATGCCTGGGCGGTCGCATCGACCTGGTCGCTTCTTTCTGCGAAAAGTTGGATGAGGCAGGGATCGACGTCGTCGAAACCGCACGTGGTCTTAAGGTGTCTCGCAAGAATGGCCGGGTCCGCGCGGTTGATGTGGTGACGGAACCCTTCCCGGGCTTTCCGACCGATCTGCAGGCGCAGATGATGGCGCTGATGTGCACGGCCGAGGGCACTTCCGTTCTGGAAGAGCGCATTTTCGAAAACCGCTTCATGCATGCGCCGGAATTGTCGCGCATGGGCGCCAATATCGAAGTCCACGGCGGCAGGGCTACTGTGACTGGTGTTGCCAAGCTGAAAGGTGCGCCCGTCATGGCCACCGATCTGCGCGCCTCGGTCAGCCTGATTCTTGCCGGGCTTGCTGCCGAAGGTGAAACCGTGGTCAGCCGCGTCTATCACCTTGATCGCGGATATGAGAAGGTCGTGCGCAAGCTGCGCGGTGTCGGTGCGCAGATCGAACGGATCAAGGAGCCAAGCCACGATGAGTGACGCACGTTTCGAGGATGCTGATCCGGGCCCGCTTGCCCTGCGGGCGCAGGATGCCGAGGATCTGCAGGTCGTGTCGACCTTGGTGCAGGATGCCATCCTGCCCGTGACTGAAATCAGCTATGATTCCCAGCAGCGCTTTCTTGCGCTGCTGCTTAATCGCTTCCGCTGGGAGGATGCGGATCTGGCGCGGCGCGATCAGCGCCCCTATGAGCGCGTGCGCAGCCTGCTGGTTCTATCGGATGTCACGCGGGTGCGCAGCGATGGCATTGATCGCAAGGACCAGGATCTGGTGCTTGAATTGCTCAATATCGTCTGGTTGCCCGCCGAGGATGGCAGCGGTCAGATCCTGCTGCAGTTCGCGGGCGATGGTGCGCTGTCGGTCGATGTCGAATGCCTGAATATTGATCTGCGTGATGTTACGCGACCCTATGTTGCTCCGTCACGTAAGGCGCCGGTTCACCCCGAATGAAGCTATGGCATATCGACCCGGATCGCGCCGCGGAATGGCGCGAAATCCGTTTGGAATCACTGCGGCTTGACAGCGAGGCCTTTGGCTCTCGTTACGAGGATTGGTGCGACGTCCCGGCTGCGGGCTTTGAACAGCGGCTTCGTGATGCGCGCCATTTCGGTGCAGGCGAGGTCGAGGGACAGCCCTTGGCGGTCGGCTGCTGGCAGGCCGGAATGGTCGGCGAGGACCCTTTTTGCGGCTGGGTCATGTCCGTCTATGCCCGGCCCGAGGCGCGCGGGCGCGGTTATGTCGATCGGGTCATGCAGCACATTGCTCAGGATGCAGCGGCGCAGGGAATGACGTCGCTGGGCCTGCATGTAGTGACGACAAATACGCAGGCTTTGCGGCTTTATCAGCGGCTGGGCTTTGTCGACAGCGGCAAAAGCGGCATCGTCAGCGGGATGGGCCATCCGGAATACAAGATGATCCTTGACCTTTCGGGGGACAAGCCAGCGGGGCATTAACTGAAGGCGTGAGGGCGCAAAGGCGCCTTCGCGGGTTGAGCCGACCTGTCCCACGGGCTAACAAAGGGCCAATTGTCCGGAGGCCCGAGAATGCCCATCACCCTGACCACGACTCAAAGCGACTTCGAAGACCGTTTCACCGAAATGCTCAGCGCCAAGCGTGAGGATTCCGTCGATGTGAATGACGTGGTCGCGGGAATTATCCATGAGGTGCGCCATAGGGGGGATGCTGCGCTGGTCGAACTGACCGCGCGTTTCGACCGGCTGGCGCTGACCCCGGAAAGTCTGGCCTTCTCGCCCGAAGAAATTGCAACCGAAATTGCCCGTGTCTCGGCCGAGGATCGCGCGGCGCTGACGGTGGCTGCCGGGCGCATTCGCGCCTATCACGCACGCCAGATGCCCGAAAATGCCCGCTGGACCGATCCAGATGGCGCAACGCTGGGCTGGCGCTGGACCGCGGTCGAGGCGGCGGGCCTTTACGTGCCCGGCGGGCAGGCCAGCTATCCCTCATCGGTCTTGATGAACGCCATTCCGGCCCGCGTTGCCGGGGTCGAGCGCTTGGTGGTTTGCGTGCCCACACCCGATGGCGTGGTCAATCCTTTGGTCATTCTGGCCTGTCAGCTTGCGGGTGTTGATGAAATCTACCGTATCGGTGGCGCGCAGGCAATTGCCGCGCTGGCCTATGGCACGGATACGATCCGCCGCGTCGATAAGATCACAGGCCCCGGCAACGCCTATGTCGCAGCCGCCAAACGTCAGGTGTTTGGCCGCGTCGGCATTGATATGATTGCAGGCCCCTCCGAGGTGCTGGTCATTGCGGATGGCCAGCAAAACCCCGATTGGCTGGCGCTTGATCTGTTGGCGCAGGCGGAACATGACGCGGATGCGCAGTCGATCCTGATCTCGCCGGATGCGGAGCTGGCCGCACGGGTCGTGGCTTCGCTTGAGCGGATCTTGCCAACCCTGCCACGCGCGGCGATCGCGGCCGCCAGCTGGCGCGATTATGGCACCGTCATCGTGACCCGCGATCTGGATGAGGCTGCGGCTCTTTCGGATCGTATCGCCCCCGAGCATCTAGAGCTGTGTGTCGACGATCCCGATGCCTTGTCCCAAAAAGTCCGCCACGCCGGCGCGATTTTTCTGGGTGGCTATACGCCCGAGGCGGTCGGAGATTACGTTTCGGGGCCGAACCATGTCTTGCCGACAGCGCGTTCGGCGCGGTTTTCATCGGGGCTGTCGACGCTTGATTTCCTCAAGCGCACGACAATCGCCCAGCTTTCGCCGGGGGCTCTGGCGGCAATCGGGCCAGCGGCAGTGCGCCTTGCCGCCTCAGAGGGGCTTGACGCGCACGGACTTTCGGTTTCGGCTCGGCTTGAGACCCTGAACGAGGCAGGAAAATCAGCATGACCGAGACGACGGCCAGGCTCTCGCGGATCGAGATCGATGAGGACGGGCTTTCAGCACCCTCGCCTGAAATGGAGCAGGAGCGGCGCATCGCCGTGTTCGATCTGCTGGAGGATAACAGCTTTGCCTTGCCCGGTCGCGACGGGGCCGAGGTTCCGCCCGGCCCTTATCAGCTGCTTTTGGCTTTGCGTGAAGGGCGTCTTGTCTTTGACATCACCGATGATCCGGGGCGCAAAATCGCTGAATTTCATCTATCTTTGGGGCCGTTTCGCCAGACGGTGAAGGATTACTTCCAGATCTGTGCCAGCTATCATGATGCGGTCAAAAAGCTGCCTCCGGCGCAGATCGAGGTCATCGATATGGCGCGGCGTGGCATCCATAACGAGGGGGCGCGTACCTTGCAGGACCGGCTAGACGGCAAAGCGGTGATCGACATTGATACTGCGCGGCGTCTGTTCACCCTGATCTGCGCCTTGGTACCGGGGAAGTAAGTGGCGCGGCAGATACCCCATTCGGTTCTGTTCTGCTGCGACCATAATGCGATTCGCTCTCCGATGGCCGAGGGCATGATGAAGAAATTCTACGGACGGGCGGCCTATGTGCAGTCAGCCGGCGTTAAGAATGATCTTGAAATCGACGGCTTTGCTGTCGCGGTCAGCCAAGAGATTGGCGTTGAAATTTCTCAGCACCGCTCGCGCTCTTTCGAAGAGATGCAGGCCTGGGGCGATGATCTGGGCGGCTTTGATCTTGTGGTCGCCCTATCGCCAGGAAGTCAGCGTCAAGCGCTTGAAATGACAAGGCTATTTCATCTTGAGGTTGAGTACTGGCCGGTCATGGACCCGACAGGCCTGGCCGAGGGGCGCGAGGCTAAACTCGAGGCCTATCGTGTCACCCGTGAACAAATCCGCACCCGCATGATCGAGCGTTTTGGCCCGCCGATCACCCCTGACGACCCAGGCGCCTGAAAGCATTTTAGCTATTTTGGCATAGCTGGTTCGGCCCGACACGTGCATCGCTAACGGTATCTTATCCATTCAGGCCTAAATCCTGGGGGAAACCGGACAGGAGTTGCCGATGTCGATTAATCATCCCTACCCAGGCCAGGCCTTGACCACGATGGAAAAGGTGCAGGCCGTTCTCGTCTATGATCTTGATGGCCGCATCGTCGATGTGAACCAACGCTACCTTGATATCTGTGGTTATCGCCGCGAAGAGCTGATCGGCCAGCCTTTGTTTTTGCTAAATGAAAACAAAGACTCGGACCGCCTTGCCCCTGCGGATTTCATGTCCGCACTCTGCCGCGGCGCTGCGCAAAAGACAGAGGCCGAACATATCGCCAAGGACGGCAGCTCTTATTGGGTTTTTGAGACACATGTTCCGGTGATGAATGCCGATGGCCAGTTGGAACAGGTCATTATTTTTGCACTGGATCAGACGAAATCCAACCTGCGCGCCAAAGAACATGATGCGCTGCAACGGGCGGTATCGCGCTCGCAGGCGGTGATCGAATTCAAGCCGAACGGTGAGATTCTGTCCGCCAATGAGAATTTCCTTAAGACATTTGGCTATACGGCCGGCGAAATCAAAGGCCGCCACCACAGCCTGTTTTGCGATTCGACCTTTGCCAATTCGATGGAATACCGCCAATTCTGGACGGATCTTGAAAATGGATATTTCCAAGCCGGGGAATTCAGCCGCGTCGCCAAAGGTGGGCGGATGGTCTGGATCGTCGCCAGCTATAACCCGGTGGTTGACGAATGCGGCAAGGTTCTGCGTGTGGTCAAATATGCCGCTGACGTAACGGCGCGCAAACGGGCGCTGCTCGAAAAAGCTGAATCCCGTCAGGCGGCGGTTTCGCGATCGCAGGCGGTCATCGAATTCAAGCCGACCGGCGAGATCATGAGCGCGAACGAAAACTTCCTGACCGCGCTTGGCTATACGCTTCCTGAAATCGTCGGGCGCCACCACTCCATGTTCTGCGATCCTGCCTTCACTCAGACCAGCGAATATCGTCAGTTCTGGCAAGAACTCGAAGGGGGGCGCTATCAAACCGGCGAGTTTCGCCGCATCGCAAAAGGGGGGCGCGAGGTCTGGATCGTCGCCAGCTATAACCCCGTTCTTGATGAAGAAGGGAATGTGACCAGCGTTATCAAATACGCAACTGACGTGACCCCTCGCAAGCGCGCGGTGACGGAACTTATCGTTGGCCTTGATAAGCTGGCGCATGGGGATCTGACGCCGCGAATTAGTGAAAGTATCAGCTCGGAATTTCTTTCTGTCCGCGACAGTTTCAACCAGACGCTCGAATCCTTCACCTCGATGGTCGAGGATATTCGCAGCCAAGCCGAAGCAATGAATACCGAGGCCGGAGAAATTGCCCGAGGGGCAGGGGATCTGGCTCGGCGCGGCGAAAGCCAGGCAGCTTCGCTAGAGCAGACCGCCTCGGCCGTCGAACAGATTTCGGGCAATATCGCGATGACAAGCGAATCCGCAAACGAGGCAGATGCGGCAGCACGTGATGCTCAGCAGGTCGTTTTGCGCGGTGCCGAAGTGGTTGCGCAGGCGATTGCCGCCATTGAGCGCATTGACGAGCACACGAAACAGATGGGCGAGTTTACTCGAGTGATCGAAGGCTTTGCTTTCCAGACAAACCTTTTGTCGATCAATGCCGCTGTCGAGGCTGCCCGCGCTGGCGAGGTTGGCCGTGGCTTTGCCGTGGTTGCCAATGAGGTGCGTAACCTTGCTCAGCAATCCGCAAAAGCCTCTCAAAACATTGCGGATCTGATCAGTAAAAGTGAGACCGAGGTAAAAGCGGGCGTCAAATTGGTGCGTGATGCTGGCAACTCGCTGAACCAAATTCGTGAGGCCGTCAGCGGAATGGTCGAAAATATCGCCGGTATTGCCCATGCAACCACCGAGCAAGCAACTGGTGTCCGCGAGGTGTCTCAGGCCTTGTCACAGCTCGACAGTGTCAATCAGGCAAACCTTTCGATGTCTGAACAATATGCAGGCGCGGCTGCATTGCTGTCCTCTCAGGTCGAAGAGCTGGGGGCGATGATGGATCGCTTTAACACCGGCGCAGAAGCATCGGCCCCGCTGGCCCGTGCGGCAGTTCGCCCGGGCAACCGCCAGGTCGCATAAGGCAAAGCTTGCGATGCTTGGTCAGCGTGCTGCGTTGATCCGGCGGTTAAATGCACGATGCCGGATGTCATCTAGATCATCCGGCATCGCTTTTACGCTCAATTTCAGCTTAACCGTATTCAAGGGCACGCGGGTGGGTTTCACACAACGACAGATGCGCCGGAAGTCGCCTGCGAGACGTTCTGACGAAACGACGCGAATAGCTCACGCCCCATGCCCTGAGCCGTATCAGCCGTTTCGACATATGGGGCTGGGGGACGTGCCGAGAAGCCCTCGGTCAAACACTCAATCGTCCCCGCGATTGCATCCAAACGCACCAGATCGCCATCACGCAGCCGTGCCAAGGGGCCGCCATGGGCAGCCTCTGGTGACAGGTGAATCGCGGCCGGAACTTTGCCTGACGCTCCGGACATGCGCCCATCCGTCACAAGTGCGACTCGCAGGCCGCGGTCTTGAAGTACAGCCAGGGTAGGGGTCAGCGAATGTAGTTCGGGCATGCCATTTGCGCTGGGGCCTTGAAAGCGCACGACGACAATACAATCCGACGTGAATTCACCATTTTTGAAGGCTGTCTTAACGGCCTCCTGATTGTCAAAGATACGTGCAGGGGCTTCGATAATATGCCGCTCCGGGGCCACGGCCGAGACTTTGATCACGCCTCGCCCAAGGTTGCCCTCAAGCTGTTTCAGGCCGCCTGTCGGGGCAAAGGGGTCACTATGTGGGCGGATGACACGTTCGTTCAGACTGGCCTCGGGACCAGCCACCCAGGCCAGACCGTCGGATTTCAAGCGAGGTTCGGTGGTGTAATCATTTAAGCCTTTGCCAACGATGGTCGCGACATCATCATGCAGCAGGCCCATTTCAAGCAGCTGACGGATCACGAACCCCAGCCCGCCCGCAGCGTGGAAATGGTTCACATCCGCAAGACCGTTGGGATAGACGCGGGCCAGCAGGGGCACCGCCTCGGAAATATCGTGAAAATCTTCGAGGTCGAGAACGATGCCGGCGGCGCGTGCCATCGCAGGCAGGTGGATGACCAGATTGGTCGATCCGCCCGTTGCCATCAGGCCAACCAATCCATTTACAAAGGCGCGCTCGTCCAGGATCTGCCCGACTGGCAGATAGTTGGCCCCAAGCCGCGTCATTTCTGCAGCACGGCTGACGGCTGCCTGGGTCAGCGCCTCGCGCAAGGGGGTGCCTGGATTGACAAAGCTGGCACCGGGCAGGTGCAGGCCCATGAATTCCATCAGCATTTGATTGGTATTGGCCGTGCCGTAAAATGTGCAGGTGCCTGGCGCGTGATAGCTTTCCATTTCGGCGGCCATTAATGCCTTACGGTCGACCTCTCCGGCGGCGAATTGCTGACGGACGCGGGATTTTTCATCATTGGGCAGGCCCGAGACCATCGGCCCCGACGGAAGAAAAACCGCAGGCAGATGGCCAAAAGTTGCGGCGGCGATCATCAGCCCCGGCACGATTTTATCGCAGACGCCGAGATAAAGCGCCGCGTCGAAAGTGTCGTGCGACAAGGCCACTGCCGCTGCAAGGGCAATGACGTCACGTGAGAAAAGCGACAACTCCATTCCCGCGCGCCCCTGCGTCACGCCGTCGCACATGGCCGGAACGCCGCCCGCAACCTGCGCGGTTGCCCCAGCGTTTGCAGCCGCGCGCCGGATCAGCTCGGGATAGACCTCATAGGGCTGGTGCGAGGACAGCATGTCATTATAGGCGGTGACAATGCCAAGATTGGGCTTGCGCGTCTGGGCCAGATCTTGCTTTTGGTCCATTGCCGCGTAAGCATGGGCCTGATTGCCGCAAGACAAATGTGCGCGGCGCGGCCCGTCTTCTGCGGCTGCCGCGATTTTTGCAAGATAGCCTGCACGCGAGATTGCCGATCTTTTGCGGATCCGGTCGGTCACGCGATCAATGGTGGAATGCAAAATCATGGCACCCTTCCTTTCGCTAAAGTCACTGTTAGTCCGTTAGCGATAACAACGCAACCTCTCGCCCCTTGCCGCCATGGCGCGCACGTGGCACTTCTGCAAGTAAAGCCGAGGCCAAAATGTCCGCTGAACTTCCCACGATCCGACTTCGCCCCAAGGCCAATGCCCGTGCCATTCGTCACGGCTTTCCTTGGATTTTTGCTGATGAGGCGGTGGTGGACCGTCGCACCCGTGGCATTGCCCCGGGTAGCTTTGCCCAGCTTGAGGATGGCGAGCGTCGCCCCTTGGGTGTGGTGACGGTCAATCCCAACTCGAAAATTATCGGCCGTATGATGGATGCCGATCCGCAGGCCGTGATCGATGGCGCCTGGCTGCGCGCGCGAATCGCCCGTGCCTTGGCGCTGCGCGAGCGTCTGTTTGATGCCCCATTCTACCGTCTGGTTCACGCCGAGGCGGATGGTCTGCCCGGAACCGTGATTGATCGCTTTGGCGATTGCGCGGTGATTCAGCCCAATGCGGCCTGGGCCGAATTGATGATCCAGGACTTGGCTGATGCCGTGCGCGAGGTGGTGGGCGTCAGTCATGTCGTGCTGAATGGTCAGGGCCGCGCGCGCAGCCTTGAGGGGCTGGATGAGCGTACCGAGGTGCTGGCAGGGTCAATCGATGGGCCGATCGCCGTGCCTATGAATGGTGCGATCTACATGGCCGATCTGATCGGTGGCCAGAAAACCGGCCTTTTCTATGATCAGCGTCCCAATCATGCCTTTGGCCAACGCCTGTCCAAAGGTGCACGGGTGTTGGATGTGTTTTCGCATGTCGGTGGCTTTGGTCTTGCGGCTTTGGCCGGCGGGGCAAGCCATGCGACCTGCGTTGACGGCTCTGCCGCGGCGCTGGCCTTGGCGGGCGAAGGCGCCAAACGTATGGGCGCCGAGGCCAAACTGACAACACGTCAGGGCGATGCCTTTGCCGTGATGGAGGCCTTGGCGACCGAGGGCGCGCAGTTTGACGTGGTCATTTGCGATCCGCCCGCTTTTGCACCGAACAAACAGGCGCTGGATGCGGGTCTGCGCGCTTATGAGCGCGTGGCGCGACTGGCGGCGGCACTGGTTGCGCCGGGGGGCTATCTGGGGCTGTGCTCTTGCTCGCATGCTGCTGATCTGACCTCGTTCCGCAATTCAAGCGCCCGGGGCATCGGCCGGGGCGGTCGTCGAATGCAGCTTTTGCACAGCGGTCAGGCGGGACCAGACCATCCGACGCTGCCGCAATTGAGCGAATCCGGCTATCTGAAGGCACTGTTCTTTCGGTTGGATGGATGAAAGCGCTGCTTGACGCCTGCGTGATTTTTCCCACGATCCTGCGCGAAATCCTGCTGGATGTTGCGCAGGCAGGTGTCTTTGAACCCCTTTGGTCCGAGCGGATCATCGAGGAATGGGTCCATTCCAGTGCCAAACTGGGCCCGGATCAAAAATCGGTGGCGGGGGCCGAAGCTGCATTGATGCGGCTGCGGTTTCCCCGCGCCATGATTGCACCGCAAGACGAGGCAGGGTTGATTGTCGATCTGCCTGATGCGGGGGATCTGCATGTGCTTCGTGCGGCAATGGATGGGCGCGCGCCGATCATCGTCACCCTGAACCTGCGCGATTTTCCGCGACGTATCCTGTCGCGATTTGGCGTGCAGGCAGTCCACCCCGATGAGTTCCTGACAGGCCTTATGCGCGATCACAGCCAGGTGGTCAGCGCTGCCGTGGCCACAGCGCTGGCGCGTGCCCAGGCATCTGGCGCAAGCATGAGCCAAAGCGATATGCTGGCGCGGGCACGGCTGCCGCGGCTAAACAAGGCGCTGATACGGATCGCAATGGGGCCGGGTAAAAGCGGCATCTTGGAGGATAGGCTTGATGATAGCGCTAACGATGGGTAAACCTTTGGTTTCAAATCAGGAGGAAGCTATGGTCTCGCGGGTCATTCCGGTCGAGGATTTCGACCTCGTCATTTTCGGTGCCACCGGAGATCTGGCGCGGCGCAAGATTTTGCCCAGTCTTTATCGACGCTTTGTGGCCGGCCAATTCGCGGCCACGGCACGTATCATTGGTGCGGCACGCACCCAGCAAGACGATGAGGCCTTTCGCGCTGAGGCGGCATCGGCCATTCGCGAATTCCTGCCCCAGACCACGGACGCCAGCCAAATCAGTGCCTTTCTCGAATTGCTGTCCTATGTGGCAATCGATGCACGCGGCACCGCTGGCTGGGACGAGCTGAAGGCCAAGATCCGTCCGGGCACGGTTCACGCCTTTTACTTTTCGGTGGCGCCTGCGCTTTTTGGCGATATTGCCGAGCGTCTGGCCGGCCATGGCATGGCCGATGACAACAGCCGCATCGTCGTTGAAAAACCCTTTGGCCGCGATCTGGCAAGTGCGCGCAAGTTGAACGCCACTTTGGCGCGCTATTTCCACGAGGGGCAGATTTACCGCATCGACCATTACCTGGGCAAAGAGACAGTTCAGAACCTGATGGCGGTACGTTTCGCCAATATTTTGTTTGAGCCGTTGTGGAACGCACAATATGTCGACCACGTTCAGATCACCGTGGCGGAAACCGTCGGTGTTGGCGGCCGGGGCGAATATTACGACCATTCGGGCGCGATCCGCGATATGATCCAGAACCACATGATGCAGCTTTTGTGTCTGACAGCGATGGAGCCGCCCTATCATTTTGATCCCGATGCGGTTCGTGATGAAAAGCTGAAGGTAATCCGCGCGCTTGAGCCCTTGAAACCCAGCGATATTGTTCGTGGTCAGTATCTGGCGGGACCGGACGGGCCGGGGTATTTGGATGATGTAGAAAATCAGGGCTCGCGGACAGAAAGCTTTGTCGCGCTGAAGCTGTCGATTGCAAATTGGCGCTGGACGGGCACGCCGTTCTATCTGCGCACAGGCAAGCGTTTGCGCGCCCGCACCAGCGAAATCGTGGTCACTTTCAAAGAGCCGCCCCATTCGATTTTTGACGAGGCAGATGCGCCCAAGGCCAATCAGCTGGTGATCAAGTTGCAGCCCAATGAGGGGATGCATCTGACGGTGATGATCAAAGAGCCGGGGCCAGGGGGGATGCGTCTGGTTCAGGTTCCTTTAGATATGAGTTTTGCCGATGCTTTGGGGCAGGAGGGCCGCGATATGCCCGATGCCTATGAGCGGCTGATCATGGATGTGATTCGCGGCAATCAGACCTTGTTCATGCGCGGTGACGAGGTGGAGGCGGCTTGGGCCTGGACCGATCCGATCATTTCTGATTGGGAGGTTGGTCCCAGCCGGCCCGAGCCTTACGATGCGGGCTCTAGCGGGCCTGAAGAGGCCCTGCGGCTGCTGCACCGCGACAACCGTCGCTGGAGGGAGATTCGATCATGACGCTGGAGTTCATCGAATACCCCGATCGTGAAATGCTGTCGCTGTCGCTGGCCAATATCATCGCGGGTCAATTGGCCCAGCAGTTGCGGGTCAGCGAGCAGGCCTCGCTTTGCGTGCCCGGCGGCACGACCCCCGCGCCAGTCCTGGATATTCTTTCGGGCACCGAGCTTGACTGGGGTCGGGTGACGGTCTTTCTCAATGATGAGCGCTGGGTGGATGGAACGCATATGCGTTCGAACTCGCGCCTGCTTTATCGGCATCTTTTGCGCGATCGGGCCGAGGCTGCGCAATATATCGATCTTTATACCGGGGATGAATCGCCAGATCTTGCTGCACCTGGGCTTAGCGCGCGCATTGCCCCACATCTACCGATCACAGTTCTGCTGCTTGGCATGGGCAATGATATGCACACGGCGAGCCTGTTTCCTGGCCTTTCCGATACGATCCTGGGCCTTTCCCCCGAGGCGCCGCCCGTGATTGCGATCCGGGGCGCAAGCGAGGAGCCACGGATTTCACTCAGTGCCTCGGCGTTGAAATCCGTCATTCATTCGCATCTGTTGATCACAGGAAATGACAAGCGCAATGCCTTTGAGCGTGCGCAAAAGCTTGATCCGATCGATGCGCCTATCCGCGCCTTTTTGGGTGATATTACCGTCCATTGGGCGGCGTGACACGAAAGCCAGACATGACAAGTTCCGCTGACCTATGGACCAGGCTGACCGCCCATCGCCAATCTCAGGGCGATCTGCGCATCGAAACCCTTTTAGATGATGACGCGCGCGTAGTGGAATTCACCTGTCAGGCCGATGGGCTGGTATTTGACTGGTCCAAGACCACGATCGACGCTCAGGCGCGTGATCTTTTGCTCGAGCTGGCAGCTGCCGTGCCCGCCCGCCGCAAGGCGATGTTCGCGGGCGAAAGGATCAACGAGACCGAGGATCGCGCCGTCTTGCATACGGCCTTGCGCAATCTGGATGGTCAGGTTCTTGTCGATGGCCGCGATGTAATGCCAAATGTGCGCGACACCCATGCACATATGGCCGATTTTGCACGACGCATCCGCAGCGGGCGCTATATGGGCCAAGGCGGGACGATTACCGATGTGGTGAATATCGGCATTGGTGGCTCGGATCTGGGGCCGGCAATGGCTGTGCGCGCCCTTTCGCCCTATCACGACGGCCCGCGTGTGCATTTCGTCTCGAATGTCGATGGGGCGGATATTGCCGATGTCCTGCGTGGACTTGATCCAACGACGACGCTGGTAATCGTGGCCTCAAAGACCTTTACCACCATCGAAACCATGACCAATGCGGCGACGGCGCGCGATTGGATGGCCGATCAGGTCACTGCCCCTGCAACGCAATTCGTGGCGCTGTCCTCGGCCGAGGGAAAAACCGCGCAATGGGGGATCGATGCGGATCGGGTCTTTGGTTTCGAGGATTGGGTCGGGGGGCGCTATTCCGTCTGGGGGCCGATCGGGCTTTCGCTGATGATCGCAATCGGCCCCGAGAATTTCGACCGCTTTCTTGCCGGCGGGGCGGCAATGGACCAACATTTCCAAAATGCTCCACCTCAGCAAAACCTGCCGACGCTTTTGGCGCTTGTGGGCATCTGGCACCATCAGATCTGCGGTTATGCCACGCGCGCTGTGCTGCCCTATGACAACCGCCTCGCTCGCCTTCCCGCCTATCTCCAGCAGCTCGAGATGGAATCGAATGGCAAGCGTGTGGCCATGGACGGATCGGATCTGACCCTACCCTCCGGCCCGGTGGTCTGGGGCGAGCCGGGCACCAATGGCCAACACGCTTTCTATCAGCTCATCCATCAAGGCACGGCAATTGTCCCCTGCGAGTTCATTCTTGCAGCCTGCGGTCATGAGGCCGAGCTCGCCCATCACCACCTTCTCCTCACCGCCAACTGCCTCGCGCAGGCCGAGGCTTTGATGCGGGGCCGCAATCTGGTTCAGGCGCGCGAGCTGATGGCCGCCAAAGGCTTAAGCGGGGACGAGCTGGAACGTCAGGCCCGTCATCGCGTCTTTCCCGGTAACCGCCCCTCAACGACGCTGCTCATTCACCAGCTGACCCCCTATACCCTTGGTCAGATCGTCGCGCTTTACGAACATCGGGTCTTCGTCGAGGGCGTGATTTTGGGCATCAACAGCTTCGATCAATGGGGCGTTGAACTTGGCAAAGAGCTGGCGCTTGACGTGGCGCCCCTGCTCGAAGGCAAGGACATCCCCGGCCATGACGCATCGACGCGCCACCTTGCAGCCTTGATCCGCGCCCAACAGCCAGAGCCCTGTCTTTCATGAAAAAATATCCCGGGGTTCGGGGCAGCGCCCCGAGCTGATGGTCTCGTCTGTCGCCGCGCTCAGGCCTCCTCTTGGCGTGATCAGCACAGCCGCATTGCCTCTCAAGGGCGCTCCCCCTAGGGTGAGCCAAACCGTTTAGGGGGATGGACTATGACAGAGAATTCGGGCGCTGATGCTTGGGGCTTTGACACGCTGGCGATACATGCGGGCTCGGCCCCGGACCCGGCTACGGGTGCACGCCAGGTGCCGATCTATCAGACCACGGCCTATGTGTTCAAAGATGCCGATCACGCTGCGCGTTTGTTCAACCTGCAAGAGGTTGGCTATATCTATTCGCGCCTGACCAACCCGACCGTTGGCGCGCTTCAATCCCGCATCGCCGCGATGGAGGGTGGGGCAGGGGCCGTTTGCTGCTCATCAGGCCATGCCGCCCAGATCATGGCGCTGTTCCCGCTTATGGGTCCGGGGCGCAATATCATCGCCTCGACCCGGCTTTACGGTGGCACCATCACCCAGTTCAGCCAAACCATTCGCCGCTTTGGCTGGAGCGCGAAATTCGTCGACTTTGATGATCTGGATGCGCTGAAGGCGGCGATCGACGACGACACCCGCGCTATTTTCTGCGAATCGATCTCCAACCCGGGCGGCTATGTCACCGACATTCCCGCAGTGGCTGCGGTGGCGGATGCGGCCGGGCTGCCTTTGATCGTCGATAATACCCTTGCCACGCCATATCTGTGCAAGCCGATCGAGATGGGCGCGACGCTGGTGGTGCATAGCTTGACCAAATATCTCACCGGCAATGGCACGGTGACGGGCGGTGCGGTCATCGACAGCGGCAAGTTCGACTGGTCCGCCAGCGACAAGTTCCCCTCGCTTTCTGCACCCGAGCCCGCTTATCACGGCCTCAAGTTCCAAGAGACCTTTGGCGCGCTGGCCTTTACCTTCCACAGCATTGCCATTGGGCTGCGCGATCTGGGCATGACCATGAACCCGCAGGCGGCGCATTACACCCTTATGGGCATCGAAACCCTAGGTCTGCGGATGGAGCGGCACGTTGAAAACGCCGTCGAGGTCGCCAAATGGCTTGAGCGCGATCCGCGGGTCAGCGCAGTCACCTATGCCGGTCTGGAAACCTCGCCCTGGAATGCCACCGCTCAACGGGTTTATCCCAAAGGCGCTGGCGCGCTTTTCACCTTTGCGGTCAAGGGCGGCTACGAGGCTTGCGTCAAGCTGGTCGATAACCTGAAACTTTTCAGCCATGTCGCCAATCTGGGTGATACGCGCTCTTTGGTGATCCATTCGGCCTCGACCACGCATCGCCAGCTTAGCGAAGCCCAGCAGATCGCAGCCGGGGCAGGCCCTGATGTGGTGCGCTTGTCGATCGGCATCGAAAACCCCAAGGATCTAATTGCCGATCTGGATCAGGCTCTGAGCGCCGCCACGCAATAAGCGCGGGATCACGATGTGACCAAAAACAGAAAGGGCAGGCGATATGCCTGCCCTTTTGCGTTGATGCCAGTCGAGCGCGCTGCCCACCTTGCCGAACAAGAGCCTTGTGCCCTCTCCGGCAGGGTTCAGGCTCGATCAATTTGGCGCGGGCGGATCTTCATTCGGGGCGAGGCCTTCAGGCTGACCCTCATCTTTTGCTGGGATCAGCGCGTAGGTTGCGGTGACATTTGCCGTAATCGCCAGTTCGCCTGCCTCGATCGGGGTCGAGCTGGCTTTGGCGTCACGCCCCATCGCCATCATCATCGGGCGCGGACCGCTGTCGATCATGCTGTCTGAAAGCGAGATCAGCCGGCCCAGCTTCATGCCTGCTGCCTCGGCCATGATATCCGCCTTGCGACGGGCGGCTTGGATCGCGGCAACGCGGGCGGCATCCTCTGCCTCAGAGGCATCTTCTCGGGTAAAGCTGATCCCGTTGATTTCATTGGCACCGGCTTCGACCAGCATATCCAGAACCGCACCCAGCTTGCCCAGATCGCGCACCCGCACCGATACCATGTTTTGGGCCATATAGCCCGTGATCACCGGCGGTTTGCCGTCTTGCGAATAGCTTTGCACCGGCGACAGATTCAAACCCGAGGTCTGAATGTCGCGAGCCTCGATCCCTTCGGCTTTCAGCTTGTCGATCACGCTTTGCTGGCGTGTGGCATTCTCGGACATCGCCTTGGCGGCCGTATCGGCCTGAACCGAGACGCCCAGCATGATCGAGGCCATATCGGGTTGCGCAGTGGCGCTGCCCTCGCCCGAGACGGTCAGCCGAGCCATAGGGCCAGGATGATGGGCGCCCATTCCTGCCCCCATTCCTGTCGGGGCATCATTGGCTGGGGGCGCAGATTGGGCGCTGGCGGCTTGGCCAAATGCAACCAGGGCCAAGGCCATTGCGGCAGCGCTTAGACCCCCGGTCAAACGATGGGTCAAACCTTGGGGCAAGCCGCGGGACCGGCCCATGCCCAAAGCCATGTTCGGGCCCAGATTCAGGCCCCTCTCCTGGGCCTGCGACGGGCTGCGGGATGACAATTGGGTGCTGTTGGCCTGCGCGCTTGGATGAAGGTTCATCAATAGCTCCTTGGTAAAAACCGCCGTAATTTTCGGCGGAAAGCTGCTTTTTCACGATAAGAACCCAAAACTAGGCCAAGGTTTGCATAACAATCTGGTGTATAGCTTTTCACGCGTTCATTTCTGCGCTACTCCCAAGATAATTAATCATAAGAGCAGCACTCAGAAATCCGGACGATCAGCAGTCACATGCAGCCCGAATCCCGACTTGACCACGCCCTATCCTTCAGTGCTGACGCGGTCCATCTGCTGCGTCGCAGGCCAACATTGCAGCCCGATGCCGATTGGGAGGTTCTGGGCTCTGCCGAGTTCGCCTCGGCCAGTTTTCGTCAGGATCTGGCTGAGCTGCGCCATGCGGTCCAGCCGCAAGACGAATTGCCACCCTTGCCGGTGGTTCTGGTCATTCCAGATGATCAGATCCTGTATACCGAGCTGCACATCCCGGCAGAGGGGGGGCGAGACCAGGCGGTCGGTCAGGCTCTTGACGGTTTGACGCCCTATTCGATTGACCAGCTGGCCTATGATTGGCGCGGCGAGGGTGACGAGGTCCGTGTGGCCGCCGTCGCGCGCCAGACCTTGCTTGAGGCGCAGGAATTCGCCAATCGGCACGGCTTTGAGGGGGTCGAATATTCGGCCCGCCCGACCAGCGACGAATATCCCGGCATTCCGGTCTTCCGGCTCGCGCCCGAAGACCCTGCCGAGGCAGGCGCTGCCGACACAGGCCTTGCCGGCGCTGCCGAAGATGAGGGCGTCGATGTTGGCCTTGTGCCTTTGGATGAGCTGGCAAGCGATGAAAGCCTGGGCGATGTCGATTTCGACTTTTCCGACGAAGAGCTGAACCTGGATCTGGATGCCGATATTGTGGACGAGGCACCCGCCGCCGCGCCCGACTTGCATCAAGATCACTTGGGTGCCGAGGGGCAGGGTTCCGATCAGCACCAGCCAGATCACCAAGATGCGGCCCAAACCGCGCAGGCCGACGATGTGGCATCAGATGAGGCCGACGTTGCATCTGCGCCTGAGGCATTGCCCTTAGATCAAGACGATCCGCTTGGCATTGCTGCTGCCGAAGCCGCAGAAGGGGCATCAACCCCGGACGACGACAACCTTGCCGTTACCCAAGATCACGATCAGGTCACGCCAGAGCCCCTGACGCATAGCGATGAGGCCGAGCAAGCCTTGGCCTCAGCAGATGCGGTCGCAGTTTCACATGTTTCAAGCGATGCTGATCTTGCAGCCGATGACAGCACTGACAGCTTCGCAGAAATCGCGAACGAGCAGGTAGATGCCCGACCCGATGCGGGCCTGACCCAGTCCGCAGAAGAAATCGAGCCTGCAGAAGACGGGGATGCTGCGGCGCAGGGGGGGCAAGACTTGGTCGAGGCCGTCGCCCACGATCTGGCCGCAACCCCCACCATCGCACCCAATGCTGACGCAACCGAGGGCGCCCAAGGCGATCACGTCGCAGGATCTAGCGATCACGCTGATCTGGGCGTCGAGGAATCGGCAGCCGATGAATTTCCTGCCCTCGATCAATCGGCCTCGGACGAGGTTATCGCCGAGGCTTTGGTCCAACCCGAAAATGAGGCCACAGAGCAGGCAGAAACCGCAGAGCACCTTGCAGATCACCTTATCGGCGAAGAGGATGGCGCATCCGATCTGGTCCCGTCCGATGGGCTGGATACCAGCGATCTGATGGCTGAAGCCGTGCCTCAGGACCTGAGCCAAGATCTTGCAGACGTCGCGGGTGCACCTGTGGCCGAGGCCTCAGATGACGAGGCAGAGCTGACGGTTTCGGATATGTCGCAGGGTGATGTCCCGGCGCAGTCCTTGACCGATCCTGCTTTGGACGAGGTCGAGCAGATCGAAGATGATTTGTCGGCAAGTGAATTGGCAGGCGATATGTCCGCTGATGATTTGGCAGATGATGATTTGGCAGATGATGATTTGACCGAGGCGGAACGTGCCGCTTTGGCGGCGGCCGCTGCCGAAGTCGCTGCGGCCGAAGATGCCGCAAGGGCCAGCCCGCAGGTTGTCCGCCACGGCGCCCCGCCCTTGATGGGGCTGAACGCGCGCGCGCAGGCCGTGCGCGATCGCGCTGCCGAGGCGCGTCGTAACCCCGGTGAAGTTTCCCGCCCAGTGGCTGCGCCGCGCAAGTTCAGCCGCAGCAAAAGCAACCGTAGCGAGCTGATGTTGATGATCGGCGCGCTGGTCGTCGGCCTATTGCTGGTTTGGGCTTTCCTGTCGCCGCGCGACAACCCCGCTTTGACCGCGTTGCGTGACGCTGAACGCGGCGCTTTGCCGGTCGAGTCCAATGGATCGCAAAGCCCGGCTGTGGCCACGCAAACCGGCGCGGATAATGGTACGGCGTCAAATGACCTGACCACGACCGGCACAGGCCTGAATGGCGATTTGCCAAGCGGTGTCACCCAGGCCGATGGGGCAGATTTGGCAGCGGGCGCACCGGATCAAGGAAACGCGACCACGTCAAACCCTGCTGACGGCGCCTTGGCATCGGATGCATCGGCGCTGTCGCCAGCAGAACGAGCCAGCGTGATCACCGCTGCGACCGGGCCATTGGCTGCGGTTCTGGCACAATCGGTCGATGCGGCGCGTCCTGCAACTGCGGCCCCGCAAACGGCGGCAACCCCTACCGGTCCGGCGGACGGCGCGGCGGATGGATCGTCAGCGGGTCAGGCGCCCGCGCAGGCCGTTGCGACGGCCCCTGCCACTGAACAGCCTGCAGGATCCGGGGCTGAAGCCGTGGTAAATGCTGCCCCGACCCCTGCTGAGCAGGCGACTTCGGCCGGCAATGCTGCAGGCGCTACGGAAAAGGCTGCGGCACAGGCCGTGTCCCAGACCGCCTCGCAAGCGGCTGCGACTGTGGTCAAGCCCGTGACTGCCAAACCCGTGGATTCGCGGCCCGCACCAAGCCAGCAGCCCGCTGGCGATAAGCCTGCGGTAGCGGCGGGCGCCTCTAAGCCTGCGGCGGCCACGGCGAGTGCTGCCAAGCCCGTCGCGCAGCCACAGCCTGTGCGTCGCAACGCCTTGTCCAGCTCGGCGCGTCCGCAAAGCGCGACGGCTCCGCGCCGTCGTGCTGTCGAGCCAAGCCTGGAAAAAGCGCCAAGCGTACCCAGCAACCCATTGCCCTATGAGGCAGCGCAGCGTCAGCCCGTGCGCCCGGCGGCCGTGCGTCCGCCCAACCGTCCCGCGCCCAAGGCAACCCCGGCGGCTGCCACCCCTGCGCCCTCGCGTGCCGCGCCTGCCGAGCAAAGCCAGTCAGCCGCTCCTGCGGCGACGACGCGGGCTGCTTCGGGGGCAGGGTTGCGTGGCTCGAACCGCCCGCCCGCGCGTCCCGAGGGATCTGCCCCGGATATGCGTGACGATGGCGGCCAGCTGGACCCTGCCGAACAGCGCCACTTGGACGGGTTGATCCGCGATTTGCGTGCCCAGTTGCCTGGCGCTGACGTGACAGCGCGCCATCTCGTGCCGCAAGAGCGGAACGCGCAATTTGCCGAAGCCCGCCCCGCGCGTCCGCCCGCGGCATTGGCCGAACGTAGCCGTGCAAGCGGCGGGGGCAATGTTGATGCGACCGCTGTTGATGCGGCATTGCGCGCGGCCAATTCGCCTCCTGCTCAGTCAAATGCCGGTTCTGCTGTGCCCGCCCGGGATTCGGGCGGGCTTTTGCGTAATTCGAACCGCCCGCAGGCACGCCCACTTTTGGCGGGCAGGGCCAAGGCCGCCCCGGCTGCCGAGGCTGTGGAAGAGGCCGTGGCCAGTGCCGTTGGCGCGTCGTCGCGTGGCGCAGCCGC
>NZ_DALZMB010000019.1:0-47902 GCF_032007265.1 Paracoccus sp. (in: a-proteobacteria) | reverse complement strand
ACAGCGCGTCAGCTCTTCGATGGATTGCGCAATCGGGACGCCCTGAGACTGCGGCAGCTGGCAAACCCCTGCGAATTGCTGGGGGAAAAGCGTGGTGACGCGGTGGATCAGGTCATTGTTGATCCGTGTCCAAATCTTCGAGACGCTTTCGTCGCCCTGATGATGGGCCATCGCGCTTGCTTTGGGCGAAAAGATCGTCATATCCGCACCGCGTTCGCGCAAAGCGCGTAGCTGGTTCAGCTCGATGCTTTCGCGGATCTCGTCGTCGCTGATCGCGGCAAGCGCGGGCGGGGTCGAGATCCCTCGCGAGAAAAGATCAAGTTGGGTGTCACGAAATTGCTGCAGCTGTGACGGAGCGGTGGTGTAATGGCCATGGCAGTCGATGATCATCTGGTCACTCATTTGTAGATCAGCCCCTTGGCGGCAAGGGCCGGGCGCATGTTGTTCATGTCAAGGCCAAGCTCGCCGCGAAGATAGCGTTCGCGGATCCCTGCCTCGCGGATTTCGCGGGCGCGCGAGGCGGCAAGCACCTCGGCGGCCTCTGCTTGCGCGACGACGACGACGCCATCGTCATCGGCGATAATCGCATCGCCGGGATGGATCATCTGGCCGGCGCAGGTGATCGGTATATTGACTGAACCCAAGGTTTCCTTGACCGTGCCCTGTGCCGAGATGCAGGTCGACCAGACCGGAAAGCCCATCTCGCGCAGTTCGGCCACGTCGCGCACGCCGGCATCCATGATCAGACCGGCGATGCCGCGGGCCTGAAACAGCGTGGCAAGCAGATCCCCGAAATAGCCCGCCTGCGAGACCGAGGTCGGGCTGACCACCATGATGTCGCCGGGCTGGCATTGCTCGACTGCGACATGGATCATCCAGTTGTCGCAGGGCGGCAGCGAGACCGTGACCGCCGGGCCCGCGATGCGTCGCCCGGTCTGGATTGGCCGCATCTGCGGGGCCAGAAGCCCCTTGCGTCCCTGCGCCTCATGAATGGTCGCGACACCGATGCCGCCAAGCCCTTCTAGGGTGGGGTGGGGGGGGCGGTGCGGGTGATGGATTGGATGACAACGGACATGTCGTGCTCCGAAAAGGGAATGGGCGCGCAAGTCAGGCGCGGCAGGCCTCGAAATCCGCCTGCAGTTTGGGTTGATCAAGATTGCGACCGATAAAGACGATCCGGCTAAGCCGCGGGTCGCCTTCTGGCCAGGGCTCAAGGAAATCCCCCTCAAGCAGCATATGGACGGCCTGAAAGACCAGCGGGCGGTCCTCGCCCTTGGCGTGAAGGATACCCTTGACGCGCAAGGTGTCGATGCCGTTCTCGCCAAGATAGCTTCCCAGCCAGTCACTGACCTTGCCCGCGTCAAAGGCCCCGCTTAGGCGCAGCGATACCGAAGTGATGCCCTGGTGGTGCTGGTCGTGGCCAAGGTCGTGGCCGTGGCCGTGGTCGTGATGATGATGGTGATCATGCCCGCAATCGGGTCCGCATTGCGGCGCCGTCTGGCGTTGCAGTTCGTCGGCCACTTGCTCTAGCAGAAAGGCTTTGCGGGACAGAAGCTTATCGACCGGAACCACGCCCCGGATTGATTGAAGAATCTCGGCCTCGGGGTTGATCGCATGCAGGTGCTGGCGCAGCTCTGCAGCACGGTCCTTGCTGACGAGGTCGGTCTTGTTCAGCACAATCAGATCAGCAAATGCGATCTGGGCTGCAACCTCTTCTTCGCGGCCGAGGCCGTCCTCGAGATGAACGGCATCGGCGACACAGATCACGCTGTCGAGCGTGATCCGTTCGCGCAAGATATCGTCGATCAGAAAGGTCTGTGCGATAGGCCCGGGCTTGGCGAGCCCGGTCGTCTCAAGGACAATGCCGTCAAACTCGGCAAGCCTTGGCAACAGCCCGTGCAGCGTGCGCACAAGATCACCCCGGACCGAGCAGCAGACGCAGCCGTTGTTCATCTCGAAGATCTCTTCGTCGCCGCTGGCAAGCAGATGCCCATCAATTCCCTGCTCGCCGAATTCATTGACGATGACCGCAAGCCGCATGCCGTGATCGGCATGCAGCAGGTGGTTCAGAAGTGACGTCTTACCTGCGCCAAGAAAGCCGGTGATGACACTGACGGGAATCGGCTTGTCGGTCATTGCCTACTCCCAGGGCAGAAGCGAAACGTGGATGACATCCTCAAGCCCCTGTCCCCCGACCGAGCGGATCGCCAGATCGGCATCCTTGAGCCCAAAGCGATGGGTGGTGATGATGTCGAGCGGGAAACGGGTCGAGGCAAGCTGCTCCATCGCCAGCTCGCAAGACAAATAGTTATGCCCGCGCGCAGCTTTGATCGTGATGTATTTATTGGCGATCTTGGCAATCGGGAAGTTCGGGAAATCGGTCATCTCGCCCTGAATAAGCAAGGTGCCACCCTTTCGCTTAAGCGCCTCGATGCCCAAAAGGATCGGGATGGTGCCCGCACCTGCCGTGCAGTCAAGCGCGACATCCACGCCCTGATTGGCGGTGATTTCCATGATGCGCGCCAACGGATCCTCGACCGAGACGTCGATGACGTAATCCGCCCCAAGCGTCTTGGCCGCCGCGAGCCGCGCCTTGTCCTTGCCCGTTCCCGTCACGATGATCAGCGCAGCGCCCGCCTGACGACAGGCCACGACCTGCGACAGACCCTGCTGGCCCGGACCCTGGATCAGCACGGTGGTGTTGTAGCCAACGCCGCAGTCGAACAGCGCCCATTGGATCCCGTTGGACATAGGCGTGACGATTCCCGCCAGCTCGGGCGAGACATTGTCGGGAACCTTGTGCAGCACGGCATTCCACGGCAGGTACATATATTGCGCAAACCCACCCCAAAGATGCGGGGGCTTGGCAAGCGAAGTATAGCCATAGCGCAGCCCGTCTGGGTTCTTGCGCCAGTCCGTCGCATGGCACAGCCGATATTCCCCCTTGTGGCACCATTCGCAGGCAAAGCAGGGCAGATAGTGTTCGACAAAGACCCGATCGCCTTCCTTCAGCCCCTTGCGGGCAAGAAAGGTCTTTCCCGCCTTGGCGATGATGCCGATATTCTCATGCCCCATGATGACCGGATCCGGGATCGGCGGCTTGGCATAAAACTTGACGTCGGTGCCACAGATGCCTGCGACCTCGACTTTCAAAAGCGCCCCGTCATCCGGGATCTCAGGCATCGGAAATTCACGAAATTCAAGCTGCGAAGGGCCAGTGCGGACCGCGGCGACGACCTTTTCGGACATGGTTTACCTCTCTGTGTTTGTGCGATGCTAGCAACCTCTTGATCCGTCATCAAGAACATGGTTCCATTTAGAGGAACGAATTGCAGAAATTTTAGAACGGATCAGACGTGGCATTCATGCGCAGGCCCAGAGAGGGCGCAAAACCGGCCCTCGCCCTAGCGTCCCTGGTCAAAGCGCATTTTGCGCTGGCCGAAACCGACGCGGTCATGGTGAACGAGCTGACTTGCCCGACGCCCGGTTGCCCGCCTCTGGAAACCTGCATTCTGTTCTGGAAGGGTGGCCCCGAGCGTTATCGGCTGCGATTCTTCAAACCGATGGCCGAGGTCGAACCCGAAGATTTGCCACCTAAATGGCTGCTCCCCGGCCTCTTGGATGAGGCCGAGGGCTGCTGTTGATCAGCCGCGGCCCTGCTGGCGCTTCAGGAAATCGAGGATGCGGGCCGGGGCGGTCTCCTCGGTCTGCTCATCCGGGGTGACATCCCAGAATTCGGCGTTGCGAGAGCATTCCTCGATGAAGCGTGCTGCCGATAGGGAATGGGCATTGTCGCGGCCCGGAATGATCAGCGTCGGAATGTCGAGGCGCATCAGATCCTCGGGCTCGAATCCCGGCATCGAATCACGGTCGATCAAGGTGCGCGGCAGGCTTTGAATGATCAGGCGGTAATGGTCGGGATCCTGCGCCAGAAAGCTTTCGCGGAAGGCCGCATCGCGGCGCAGGACTGGCGCCCAAGGGCCGGGTCTGGGGTCTTTGCCAAAGCCCTCGGATGTCGAAAGCGCCAGATCGACAATACCCTGAAGCCCGCCTTGCTCAAATTGACCCAGATGAACCGCGAAACGGCGATGTCCGTTCAACCGGAACCCGGCGCCGCCGACTGGCCAGTATTGGACCATCGACAGCACGCGTTGGGGGTGGGTGGTGGCAAAGGCCGCAACCGGGCAACAGCCCATGCAGCCGCCCATGATATGGGCCTTGTCGATGCCAAGATGATCCAAAAGCCCGGCGCCCTGCGCCACATAACCCGCCCAGGTGATACGCTCGACCCTGCCTCCGGACTGGCCGGTCTCGCGGCGGTCAAAGACGATGCATTTGAAATGTTTCGGCAGATGATTCAGCAGTTTGATGCGGGCATAGACGCCCAGTTCGGACCATTTCCCCCAATTGGCGTCAAAGCCGCCTGGCGCATACATCAGCAGGGGTTCGCCCTCACCGATCACTTCGTAATGGGTCTCGATTCCGTCGATCACTGCGGTTGGCATGAGAAACTCCTCCATCTCATGGGAACACAAGCAGGCGCCCGCGCAAAACGGGGCCCGGTCAGAACGTCACCCGCTCATCAGCGGATGTGGCAAAGCCGTCAGGGCTTAGTAAAACTCGTCGAAATGGATTTGGTCCGGGGGGATGGCGCGGGCATGAAAGGCCAGGGAGATCGCTTGCGCCATGGCGGGGGGACCAGCGAAATAGATCTCGCTTTCCTGCAGGCGATCGCCAAGCTGAGCCTCGGCGATCTGATGGACAAAGCCGGTGGCACCCGTCCAGCCCTCGGCGCTGGCAAGATCGGAAACCGCTTCGGTCAGCTCGAAGCGTGGATCGGTGATCTCGCGCAGAAACGATATTGCCTCAAGATCGCGGGGCGCGCGGCCGCCAAAGAACAGGCGAACCCGCCGCGTCGGATGGCGGTCCGAGACAAGGGCGCCACGGGCGATGGAGACCATCGGGCTGAGCCCCGAGCCACCCGCCAGCAAAACGATGTCGCGCGGGCTTTCATCGCGCAGATGGGCGTTTCCATAGGGGCCGTCGATCATCACGCAGGCGCCGACTTCAAGCTGGTCGAAAAGAACGCCCGTCGCCGCACCTTCGGGGACGCGCTTGATCTGAAAGGACCACAGCGGTGATCCGGGCAGGCCAGCCATGGAATAGACCCGCTCGCCCTCGACGCCGGGAACCGACAAAAGCGCGTATTGCCCGGGCAGGAAGTCGGTTGGTCCCTCGATACGAAAGGTGAATTCGGCCATGTCGTGGCTCATCGCCTGCTTGCCAATCAACTCGGCCCGGCGCTTGTGCGGCGGATAGATCGGCACGGCCGACGGATCGGGGCGGAACTTGATTTGGCAATCTCCACTCGGCACGGCCTGACAGCCAAGCCAACGGCCACGGGCGCGATCTTTCTCGCTATAGGCAGGTGCGTCTTTCCGACGGTGGGTCACGTCCCCTTCCAGCAGCTCGAAGCGGCAGTTGCCGCAAGAGCCGACATTGCAGGAATAAGACATTCCGATTCCTGCACGCAAAGCGGCGCGCAGGACAGTATCATCGGCAGAACAGTCGAAGCTGGCAGAGCCGTCGGAAAGACTGATTTTGGGCATTTCGTCCTCAGATTGTGGTCGAATTGGCGTATTGCCCCGCCCGATAGCCAAGACGCTCGGAGATCTGCACCGCAGTATGGGTTACGAGCTCGGCCAGTTCGGGAAAGGCGCGTTTGCGGATCCGGTCACGCGGACCGGCAAGGCTGATGGCGGCGATAACGCGGCCTTCGGCTTGGTAAATCGGGGCAGCAATGGTCCGGCTGCCGGTCTCGAACTCCTCATCCTCGATTGCATAGCCCGCGCGGCGCACCCTGCGGATCTTTTCAAGAATGGCGTCCTTTTCGACCACAGTGTTCGGGGTCAGTGCTTCCAGAGGTCCGGCAAGATAATCTTCAAGCACTGCCAGGCGCAGGCCGGACAGCAGGCAGATCCCTTCGGCGGTCGCATAGCTGGGGCGATACTGACCGGTGATCGGGCGAAGGCGGACCGATTCGGGGCTTTCGAAGTCGTGTACAAAGACCACAGACTTGCCCGACAAAATCGCAAGACGGACGTTTTCGCCCGCCTGATCGCGCAGGGCATGCAGATAGGTCTTGGAAACCGAGGCCACATTCAGTCGGCTTCGGACCTGTGAGCCCAGAGAAAAGAGCCCGAAACCCAGAGCATACCTGCCATTGTCGGGGTTTTGTTCAAGTAGGCCTTCGTCAAGAAGGGCGCTTGCAAGTCTATGAACGGTGCTCTTGGCGACCTGCAGACGTTTAGCGAGTTCACTGATCCCCAGTTCCGGCTCTTCCTCGCTGAAGGTCTTGAGCAAATGGACTGCGGTCGTCACGGATGAAAGTCGCTGCGATTCCCGTCTGGGATTGCGATTCGGGCTCTGCGGCTTTTCCTCGTTCATCTTGACCTCTCTATCGTTGAATTACCTTGTTCCGTTATACAGAACGAGGGAACGCTACGACACCCTTTGTCCGTTATTTCTTTTCGGGGATGCGCGGAAATCAGGCCTCAATGAACACACGGCCGTCGCGCAAAATGACGGGATAAACCTGAAGTGGGATAGTGCAGGGTGCCTCGGTGACGGCACCCGTACGGATGTCAAAGCAGCCCTGATGAAAGTCACATTCGATCTCGTAACCCGTTAGGCAGCCTTCGGAAAGCGAGCCCGGACCATGGGTGCATCGATCGTCGGTGACATAGATTTCGTCATTGACCCGGAAGACGGCGAACTCTTTTCCGTCCTGTTCAACCTTGGCTGGCATTTCCGTGTCGAGCTGGTCGATTCCAATCAGGTCGATCAGTTGAGTTGTTTTCATTCCATCACCTCAGCGCGTTTTTATTGACGGCCAATTCTCGTCGTGTAATTCTATATAAACGAACACGGTTCCGCATGAAAGAACTAAAATACTACAATTGGGACAGGCAGCCTGGCCATTACCCGATTGGGGAGGAGAGAAGATGCTGACAAAAGAAGTGAATGACCTGCTCACGCAGACCGGGGCCGAGGCACCGATGGGGCAAATGTTCCGCAAATATTGGATCCCGGCGTTGTTGGCGCGCGAGCTGCCCGAGAACGACAGCGCGCCGGTCCGGGTCAAGCTTCTGGGCGAGCGTCTGATTGCCTTTCGCGATTCCAAGGGCCGTTACGGTCTGATGGATCAATTCTGCGCCCATCGCGGCGTGTCGCTTTGGTTCGGACGTAACGAAGAAGGGGGGCTGCGCTGCCCCTATCATGGCTGGAAATACGACGTCACAGGCCAATGCGTCGACGTGCCATCGGAAGCCGAAGAGAGCGGCTTTTGCGAGAAGATCAAGCTGAAGGCCTATCCGCTGGTCAAGATCGGCGACATTCTTTGGACCCATATGGGCGACAAAGACGACCGCCCGCCAATGCCGGAATGGGAATTCTGCAACGTCCCGGATGCGCAGACCTACACCTCTAAGCGCTGGCAGGAATGCAACTGGCTACAGGCAATGGAAGGGGGCATCGATTCCAGTCATGTGTCCTTCTTGCACTCGGGTTCGCTTGCTGCCGATCCGCTGTTTCGCGGCGCGAAGGGCAACCAATATAACCAAAAGGATCGCAAGCCGGTCTTTGAAGTGGTTGATGCCCCCGGCGGTCTTTTTATCGGTGCGCGCCGAAATGCCGAAAACGATCAGTATTACTGGCGGATTACCCCTTGGGTCATGCCAAGTTTTACCATGGTGCCGCCGCGTGGAGACCATCCTGTCCATGGCCATTTCTGGATCCCGATCGACGATCACAACACCTGGGCCTGGAGCTTCGACTACCACCCAACTCGCGCATTGACGCAAGAAGAGCGCGAGGCGATGGAGGCGGGCTGGGGCGTGCATAACCAATATGTGCCCGGCACTTTCCGCCCGCTGCAAAACAAGGACAATGACTATCTTATGGACCGCGAGGCGCAAAAGCGCGGCGAAAGCTATTCCGGCATTTGGGGCATTGCGATGCAGGATGCCAGCCTTCAGGAAAGCATGGGACCGATCGTCGACCGGACCAAGGAAAACCTCGTCTCGACCGATAACGGCATCATCATGGCCCGACATCGCCTGCGTCGGGCGGTGAATGCGATGATGAAGACGGGCGCGGTTCCGCCCGGACGCGATCCTGTGCATCAGCGTGTACGATCGGTCGCAGCGGTCCTGCCCAAGGATGATGCCTTTGTCGATGCCTGCCAAGCAGATCTGACGGTCCGCGAAGGCATTCGCCAGACCTCGGTATAGGCCATGCATGATGGCGAGATGACATATCCGATGGGAGAGCCGACTTTCGAGCGGCCGACCCTGCTTAGCTCTTGCGCCTTGGCCGCGACCGCCGCCGAGGCGCAGTTTCGGATCTCATATCCGAACTCGCGCCCACGCGTGACGCAGGTGATTGCATTGGACGGCGCCGCCGCGGCACTGGTGGCCGAAGCGGCAGCGGTCGGCTGGCAGGGGGCAACCTTCTATAGCCTCGTCGCGCCGCTGGCAGATATGAGCCCGGACAATGATCCACTGCTTGGCAGCGGGAACAAGCAGCTGCGGTTCAGCGCCCTGCTTCCCAATTCAGATGTCGTTGTCATGGTCTCCACCAACGGCACGGCAGCGGGGCAAGCGGAAAGGATCGGCCAGATGGCGCGCGCTCATGGCGTCACCACAGTGGCGCTGATCGTCGCTGCGCAGCAGTTGCGAAACGACGTCGAACCTTTGGCCGCGGCCCTGCGCCCGGCCTCGGCTGTGCTTGTCATCTCTGAGGGGGGAAGTGACTATCTCATTGATATGTTAAGCGCATTGCGCGCCTAAATGCGCCGCCGGGGAGGGCGGCCACCAATGAAAAAAGCGGGATTGCGGCAGCTGCCGGTACCTCGCGACGCCAGCCAGAATTTGGAGGATTTTCGCTTAAGCGGGCGCTCGGTGCTCTCGCCCACAAGCGCGAGGGTCATCCTGAAGAATATGAAAAAGAACGCGCAAATAGGGAGGAGTGGGTTCTAGGATGTTAGCGACAATATTCGGATCCCTGTACGGTCTGATCAGTTCGCCCCATATAATGGGCTTGATGCTGATCGGCGTCGTCTGTGGAATCTTGGTCGGGATCCTGCCGGGCATCGGCGGAAAACTGTCCATCGCAATGGCCATTCCATTCGTCTACGGCATGGACATGATCGCTGGTGCAGTCTTTTTGCTGACCATGCATGCGGTCAACGGCACCAGCGGCCAGATTTCGAGCATCATGTTCGGGATCCCAGGCGACGGGGACGATGCCGCGACCACGCTCGACGGTCATCCTTTGGCGAAAAAAGGGCAGGCGGCTCGGGCGCTGGGGGCCAGCATCACGGCGTCGGGTGCCGGTGGCATCATTGGGGCCTGCGTTTTCGCCTTGCTCATTCCGGTGCTGGAACCCGTCGTTCTAAGCTTCAGCCCGGCCGAGTTCTTTCTGATTGCCCTTCTGGATCAGTTTCATCGCCTTTCTCGCCAGCGGCCACAAAATAGTCAAAGGGCTGATTGTAGGCTTTTGGGGCCTGATGCTGTCGACGATCGGCATGGATCCACAGACTGGAACGCCGCGCTTTGCGGGTGATGTGCTGCTGCTTTGGGATGGCGTTAACCTTGTAACCGCAATCCTGGCAATGTTTGCCGTGCCCGAAATGTTAAGCCTTGGCGCGCGCGGAACTTCGATCGCCGACGTGCCACGCGACAATGCCTCTTTCTCTTACCGCCAGCTTTTCAACGGCGTGCTTGACGTGCCGCGGCATTGGTGGCTGGTCATTCGCACCTCTGTCATCGGCGCCGTAATCGGCATTGTTCCCGGCCTGGGTGGCTCGGCTGCGGCGTGGTTTTGCTATGGCCATGCGGTGCAGACCTCGAAACATCCCGAGCGCTTTGGCAAGGGTGCGATCGAGGGCGTCATCGCCCCCGAGACGGCCAGCAATGCGAAAGAGGGCGGATCACTTCTCCCGACGCTGTTCTTTGGTATTCCCGGCAGTTCGGGCATGGCAGTTTTGCTGGGCGCGTTCATCATTTTGGGGATCCAACCCGGCGCAACAATGATGACCGAACATCTTGATGTCGTCTGGAGTCTGATCTGGGCATTGGTGGTCGGCAACCTGATGGCGGTGGGGATTTTGCTGTTCCTTTGCCGCTGGGTCGCGGTCCTGACCTTTGTGAATGGTCGCCTGCTGGTTCCCTTCGTGCTTGTCTTCATCTCGCTTGGTTGTTTCCTGAGCGACTTTCACTGGGAAAACCTGATCGTTCTGACGGTCTTTGGCTTTATCGGATACGGCTTTATGCGCGCCGGCTGGCCGCGATCGCCTTTCGTCATCGGCCTTATCTTGGGTGGCAATGCCGAAGCGTCACTGAACCAGGCGTTGCAGCTTTGGGGCTATTCATTCTTCCTGCGGCCGCTGTCGCTGGTGTTGCTGACCATGATCGTCTCGCTGCTAGGCTATGCGATCTATCGCAACACCGGCTCGCGCCGCACGGCCGTCCAATTCGGAGATTAAGCCATGAACACGTTCACGACATGGCTGACCGTACTGATGCTCGTCCTTTTCTCGGTGATGGTGATCATTGCGACCGGCTATCCGCCGGGCGCGAGGATGATGCCGCTGGTGGTGGGCATTCCGGGGATCCTTCTTTGCGTCTTTCAGCTGGTGCTGGACTGGCTGAATGCCCACCACGCCAAGATCACCGAGCATTTCCACTCGGCACCGCGTGCGGGTGAAGAGCAAAGCGCGGAAATCGTCGCGGAAATCCCCGGGGCGGCGCAAGAGCTGGAAGCACAGGCCGAAGAGCCCGAATGGGGCCCCGAAACCGTGCGCGACGAGGTCAGGATCTGGGCCTATTTTCTGCTCTACATCAGCGGGGTGATCCTCTTTGGTTTCCTGCCCTCCATCCCGGTACTCGTCACGGTCTATCTGTGGCGTGAGGCAAAGGTGCGGTTCATCTTTGCGCTGCTCGCCGGTCTGGCCTGCGTCACGCTGCTGCATGTGCTGTTTGAAAGCGTGCTGCGGTTCGAGCTTTACCAGGGATATATCGGCGGCCAGATCCTTCGTGCGGCGGGGCTGTAAAAGATAAGGCGCCGCCCCTGTCCAAGGGGCGGCAGGACGAAGATCCACCCAACAGAGAGAGACAATATGTTTCAGCTGAAGACGCTTATCGCCACTTCGGTCCTGACCGCGATGATCGCCGTAGTGCCCGCCCTGGCCGAGGAGGGCGCCGCTTTCTACAAGGGCAAGACGGTCAACTATATCGTCGCGACCGATGCCGGTGGGGGCTATGACACCAACGGCCGCCTTGTCGCCGAATATATGCAAAAACACCTGCCGGGCTCGACCTTCGTGGTGCGGAACATGCCCGGCGCGGGGCAGTTGATCGGCACCAACTATATTTCGGCATCCCCCCCGGATGGGCTGACCATCGGCACCTTCAACACCGGGCTGATCTATAGCCAGCTGATCGAAGATGCAGGGGTCAAGTTCGATCTGTCGAAGATGTCGTGGATCGGCAAGGTTGCCGCTGATCCGCGGGTGATTGTGGTCTCCAAGCAGTCGGGGATCGCGACGCTGGATGGTCTGCGCAAGCACGAGGGCCGGATCAAGTTCGCGACCTGCGGTATCGGCTGCGCCTCGATGCTGGAATCGACGATGCTCATCAAGTCTCTGGATCTGCCCGTCGATCTTGTCACCGGGTATAACGGCAATGACGATCAGCTTGCGATGATGCGCGGCGAGGTTCAGGGCATGTTCGGCTCGCGATCCTCGTTCGAGAAGTTCGTGGCCGAGGGGCATGGCAAATTCATCGCGCAGATCGGTGGGGATGATCCCGATGTGCCGCAGCTTGATACTGTTGCCGACAATGATGCCGCAAAAGAGGCGATCAATCTTGTCCGCGCTCAAGCAACCATTTCGCGCCTTACTGCCGGTCCGGCCGATATTCCTGCCGATCGCCTTCAGGAGTTGCGCGATGCCTATCAGGCGGCCGTCACCGATCCTGGCTTTCTGGACAAGGCCGCAAGCCTGAAGCTGCCAGTCCAGCCATTGGTCGGGGCTGAGGTTGCGTCGGCGATCGAAAGCGCACTTGGGCAATCGCCCGAGACTGTGACCTTCCTCAAAGAGGCGATGGCGCAGAAGTAATTCCTGCCCTCCAGCCCAACCTGCCGCGCGACTGCGCGAACCGGGGGAAGATGGGGCTTAGACAGCCTCCTCAGTGTTCGGTCTGACCGGGCCGGGCGCTCAATAAAAAGAGTGACACCAGGAATTCATTCATCTCAAGGGAGGAGAGAATGTTTAACAAAGCGAAGGGTCTGATGGCTGCGGCGATCGTGACCATGGCGGGCGTCTTGCCCGCTCAGGCGCAGGACGGGGCCGAGTTCTATCGCGGCAAGACGGTGAACTATATCGTCGCGACCGAACCTGGCGGGGGCTATGACACCAATGGTCGTCTGGTCGCAAAATATATGCAAAAGCATCTGCCTGGCTCGACCTTCGTCGTGCGCAACATGCCGGGTGCGGGCCATATGATCGGTGCGAACTACGTCTATAGCGCCGCCCCGGACGGGCTGACGCTGGGGACGTTCAACACCGGCCTGATCTATGCACAGCTGACCGAAGATCGCGGGGCGAAGTTCGACCTGTCGAAAATGTCCTGGGTCGGCAAGCTGGCCTCGGATCCGCGTGTTCTGATGATGGATAAAAAACTGGGCATCAAGACCGTCGATGAGCTGAAACAGCTGAAAGAGCCGGTCAAGTTTTCGGCCGCCGGTGTAGGCAGTGCCTCGACCACCGAGACCGAATTGCTGATCAAGGCTCTGGACCTGCCGGTCAAGATCATCACCGGCTATAATGGCGAAGATGGGCTTTTGGCGATCCGTCGCGGCGAAACCCAGGGCTCGCTTGGCGCGCTGTCGTCCTTCGAGCCTTTTGTGAACGAGGGGCATGGCGTTTTTCTGGCACAAATCGGTGGTGCCACCACTGATACCCCGCAGCTGACAGCCGAGGGCAATCCGGCAGCCGCACAGGCGATTGCGCTGATCGCCTCGCAGGGCAATATTTCGCGTCTGACGGCAGCCCCTCCCGGCCTGTCCGAGGAGCGCTTGGCAACGTTGCGCACCGCCTATGAGGCAGCAGTAACCGATCCAGAGTTTCTTGAAGAGGCCAAGATGCAGGGTCTGCCAGTTGACCCCGCCTTTGGTGCGGATGTGGCCAAAAGCGTCAGTGAGGCGCTGAACCAATCGCCAGAAATGGTCGATTATCTGAAGGCCACACTGAAGTCGAAATCGAAATAAGCCTTAGGCGCTGCACCATCAAAGAGGCCGGAGTATTCCGGCCTCTTTTTACGTCGGGATCCCGGCCATATCGAATGCCAGATAAAGGCACGCCATTACCAAAAGCAGCGTGTAGGGACCGCGTTTGGTCAGGTTAAGGAACGCCATCGCACCTATGATGGCGATCACATCAACTAGGCTGGGCGCAAACAGCCGGACAATTGATACGGCCCCTGCCAAGATCAGCCCGACCGCGACCGGGACCAGCCCCTTTTCGATGGCGCGGACCAAGGGCGTCTGGCGATGTCTTTGCCATAGCCGCCCGACGGCGCATATCAGCAGCGACGATGGCACGAAGATCGCAAGGCTTCCGGCAATCGCACCGGCCAACCCGCCGATTTTCCAGCCAATCAGCGCGGCAATCAAAGTGCCCGGGCCCGGTGCGGATTTCGAGATTGCAAACAGGTCGGTGAATTCCCGCGCGGTCAGCCAGTGTTGGACCTCGACGGTCTGTTGCTGAAGCCCGGCGTGGATCGTCTGCCCACCACCAAATGACAGCAGCGACAGTGGGATGCAGATCAACACGAAGGTCAGAATGTCATCAGTTTCCATACGGACGCACCTTGGCCATAAGAATATGCGCGGCGATGCTGGCGGGTATGGCGATGCAGACCACCCAGACCATCGGCCACCGAAGAATTCCAACGCTTACGAACACAGCGGCCGCAGTCAGAATCGGGACCGGATTGCGTCCCAGCCGCCGTGCGCTCTTAAGCCCGGTCGTCAACATCGCCGCCAAACCCACGCTTGTCAGCCCGGCCAGCACAGCATGGACATGGGGAATGTCGCGGATCGAAGTGTAGAGGCTGCCAAGAACGAGGATCATCACAAACGGCGGCAGGATCATGCCCGCCGCCGCGATTGCTGCACCACGATAGCCGCGCAAATACATGCCGGTCGATACCGCAAGGTTGACCGGATTGGCGCCCGGCATGGTAAGCGCAACGGTCAGCAGGTTCATAAACTCGTCCTCTGCGATCCATTTGCGCCGTTCGACAACCTCGCGGGTAATCCAGCCAAGTGAACCTCCGCCGAACGAGACCGAGCCAAGTTTGAAAAACGCCCAGAATATGTCTTTCAGGGCGATGGCGGGCGGGGACGTGCTTTGTTCAAGGATCGTCATCTTGCCTCATTTCGAAAACACAACCTTGGGCGGCAGCCTGCGCAGGGCTTGGGCGAGCGAGCCTGGCTGATGCCCGTGTCTTTGCCGGGGGCAAAGGCTTTTGGCTGCCCCCTTGCGCATCAGCGTCCCGTCACGCGCAAACTAGTGTGTTTCGGTCGCGGTTTTCAGCAGCTGCACCACTTCGGGCGTTTGGTTAAGGGCAGCTTCCACCAATGCGCCGACCCGATCGCCCGGCATCGGATCGACAGGCAGGTCGATCCTTTTGGCCTTTTCGATGAATTCGGGATCGCTGACAGCCATCACATAGGCATCTTGCAGCGCAGAAAGCCGATCGGCAGGAACCCCCGGCGCAATCGCGGTCCAGCGGCCAAGCTGCCCAAGGGCTGCAATCAGCTCGACCGCCGCGCGGGCATCGTCATCCGCGGTGAAATCGGCGAGTTGCGGCACATCGGTCTGAGTGCCACCGATCTGGGCAATGAACCGGCCATGGCCTTCGGCTACGAATTTCTCGAATTCTGAGCGCGAACCAAGCGTACCCACGACCTCGCCGCGCATCATCGCAAGCTGACCCTCGTTGCCATTATAGCCCGAGATCACCTGTACCGGCAGATCAAAGCTCGACACCAAAAGTGTCGATTCCACCATCGAGCTGCAGCCAACGCCGCAGGTTGCGAATTTCACCCGCTTTTCGGCTTTGGCCAGATCTTCAAAGGATGTGATGCCGGAATCTTTGCTTACGACGATCACCCTTGGATCGCTGGTCAGCTTTCCCACCCAGCCCATCGTCTCAAGATCGAATTTCAGCGCCGGATTTTCGGAAAGTTGGGCATAGATCAGGCCGGTGTTGAAACTGCCAAGCGTCAGGCCATCGGGCTCGGATGCATAGATGTAATTGGCCCCGATCATCCCGCCCGCGCCGGCCATGTTGCGCACGACAAAGGTCGAGCCGGGCAGGTGCTTTTGCATATATTCGGCGACCAAGCGTCCGTTGGTGTCATAGACCCCACCCGGAGAGGTTGCGACGATATAATCGACGACCTTGCCTTTGAAGAACGCGGAACCATCATCGGCAAATGCCGGCGCGCTAAAGGTGGCCATCAGACACAAAGAGAAAAGAAAGTCTTTTGTTTTCATTTGGTTTTCCTGTCGCATTTGCGCGCCATTAACCCGCATCACCAGGCGGGACGGCACCGCGAAAGTGGAAGTCAAAGTGGGATTTACAGTTCCTTAATGCGGAACGATGTTCTTATGTTAGGAGGGATGCATTTGCAGGGCAAGATGCTTGTCATCCGCTGCGACCTCAATTTGACGTTGATGGGAGAGGTCAGTCGCCGGTGATCTGATCGCTGCAAGGCAGCCTTTGAAAGCAGGGGACAAGAGCCCTGTGATGGGGGAGTGCTTTTGTCACGAGCTTGGTGTGCAGTGTGGTCATGACCGCTATCCAAAGCGCAGGATTACATGTGCCGCGCTGCGGCCATCTCCGTCCCAGAACCTGAACGATCAGCATTTGCGCCAAGTGAAAATCCTGAAATGGCCGCTTTTTATCAATGTCGCGCCAAAGGGCACGGCAGACAGGCGTTGATTGGCTGAGGGGGGGAAAGTCCTATGGCCATCGCCACATCGCCACATCGCTAAGAGCGACGGCTGAGGGTTTAGGAGCTGGAGAGCCGAACCACGCCAGGCAAGCGCCCTTGCCTATGTCCTGACCCTAAGCGGCTTTCCCGCGTTTGGGCGCACATTCGGACGGGTGGCGGGCAGGCCCGCAAACCCTTTGTCAATTACACCCATGCCCGCAAGGTTGTCGCTGTCGGGGCGCTGTCGGATCGGGCGACGAGCCATGCCGTCGTTCGTAGGGCTTGGACCGATGTCGCGTTGCCTCTCAGCTGACCCCGCCGCTAGTTTTATGGCGGTGGCCCAAGCTGACCTGAACAATAGCAGGCCTATGTTTCAAACCCACGACGCCTCTCAGGGTGAAGACTTTGAGCGGGGTCACCTTTCCTGATGCTGAAAGCGCGCCAGTTCGATGTTGCAGGCATCGAGCGCTTCTTCAAGGTTGGCGATAAGCTGGATCGTTAGCGGTGGGACGTCATCAGTCTCGTTGTCATAGATCTTCAGCTCGACAAGCTCTGCGTTCTTATACAAGCGATCGGCGGCAAAATAACCGGCGACACCACGGATGCGGTGGGCGACTGCGCTAAGGGCTTTGAAATCTGAAGTTTCCAAGGCCACACGCAATTGGCGAGGGCAGTCAGAAAAGTCGCGAATGAACAGCTCGATCATCCGCTCCATCCGGGCGTGATCCCCGCGCACCCGCATAAGCGTCTGCGACAGATCGATGGCCGGCGAAAGCTGGCGCGCGCTTTCGGTTGCACGGCGCTGCTCTTCGAGAACGGTGACGATGGTGGAATACATCAGCTTTTCATCGATCGGTTTGGTCAAATGGGCGGACATTCCGACCAGCAGCGTGGCCTCTCGGTCTTCGACACCGGCCTGAGCCGTCAGTGCGATGACAGGCAAATCATGCAATGCGGGATTGTTGCGAATGCGGCGGGTGGTTTCCAACCCGTCCATTTCCGGCATCTGCATGTCCATCAAGACGACGTCAAAGCGGCTGGCCTCAAGCCGGTCCAGAGCCTCAAACCCGGATTCCGCCGTCGTCACTTGGACGCCCGCAAGTTCAAGAAAGTCCTTGGCGACCTCAAGGTTGAAAAGATTGTCGTCAACGACCAACACCCGGCTGCCGCGCAGGATCGCAGGCGTGCTAGTCGCTACCTCCTTGCCGCCCGCGCTGTGCGATGGTCCGCGAACGTCAAAGATCAGCTGAATGGCGTTGAACAGCATGGATTCGGTAACCGGCTTGATCAAAAGCCCTTGCAGTTCCAGCGCGTCGACGTTGCGCATGATTTCATCGCCCGCATGGGCAGTAACCATCAGAACCGCTGGGGTTGTGCGCAAGAAAGCATCATTGCGGATTTTCCGCGCCGTCTCGATCCCATCCATGCCGGGCATGCGCCAATCCATCAAAACCACGTCGAAAGGACGGTTCTGGGCGGCCGCCTCGTGCAGCATTGTAATGGCCTCGGCACCAGATGGGGCGCATTTGGCGAGAACCCCAAATTGCGCCATCATCGACGAAAGCGTCTCGCGCGAGGAGGCGACATCATCAACGATCAGCGCGCGTTTGTTCTTGAACATCTGTGAAGTTGCGCTGGTGATTTCTAGCGGGGTCTGAAGCGAGGTCGTGAATGAGAACGTGCTTCCGCTGCCGGGCTGACTGTCGACGCTGATTTTGCCGCCCATCAGCTCGACTAGCTGCTTGCTGATCGAAAGCCCCAGGCCAGTGCCGCCAAAGCGTCTTGCAGTACGGGTATCGGCTTGGGCAAAGGGCCGGAAAAGCGCCGACATCTGATCGTCATCAAGCCCAATGCCCGTATCGCGAACCGAAAACCTGAGAAGAGGCGGGGCCGATTCAATCTCATTTGGCTGCAAATCAACCGAGACAACGATTTCGCCCTTTTCGGTGAATTTCACCGCATTGCCGACCAGGTTGATCAGGACTTGCCCCAATCGCAAAGGGTCACCCCGTAGCTGCTTGGGGACAGCGGGCGAGACGGAATAAACGATCTCCAGTCCCTTCTCCTCTGCCTTGAGCGAGGTCGCGTTCGACAGGGTTTCCAGAATGGATTCCATGGTGAAATCGGCGACCTCAAGTTCCAGGCCACCTGCCTCGATCCGAGAGAAGTCAAGAATATCGTTGATAATGCCCAAAAGGATGCGGGCGGACGTGTCGATCTTGTCGAGATAGTTCTGCTGGCGCGGGGATAGGTCGGTCTGCATCGCCAGCCGCGTCATGCCGATCACCGCATTCATCGGTGTGCGGATTTCGTGGCTCATTGTGGCAAGGAACTGACCTTTGGCGCGCTCTGCGGCCTCGGCCGTTTCTTTGGCGTGGCGCAGCGCTTCGGCGGTTTCATAGGCGCGCGTGACGTCAAGGATGATGCCATCCCAGATGCGTCCCTCGTCCTGGGGCCGAGGTGCTGAACGGATCTGCAGCCAGCGGATTGAACCATCGGATGTGACAATCCTGAAGTCACATTCGAAGTTGCTTTGCGCAATCGTCGCCTTTTGCGACGTCTCAAGGTAATGGGCACGGTCATCTTCGTGGATGGCCTGCAAAAGAAGGGACGGATCAGCGATCAACGCCTCGGCTGTGACACCGATCAGGCGCTCGATCCCGGCGCTGACGTAAGACAGATGCATCTCGTCGCTTGAGATCGGGGCGCCATTCAGGCCAATCTCGGGGGAAAGGTAATCAATTCGGTAAAGCGCACCATTGGGCAGGCTATCGGCAATGGCCGCCATTTGCGCGCGCGTCGCCTCGCGTTCGCTGACATTTTGCACTGTCCCCGATACCGCGATGACCTGACCATCATCGTCGCGCAATGCCTGACCGCGAATTTCCGCGGCAAAGCTGCCCCCGGTCGGGGAAAAGTGGGTAACATCGACGCCGTAGGCCTCGCCGGTCTTGATGCAATTTTCGATTGCCGCGCCCACACGCGCGAAATCGGCCGGGGGCATCATTTGTTGCAAAGATGCGATTGTGATTTCCTTGCCGGGTTCGATGCCATTCATCTCAAGCATCATATCCGAGGAGGTGAAAACGCTGGTCCTTGGGTCAAGCGTCCATGATCCGATGCGGGCAAGGCGCTCGGCCTGCTGCAGCGAGAAATAGCTTTGCTGCAGCTGACGCTCGGCCAAATAGGTTTCGGTAACGTCGCGAATGACGCAAATCACCCGCGCCTGGGCAAAGCCCACGGCCGGGACCAGACGTCCGGCGGCCATGACCCAGCGCAGCCCATCGTCCTTGCAGATCAGGCGAATTGGGATCGCGTCGCGATTGACCTCGGAGGCATTTTCCAGAACCTCGGATTGCAGCAGCGCGCGATCCTCGGGGTGGACGCAATCCAGCAGGGTCTCGAGGCAGATGTCCTGCTCTGTCAGCCCGAAGATCCGGCACAATTCGTCATTGGCGATCAGGCTTCGGTCATCAAAGTGGTAATCCATGATGCCCAGTCCGCCCACTTCGGCGGCCAGGATCATGCGTTCCTGTTCTAGGCGCAGCTCGTTTTCGGCCCGTTTACGCTCGGTAATATCGTGCGAAAGTGTGACCAGCCCGGTGACACGCCCTTCGGCATCTTTACGCGCCGTGCGGGTGGTCAGGAAAAATCGCTCTGTGCCGAAATGCATCAACCGTTCTTCGACGGTGGTCGTCCCGCTTAGCATCGCATCTGGGCTATGCTTGAAAAAGTCAGGCATTGTCGCGGCATTGGCGTCCTGATCCAGTGACCGTCCCAGCAGTTCATTGGGATCGCAACCCAGCAGGCGCCCTGCGGCCGCATTCAGCTGAAGAAAGCGTCCCTCGCTATCGGTCAAGGAAATGGCATCGGTGGCCGTATCCATGATCGCCATCAGTCGATCCGAGCTTTCCTTCAGCTCGAGCGTACGATTGAGAACGCGCTTCTCCAGCTCGTCATTCAGATCCTGCAGCGTTTTGCGCGCTTCGATCTGCTCGCTCAGGTCGCGGGCAATGCCCAGAAAGATCTTTTCGCCCGCAAGTAGGTGGCAGGAAATCTTGACCTCGACCGGAAAGGTCGTGCCATCCTTGCGGGTATGTGTGTCAAAAATCTGGACCGAAGCGCCGGGCGGTGTGATGTCATAGATGTCCTCTTTTTCCTGTTGGGTCAGGTCAAGAGACAGATCATCTGCCTTCATCTGCATCAATTCGGCGCGGGTGTAACCCAAAGATTCACAGGCGCGGTCATTGACGTCCAAGAGGCGGCCCTTGTCGTCATGCATGTAAAAGGCATCAAGCGAGTTTTCAACGAGCAGGTGAAAGCGTTGCTCGGCCAGCCGTCGCCCCTCTTGGGCGCGGCGCAACTCGTCCAGTTTACCGCTGACGTCGGCCGTAGCCATGCTTTGCAGCGCCAGTTGATCCTCGATCGCGCCACGCATCAGCCGCGCAAGACGCAGGTTCGGTTCGGAAAAGACTGCGGGATCTTTGGCCAGCAGTTCGATCAAGCCAAAATGCGTGCTATCGGCATGAAAAACCGGCAGGATGAACTGACCCTCGCGGACAAAGCCATCATGCTGGCCTGCCCAGTTGTTCTGCACGGAAAATTCCACGGCAAGGGGATCGGTCTTGGCGCTGCTATGCTGGGCCAAGACCTTGAAATCGCCGTTGGAAACGCAAAACAATCGGACCAGATCGGCGCCGGTGATTTCCTGAAGGCTGCGAATGGATTCAACCCAGCGCGTCGGCGGGTTTTTCAGGTCGAAAGAGGTCTGAGACATAATATTCCTGCCAGCGATCAGGGACGCATCATCGAAAGTTAGCTGACACCGGTTACAATGCGGTTAATTGATAAAATGCGCTTACTTCACTCAAAGGTTTACTCGCTCTCAGGTGGTATTGGTAGGCTGATCAGATGATTATATGCAGATTATAACCATTTTGGTGCCTATTAGATTTTTCCCGGCCACCCCATGGACGTATCTCGGGCGGGATACAACGCATAAATTGCGCGAAAGCCTGATTGCGTGGCCCTGCGCCAATGTGGGCCGGAACCTTTTGCCCAAAGGCAGGTTGGCATCGGCAGCGGCCCGGGTGAGGCCGCAAAGAGCAATGAGGGCAATCATGTCAGATTTCGTTTTCGCGCAAGAAGAGCGCGACGCACGCCACGGCCGCTTTACCGCGCGCCTTGCAGACCATGACGGCGAGGCCGAAATCACCTATACCCGACGCGGTCCGAACCGGATCAGCGCCGATCATACCGGGTCGCCCGACAGCTTGCGCGGGACGGGGGCTGCGGCGGCCTTGGTGGCGCATATGGTGTCTTTGGCGCGTTCCGAGGGGTTCACCATCATTCCGATCTGCCCCTATGTTCGTGCGCAATATCAGCGCCATCCCGAGTGGCAAGATGTCATGAGCGTTGCCCCCGGCGAGGATGTCACGATCTAGCCGAGGGCCGAAATGCTTGCCCGCGCCCCGCCCGCGAGTTACGGGCTAAGTGGCACCAAAGCGAAACCTTGATTGCCTTGGGTGACGTGAAAATCCAGCCCGCTTTCAGGCGGATAAGGCACGGTTGCCAGCTTTTGGCCGGTTGGCAGGTCGATGATATCGATGCTCATGCCGGATGAAACATGGCGTCGGATCAAAAGGTGACTTTCGGAGATGTCAAAGAAGGGCAGGTCCAGTTCAGGCTGTGCTGTGGTCGGGAAGTCTGTCCCGGTCACGAAATCGCGCAGCTGATAGCGCCCTTCGACCCCGTCCAGCCAAAGCCCATAGCGCCCACTGGGCGAGGGAAAGACAGGCCGACCTAGCATGGGGTCCGGCGGGGAAGGGGGGCGTGCCGCCTCGGGGTTGAGGTCCAGCAAGGCAAAGCCCGCCTCGTCCTGAAGCGGGATGAAAAAGCGTCGGGCATCGCAGGATAGCTGCCCTGTCGCAATCAGCTGATCGCGAAGATTGGCGTCATCTGCAAGCGGCGTGTCATAGATACCGTCAAGACTAAGGCGCGCATGGATGGAAAAGTCCCGGCTATCCAGCACGATCACCGCATCTGCGTCCGTCAGAAACGGCAGGAACCGCAAGCAACGGGTTTGGCCCAAACCGGCTAGAAAGACCGCCCCCGCAACCCGGTGCCGCATTTGTCCCTTGGGGTTCAGGATGATTGCATCGGGCCCGTCCTGCCGGATCACGCAATCGCCGTTGCAGGCCAGCGTTGCCGCTGAATGCAGGATATTTGCCGCTTGCAGATCGGAACAGGCGCGCAGATCACGGTTTTCGCTTTGTTTGCAATCTTGCCCGGAAGGCTCTGCTGCGGCCAGGCAGGGCGCAAGACACAGGGCGATGCCAAGCGCCAACGCCCTAAGGGGGCGTTGATCCGGCCACGCTCCTAGGCGCCCGCCGGCGCGACCGGATCGGGCCGGGCGGGAATGCCGGGTGTCAGCCGGGCTGCGATCTCGGCTTTGGTCAGCGGCGTTATCGGCTCGATGACACAGGTCCATGCCTGTCCTTTCAGCTTAAAGGTGTTTTGCCGCCGCCCCATGGTTTCGCCATTGTAATAGACATGGCGGCCGCGATCATCATTGGCGCGGTTCGTCTCGTTTTCAATGCGGCTGTAACCGGGAGAGGTTCCCTGGCCCAGGCGGGTATTCAACCGAGCCTCGGTCGTTCCGCGTGGCGTGATCAGCCCATCGCCAGACTTGCCTTGAAAGGCGCGGATCGCTGCAATTGTGGGATCATTCGGGTCGCTGGCAGTGACGGGCGCGCCCGGCTCGCCCTGGTAATGGCCGGTGCGGATCAGCGCCTCTTGTACGGCGCGCACATCTGGGGCGGCATTGGCGCCATTCAGCCCGACCGTACCTTGCAGACGCAACGTGCCATAGATGGAATCGGCGCTGGCCAAGGTTCCATTGGGATCATTCATGATCAGCCACTCACAATGCTGATCATGACGCCAGACGGCACCGATCACCACCATGACATGACCAAAGGTCGTCGCATGGGTCGAGGTTACCACCGGTAACCCCTTGGTCAGCAGCGCCCCCAGCCCATCGGCATAGGCACTTGGAATATTCTGCTCTTCTCCGCCTGCAGGACCTGTGGTGATGCGGAAACGGTCCGGGGTGGCAGCTTGGGCCAATTCGCCCATGGCACCGCGCAGATTGGTCCAATCCTGCCAATGGCGAGCGCTGTTTCCGGTCAAGGAAAAACTTTTGGGCGCGCGGTCATAGCATTTTTGCATGACGTTGCGGCGGTCCATCGCCTGTTGGCTTTGGCTGCCATCGCGGGCAGTCAGAATGGCGGGGATCTGCCAATAGCGGGCCTGCATTTCGGCCGAGCTGGGCATACACAGAACCGAACCCGAAAACGAGACCCCGCCCATGGTCTCGGGGGCGTCGTTTTGGTTGCGATAGGGCACCGAGAGCGACAGGGTTGCCATCTTGACCGACACCTGAAGCGTCGGCACGCCGCCCAAGGGCATGCTCACCAGATCCGCGCCCGCATAGCGGTCGATAAAATCCTTGTCGCCAGGAAAACCACCTTCGCCCGATCCAAAGACATCCTGAACCTTGGCGATAAAGTTGCGCGCCTCGCCGCCTCGGGCCTGACGGCTGGTGGGGTTTATGTCCGTGATCTCAAGGGTGAATTCCTCGCGTTTGACGCGTCGGTCCGGGTTTTCGTAAACGGCTTTGATCCGCACACGCCCCTCGCTGGCGGTGACGGTCCCTGCGACGCGCCCCTCGCGGTCGGATGTGCCGATGCGGCTGCCATTGCCCCAGACAGTCACCCCTTGCAATGCAATGTCACCCGCGTGACTTTGCACGGATAGGACAATGGCAATGGGGCATCGGACCACATCGCTGCCCAAGGTCGAATTGGGCACGCCTGCGAGGCCGCGCTGGGCCGCATCGGCCGAGGCCGAGCCGCCGGGGACGGGAATGCCGATGCGGCGCGCGGCTTTTCCGGTCGAACTGCCCAGCTCGCCCAGAAGCGAGCTGATCATCTCGCGGATCGAGGGGCTGGCGGTCTGAGCTTCAGCCATGGGCGGTCCCCCCTTCGGATACGGGCGACAAGGTCAGGAAATGCAGCATCGCGGCTGCGACCCGCGCCGAGCGCGCGGCAGGGTCTTCGGAACCTTGGGCATGGGCAATGGCCAGCTCTTGATAGCGAGGGTCGTGGAAAAAGAAGATCCCCAGATGCAGCGACAAGACCGAGAAGACGATGGCGACATCTGCGGGCATATTCTGTTGCACAATATTGCGGTTCAGCAAATCACAAAACCATTCCAGCGTGCGTTCTGGCATAATTGCGCTGCGGTCGGGCCAAGCGTTGCGCAGCAAATTCAGATGCAGCGCACGAGGCAGGGCTTGGCCATGCGGCTCGCCCTCGATCTGATCCAGCGCATCCTGGCAGGCCGATAGCAACACGACCGGATTGGCGCATTCCAGCCGCGCCATCTGTTGCCAGCGATTGGCAAATTCGGTGAGTGCAACCGGATCGGGGCTGCGCCTTGTCTGCCAGCGCTCATCGATCCAGCCTGCGCGGTCCAGTTCCGTCTGCAACAGCGGATTTGCCTCGAATGCATAGCCACACAGCACGCTCAGCGAGAGATAGCCCAGATGGTCGCGGATCAGCGTGATGCCAAGGTTATGCGAGCGCTCATAGCAGGCCTGCGCAAATTCGCGACGCTGGCTATCTTTTTGCAGGAACTGATCGTCTTCATAGGCAAATTCCAGAAAGGTGCAGGCCTCGTCCAGATAGCGTTGCAGCCGCAGATCACGCCCGGTCGAGCGGGCCTCTTCGGATAAAAGATCGGTCAGCTTCATGACGCACCATCGTGCGGATTGTCGTTCCATCCGCTGACCCCAGCGCCGCCTTGTGCCTCGTCGGCGCGTTGGCCGGTCAGAGGCAGCTCGTCGGGCGCGGGCTGATAGTCGCTTTTGAGCACATAACAGCTGTTGTCATGTGGCTGGGGGGCAAGGGTCAGGGGCAGGGGGCGAAAAAAAGCGCGCGGTCCGGCAAGGTGTTGGCTGCGATGCATCATCACCTGCGAGACCGGATCCCAGAAGCGGAAATAGACCCAATTGCCAGTCTCATCTTCAACGCGGGTGAATTTGCGCAGATGGCGCCACAGATCGCCAAGCGTTGCCGCGGACCTCAGGAAAAGCGCAGGACCAAATTGCCAAAGTCCGAAATTTTCAGCGCCTTTGGTGAACAGGCGACGGGTCAGGCGATTATCGGGATCAAGCGCCACCAGCCAGGGTGCGACATGGCCCCAATCCGCCTCGGCCGCGCCCTTGAACAGGCATCGGTGGGGCAGGGCTGTATTTGCCAGCTCTTCTGGAAGATTGTCGATCTTGGCGCCGTCAAGCAATGCGTAGCTGTGAAGGCCCTTCAACGCGCCATCCTGTCCAAAGACCAAAGGGGCCAGCGGATCGGGAATCGTTTGCTTGGGCCAGATGCCAAGCTGCGCATCCAAGGGCGTGATGTCCATAATCCGTGACAGTTCGACTTTGAACCTGCCCTCGGGGCGTGAACCGACCATATCGGGCCAAGGCCGGAGTGTTTTTTCATGCTCCAAATCTGGCACAAACATGCCGCGCCCTGCCCACAACTAAACGAATTTAAACCTTATCAGGGGTGGCGGGGGGCAGCAAGAATACAGTGGTCATATTAGGCATATAGCTTAATTCTTTTGCTGCTCGCGTTTTGGGCCGGGCCTTTGCCAAAGGGGGCGGCTGATATGATCATATCGCCTGTATCGGCAGTGCCGCAGGGCGGTTTTCGCCATGCGGCATGCCCGATGCGTTCAGCCCGCCTTGCCCAGATAGGGGATGGCGCCTGCCAGATCAGTGTCGTCGATCAGACGGAAGTGGCTGACCGAGCCTTGCTGGCGCGCTTTGGCGAAAGGGGCGTATTCGGGGGCGTTGGCAAATGCCAGAGCATCGGCCCGCGTGGGAAACGAGATCAGAGCGATCAAGGTCTCATCGGTTTTCTCGCCCTCAAGGGTTTCGATATTGCCGCTGCGCGACAGGTAGCGACCATTATAGGTGGCAGCGATGTCATGAACTTTGGCGGCATAATCCGCGATCCATGCGGGATCGGTGACTTTGACTTCGGCGATCAGATAGACGGTCATTTCTGGTCCTCTTACGGTGAAGCTTAGGGGTGTTTCCCGGATCGGCCGATCCGTCATGGGCAGCATAATCGCCCTGCGGCGGCGTGCAATCGTTGCGACAGTTTGCGGGGAATTCGCAGCTCATGGCATCTGCGGACTTTCCCTGCTCGCCTCATAGGGTTATGGCCGGGTAACCGCCCAACTCATTCGCTGTTCAGGGGGCCGCTTTTGCCCGATGCATCCATGACCTCATCCAGCCAGCCCGTGGCCAAGGCGCAAAAAGCCCCTGAAGCCGTGGCAGAAACCTTGGCTGTGCAGGTTTCGCATCTGTCGCTGAGATATGGCAGTCAGCTGGCGCTGGATGATGTGTCGCTTGAGGTCGCCCGGGGCAGCTCTTTCGCGCTGCTGGGGCCCAACGGGGCTGGGAAAAGCTCTTTGATGTCGGTGCTGGCCACCCTGAGCGAGCGCTTTGAGGGCGAAGTCGCGGTTGCGGGCCATGATGTGCGCCGCGCCTCGCGCAAGGTTCGGCTGTCGATCGGCATGGTCTTTCAGGACCCCAGCCTTGATGATCGCCTTTCCGCCGAGGAAAACCTGGACTTTCACGGCCGGGTTTACGGCATGTCTGGGCGCGCGCGTGCCGCAGCCATAGACCGGGTGCTGGATCTGGTCGAGCTGACCGACTGGCGCGAGGCGATCGTGCGCAGCTTTTCTGGCGGGATGAAGCGGCGGTTGGAAATTGCGCGCGCGCTGATGCATGACCCGCAGATCTTGTTTCTGGATGAGCCGACGGTGGGGCTGGACCCGCAGACGCGCGCCAAGATCTGGACCTATCTTGATCAGCAGCGCCGCGAACGTGGCCTGACGCTGTTGACCACCACCCATTACATTGATGAGGTCGAAAGTGCGGATCGCATCTGCATCATCGACAAGGGCCGCATCATCGCCGAGGGCAGCCCCGAGCAGCTAAAGGCCGATCTGGGCAAAAGCTTTCTTCATGTGGTGCCCGCAAGTGCCGCAGACCGCGCAGCGCTGCTGCAGGCCTATCCCACCGCCCATGCGATCGGCCCCGAGACGCTGGCCATTCCGGCCGAAGGCGATGATTTCACCCCGAATTTTCTGGCGCGATTTGGCAACCGCCTGCGCGAGATGCGGCTGGAAGCACCGACACTCGAGGGGGTTTTCCTTGGCTTGACGGGCCGAGTGTTGCGTGACCGCGCCGATGGGTTGCGCGATGCGCAGCGCAATGCCGGACGACGGGCAGGGCGGCGATGATCGCATTGGCGCGGCTTGCCGTTCTGGCCCTGTTGTTGGTGCTGTGGTCACTGATCGCGGCGCAAATGCCACAGGGATTGTTTGCCTCGCCCGGTCAGACTTTGGCTGCGGCCAAGACCATGCTGGCCGAGGGGCGGCTTTATCAGGCGGTTCTTGCCTCGTTGCAGGTCTATCTTAGCGGCATAGGCCTTGCGGCTCTTTTCGGCATCGGCATGGGGCTGCTCATGGGGGCTTGGCCCTTTTTCGGGCGTACCATCGACATCTTTGTCTATGCGCTGGCCGCAACCCCGCGGGTGGCCTTTGTGCCATTGATCATCGTGTTGCTGGGGCTGGGGCTGCAAGCCAAGGTGTTCATCGTCTTTCTAGGGGCGGTCATGCCGATCATCCTTAACACCTATGCCGGGGTCCGCGCGGCTGATCGCGATCTGATTGAAATGGCGCGCGCCGCCGGCGCCAGTCAGCGCCGCATTTTCGCGCATGTCATCTTGCCGGGGGCGGTGCCGTTTTTGGTCACTGGACTGCGTATCGGCGCGACCATCGGCCTGATCAATACTGTGGTTGCCGAACTTTACACGGCCGTGAAGGGTCTGGGCGGATTGCTGGCAACCTATGGTGCCAGCTTCCGCATGGCCGAATATTTCGTCGTCGTGCTAACCTTGTCGCTTATTGGTGTGCTTGTCACCGAAATGCTGCGCTACGCTGAAAACCGCCTGACCCGCTGGATGTCTGCGGGCGGACGCTGATTGATCTGATCTTAACCGGAGTCCCTTCGCATGACGCTGAAACCCGTTTGCCTTCTCACCACCATTGCGGCCCCGGTCATGCTGGCGCTGCTGGCCAGCACTGCGGCCCTGGCCGAGCCCTTTCGCCTGATCATCACCGATCTCGAGCCTCCGCTGGTTCCCAATTCGGTGGTCGATATCGCCAAAGAGGGGGGCTATTTTGAACGCGCGGGCGTTGATGTCGAAATCATCCGCGTGCAGCAGACCCCGATGGCCATGGCGGCCTTGCAATCGGGCGAAGGCGAAATGGCCAATGTCGCCACCGAAAGCCTTGTGCAACTGGTGGCGCAGGGTGCCAAGGATCTGCGCGCAGTCACCTCGCCCAACAAGGCACTGCCCTATCTGATCGCGGGCAAAGAGGGGATGACGCTGGATGGGCTCAAGGGGCAAAGCTTTGGCATTGGCCGGGTTGGAAGCCTTGATCATACGCTGTCGACCAAGGTTCTAAGCGACAAGGGCGTTGATCCGACCGGCCTTGAAATGGTCGCGCTTGGTCAGCCCAATATCCGCGCGCAGGCATTGGCCGCGGGTCAGGTCGGCGCCACGACCATGTCGATCGGCAGCTATCTGGCCTTGCCGGGGCATGAAAAACTGCCCGTTCTTGTGACCGTCGAGGATTATTACAAATCCGCACCGGTCGTATCCAAGGTCAATGCCGTCAAATCGGCGACATTGGAAAATCGTGGCCCCGAGGTCGAGGCCGTGATCGAGGCTTTGACCTTGGCCGCGCGCGATATGGCCAAGGATAAATCGGCATGGCCCGCAGCGATGGCCAAGCTGCGCCCCGATGTGGATGCCGCGACGCTTGATACTTTGGGTCAGGCCTTTCTGACCAGCTGGTCGGTCAATGGCGGGCTGCAAAAGGACGAGCTGACCTATTCGCAAGACTGGCTTTACCAATCCGAGGACTTCAAGACGCTGCCCAAGGTCACGTTGCAGGATTGGGTCGATTTCGGCCCGGCCGACAAGGTTCTGGCCAAGATCGGCGCAGCGGATGGCGATGTAGATCCGGTCTCGCGCTAAGTCATGGCGCAATCGGCACAAATCCTTTTTGACGATGTCTCTCTGGCGTTTCAGCCAGAGGGGGCCGCCGTGATCAAGGATCTGACGCTACAGATCCCCAAGGGCGAGGTGCTGGTCGTGCTGGGGCCTTCGGGCTGCGGCAAGACCACGCTTTTGCGTCTGATTGCCGGGTTGGTGACGCCCAGCAAGGGCCAGGTTTTGGTTCAGGGCCACCCGCCCCGGCCGGGGGCCGTCAGCGCCACGGTCTTTCAGAACTTTCGACTGCTGCCGTGGAAAACCGTGGCGGAAAACTTGGCCTTTGTGCTGCCCGATCTGCCCGCCACCAAGCGCGCCGCGCGCATCGAGCACTATTTGCACCTTGTCGGGCTTAGCCGTTTTGCCGCCAGCTATCCGCGTTCGCTTTCGGGGGGCATGCAGCAGCGGGTGGCCTTGGCGCGTGCGCTTTGTGCCGAGCCGCAGATCCTGCTGATGGATGAACCCTTTGCCAGCCTGGATGCTCAATCGCGCGAATTGATGCAGGGCGAGGTTCTGAAACTGTCGCGTAGCGGCCGCGATGGTGCAAGCCGGACGGTTGTTTTTGTCACCCATAGCGTGGATGAGGCGCTGCTTCTGGGGGACCGGATCTTGCTGATGTCGCCCCGGCCGGGTCGCATCGCTGAACTGATTGACGTTCCTTTTGCGCGCCAAAGCGGCGATCCGCGCAGTCATGCGGATTTCAATTCCTTGCGCGAGCGCCTATGGGGAGAACTCAGGCAAATGGTCCTGAACGATCCTCAATCCGATTTTTACGGTCGCGGCTAGCCCAAGCAGCCGCGGTCAGCCCCCAGGACGGCAGATGACTTCGATCCTTCCCATTTTGCGCGGTATACACGGTGTCTGGCTGCGCGAGATCATGCGTGCCACCCGTGACAAGGGTCAGCTTCTGGGGGGCGTCAGCCGTCCGCTGATCTGGCTTTTGATCCTTGGCGTCGGTCTGAACCCCTATTTTCGTGGTGAAGTGTTCGGCGAGGTGCGGCTGGTTTTGCCTTATAGCTACCTGCAATTCCTGTTCCCGGCCGTGATCGTGCTGAACATCATGTATACCTCGATCCAATTCGCGGTATCGGTGATTTGGGATCGCGAATTCGGCTTTCTGCGCGAGGTGCTTGTCTCGCCCATGCCGCGATGGGCGGTCTTGCTGGGCAAGGTTCTGGGCGGGGCGACGGCTGCGACCGGGCACGGAACGCTGGTGCTGATCCTGGCGCGCTTTGCCGATGTCACGCTGACCTTGCCACAGGTTTTGCAGGCCATCGGCTATATGTTCGCGCTGTCCTTTGCACTGACCTGCTTTGGCGTGGTGCTGGCCAGCAAAGTGCGCAGTTTCGAAGGGTTTGGCGTCTTTTCAAATACCGTGATCCTGCCGCTTTATTTTGCCTCATCCTCGGTCTTTCCGCTGGACCCTTCGCTGACGCGCACGCAATTGGTGGCAAGCTATCCCGAATGGCTGATCATGCTGATCCGCGCCAATCCCATCACCTATGCGGTCGATGCTTTGCGCGGCATCTTGATCGGCTTTAACCAATTCGACCCCATGATCGGCTTTGCCTTGGTTGGGGCCGGCATCATTGGCTTTTTCCTGTGGGCCTTGCGGAGTTTTGGCAAGTGACGGGCGGCTGGCGCCGCTGGCGCAAACCGTTGATCGATCTGACGGTGATTGCACTGTTTCTGGGCGCCCTCAGCTATTTGCCGCCCGATACCTCGCTGGCGGACCGACAAAAACAGGGTTTCGTGCGGTTTTGCGTGCCAGATCGCGACAGCGCGCTGATCCGCGCCAATGAGCCGGGCCATCCCGGCCCCGAACTGGCCCAGATGCAGGGCGTGGCCCAACAGCTGAAGGTCCAGCTTCGGGTTGTCGAGATCGCGAATATGGGCCGCTCGTTTAATCCGCGCGACTGGCAGATCGGGCGTGGTCAATGCGATATTCTGGGGGGTGGTCTGGCTGATAGCGAGACCAATCGCGGGTTTTTGACGCTTTTGCCCAATGGCGGACGAATCGGTCTTATCCGGGCGGGCGGTGCCAAGGATTTGCCCGCTGGCGCGACGGTGGGTGTCTTTATGGGCTCGGCCGGGTTGGACCGTGTGCGGCTTTCCAGTTGGATGCGCGCGGCTGGCTGGAAGGCGCGACCACTTGCCGCACCCTCGGATTTGACGGCTTGGCTGGGGCAGGGGGGCACGGCGATCGCCTCAAGTTTGACACCTTTGCCGCCCGATACACCCATTCACGAGCTGCCGCCGCAAGCGGGTGAAAACACGGCACTAGCCTTTGGGTTGTGGCGTGGCGACGTGACGCTGACCCGTGCGGTGCGTCAGGCGTTAGAGCGGGAAATGCAGCGCGAACAAATCGTTGCGCCTGCTAATTAACTCTACGTCTTTTCAAAAAAAACCGAATATTTTGTATGCCGAGGGATACGGCCACCTCTTGAACTTCCCCTCAAACGGGCGCATCCCTCGTTAAGGCTTATTAACGGCGAAACTTTTCGTCGTGATAAGTCGTTAACGGAATGCGCGAATTTCCACCCAGTCGTTGCCACGTTCGTTCCCATCCGGGAGACGGGCCGCGATTGCGTCCTTTGGGCGTTTGCGCAGCTTTCCGCGGTGCAAACCGTAAGTCAGACCGATCTGGAACGAGCAGAGACTCGTGCCGGACGAAACAGCATGGAGGCTCAGGTGCCAGCCAAAATTTTCGGACGCTCCACTGTCCTTGCAATCACTTCTGCCGTAGCCATGACATTCGCGTCAACTTCGACAATCGTCGCAGCAGGCTTCACGGCCGAGCAGGCGACGGCGGGTCAGACCGCATATATGTCGCAGTGCTCGCAATGCCACGGCGTCCGCCTAGAAGGTCCCGAAGCTCCGGGTCTTTTTGGCCAGGACATCATGGGCAACTGGGATACTGCAGGTGGTTTTTACGAGTTCATCTCGGTCGCGATGCCCCCGGCAGCGCCGGGACAGCTTGGTGAAGAAACCTATCTGAACATCATCGCATATATCATGCAGCAAAACGGCGCAGAGGCTGGCGACAAAGCCCTGACCACCGCTGATATGGCGAATGTCAGCCTGGTCGCCGAGACCAAGGATGGCGCTGCCAAACTGGCACTGGCCAACCAGGAAACGACCATCGAGGCCGGTGATACGAATGTTCCTCAAGCTTTCACTTGGGGCAAAGAACTTCCGCAGTTCAAAAACTAATTCGGGTTTTGGCGGTGCCGGGCTGACCGGTTAACTGCCTCCAGGAGAGACAGAGAATGAAACTCAACATTCGCAAACAGCTTCTGATCGCCTCGACGGCACTAATCACGCTGGTTCCGGGCGCTTTCGCACAAAGCGTTCTGGACAAATACACCCCCGTTACCTCGGAAATGCTGGCCAACCCGCCGAAAGGCGACTGGCTGCAGTGGCGCGGTGACTATGCCAACACCGGCTTCTCGGGTCTGGACCAGATCAACAAAGAGACGGTCAAGGATCTGGAACTGGCATGGGCATGGCCGATGGCTGATGTCGGCATCCAGGAAACCGTTCCGCTGATCCATGACGGCGTTATGTTCCTGCAGACTTCGAACGGTATCGTCGAAGCGCTTGATGCAAAATCGGGCGACCTGCTGTGGACCTATCGCCACGTTCTGCCGGAAATGCCCAGCTCGTGGTCGTATCAGGCCAACCAGGCACGCCGCCAGAAAAACTCGATCTCGCTGGCTGGTGACAAAGTCATCCTGACCACGCCGGATGCGAAACTGGTCGCGCTGGACGCGAAAACCGGCAAAATCGCATGGGAAAAGCAAGTTCTCGACTGGGAAAAGGGCTATTCCTATACGATCGGTGCTCTGATTGCGGGTGACAAGATCATCTCGGCAATCTCGGGCTGCTCGATCGCCGGTACCGCAGGCGGCTGCTATATCATGGCGCATGACCTGAACACGGGTGAAGAGCTGTGGCGCTTCAACACGATCGACGATCCGGAAAACCCCAAGCAGCAAGAAAGCTGGGGCGAAGTTCCGGCGGAAAACCGTTGGGGCGGCACGCCGTGGACCACCGGTTCCTATGACCCGGAACTGGGCATCACCTATTGGGGCGTCGGCATGCCCGGCCCTTATGCAGAGCTGATCCGTGGTTCGGGTGATGGCGATGTGCTTTACACCAACTCGACGCTGGCACTGGACGTCAACACCGGCAAGCTGAAGTGGTACTTCCAGCACCTGCCGCAGGACAACTGGGATCTGGACAGCCCGTTCGAGCGTATCCTGGTTGACCAGGAAGTCGACGGCAAAACCCACAAGATGCTGGTTTCGGTTCCGGGCAAAAACGGTATCGCTTTCGCACTTGACCGCGAGACCGGCAAATACCTGTGGTCGAAAGAGACCGTGTTCCAGAACGTCGTGACCAAGATCGACGAAGACGGCACCGTCCATATCAACCAAGATCTGATCCCGACTTCGGTTGGTCAGGCCGTGCATGTTTGTACCTCGGTTTCGGGTGGCAAACTGTGGCAGGTTGGTTCCTATAGCCCGCTGACCCAGACCTACTACGTCCCGCTGACCGAAGCGTGCAACGACGTGACCCCGACCCAGTCCGAATTCACTGCCGGTAACGCAGTTGGCTCGGTCAAGTTCGGTCCGCGCGTTCTGCCCGAAGGTCAGGACAAAGCCGGTCTGTTCGAAGCACTGTCGATCAACCCGACCCAGGGTGATCACCTGTGGCAGCACCGTCAGCGCGAAGCTCCGACCTCGTCGGTTCTAGCAACCGCTGGTGGTCTGGTCTTTGGTGGCGACGCTGCGCGTTACATCAAAGCCTTTGACGACAAGACCGGTGATGTGCTGTGGCAACAGCGCCTGAACGCACCGATCGGTGGTTCGCCTGTGACCTATGAGATCGACGGCGAGCAGTATCTGGTCGTTCCGACCGGCTATTCGAACTCGGCTTCGACCATCTCGTCGGCCTTCCTCGAGACCCCGCTGCCGAACGGCAACGGCAACTCGATCTTCGTGTACAAACTGAAAAAAGACGCGAAGTAAGACCGTAACGGCATGACTTGAAAAGGGGGCCTCGGCCCCCTTTTTGCTAGCTAAGGAAAGGTTCAGAGATGATGAAATGGCTGATGGCGGGGGTGTTTGGCTTTGCGGCGGCAACCTCATGCGTTGCACAAAGCTATGGCGTACCTTCCGAGCTTTTGAACAATACCCGCCGCATGGACGGCGACAAGTTGCAGATCTGTGTCGATGTCACCGGCAAGCTGCATGATTTTGATCGGGCCGTTGGTCAGGCCATCGCCGAGGCTTTGTTTCTCAAGCCCGAGTTCCACGAGGGATTTGGTGGCTATCCGACCAGTGGCGAAGGCTTTCTTGATGAGCTGCAGATCGCCATGACCAATACATGCGACATCATGGTCGGCATGACGGTGCAAGAGAACTCGCCCTATCCCGATTGGTCGGTGATCAGCCGACCCTATGTCAGCCTGCCCTATGTGCTGGTGGTCAAGGATGATTACAAATCGTTGATGGATATCGAGCGCAGCCGTAAGCTGGGCACAGCGCTTTCATCCATGGGAGAGCGGGTGTTCATCACCTGGAACCAGCAATTGCCCAAAGAGCAGCGCTTTATCCGACTGCCCTATGCCGATATGGATCTGATGAGCAAACGCGTGGCTGATGGCTCGATCGCGGGAATGGTGATCTGGCAGCCGGTCTTTGCCGCGCTGCAACGCGCGGGCAATCCCGATGCGGCTGGGCTGCATGTGATTTCGCTGAAACCGGTCCCCAATACGGTCACACGTGTCGGGATCTTGATGAAGCAGCGCGACAGCTATCTGCGTACGCAAGTCGATACTGCAATCGACGCGCTGATCGCGGATGGCACGATTGCGGCCCTGATGGCCGAATACGGTTATGAAGGTACGGCAGGCGACGCCAAAGACGCGCAATAGGCCCATTGTGATCGGGTTTTGACAGGCCGGGGCGTCAAGCTGGCGTCCCCGGCCGCCTGTCTTTCGCCAGATTGCCCGCGCTTAACCCTAATGCCCGGACCGTCTGTTTCCTGATCGCGTGTGGCCAAATCGTATGGCCCGGTTGGGATCGCCCGGACCTTAAACCAGCCGCAATGCCTTGACCCATGGGGTGACATCGGGAAACCAGCCCAGGATGACAAGAATGGCCGCCACGGCCATTCCGATGCCCGCCAGCTTGCGGTACTTTTTGGCAAGGCGCGGAAAGATGGGCGGGACTGCCGTTCCCATCATCAGCCCCGGCAGCGGCAAAAGCCCCAGTGCAACCGAGCCGACCAAGACATTTTGCAATGTGTCGATGCTGGCCAGCGTCATATAGCCGGCCGTGCGCGGCAAAACCTGATGTAACGGGGCGCGGGTCAGGTCCAGTACCGGCACAAGCGCCAACAAGACCGCAAAGCTAAGCAAGACTGCCACGGCAGGGCGCAGCCTTTGGCCCCAGCTGTGCGCGGGGCCGACAGGCATCGGCTCGATCCAGCTCATGCGAAAGGCAATGCCCAGAAAGATCCCCGACAGCAGGACATGACGAAAGGGGTTGAAGCTTAGACGATCTTCATCGCGTGGCCGCCGATCCCCCAGAGCCGTCAAAATTGCGGCCAAAAGTCCGCCCTGCAACCCGGCATAGATCAGAACTGCGAGAATACGCAGCAAGATTTCTGGCATGGTCAGATTATATAGAAATACCATCTCGCGCGGTCCCGGTGGCAGCAGCGCCCCCCGTTTGCCGTGATCGGCGGGTCATGTCCACCTTTAGCAGGCATGGTTTTGGGTGGGGCATGGCTGCTTTGCGCCAAGACCTTGCCGCGCGAAGATAAAAGGCCGCGCCCCTGTCGGGATGCGGCCAGAGCCAAGGATAGAAGCCTGACCTTAGCGCGAGGTCAGATCATCGGGCAGATCGCGATTGTGGAACTTGGTAAAGACCTCGCGCAATTTCCCGTTCTCGAAATTGGTCTTTACCCATTCATCCGTCCAGGCCACCAATTCGGGATTGCCCTTGGGAATGCCAATGCCAAGGTTGGTTTCCTTTTGCACGAATTTCGTTTCCAGCGGGTTGGAGGCGCGTTTTTCATTGATACCGCCCAGAACCGCAGATTGGCTTGAGATGATGTCCAGCTGGCCGGAAACGGCAGCCGTGATCAACGTGGCATCATCCTCGAAGCGCAGGATTTCTGCGCCATTGGTTTGTGCAGTGATGTCCTGATCATTGGTGGTGGCGCGGGTCACGCCGATGCGCTTGCCGGTCAGATCGGCATAGCTGCTGATCGCTTCCGAGGCAGGTGCTGCGACAATGATCGATAAGGTGGCATAGGGCACCGAAAAGTCGATCGCCTGTTTGCGCTCATCGGTGATGCCAAGCGCCGAGACCACCAGATCGGCCTTGCCGGTCTGGATCGTGGGGACGCGGGCGGCATTGGTGATCTCGATCAGCTCCAATTTGACGCCCAGATCTTCGGCCAGCATCTTGGCGGTTTCCACATCCGAGCCGGTCGGCTGCATCTGGCCATCGACAAAGGAATATTGCGGAATGCCCATCGCCACGGCGATGCGGATTTTTCCGGCATCCTTGATCTGCTGCAAATCGGCCAAAGCGGGCGCGGCTGCGGCACAAAGGGCCAGCGCTGCGCTGGCAGCAAGGCGGGTCAGGGTCTTGGTCAGTGTCATGGGTCTTTCCTCCTATTGGGTCGTTCGTTTCTGAGCCGGGCATCTGCCCGGTTTTGGCCCTGAGCCGGTGAGGGGCTCAAAGATCGTGTTCAAGGAAATCGCGCAGCTCGGGGGTTGCGGGATCGCTTAGGATCTCGGGGCCGCCGGTTTCGTGAATATTTCCTTGATGCATAAAGATGACGCGATCTGCTGCGCGGCGGGCAAAGCCCATCTCATGGGTGACGACGACCATGGTCATGCCCCCCTTGGCCAGATCCTCCATCACGCGCAAAACCTCGCCGGTCAGCTTGGGATCAAGGGCCGATGTGACCTCGTCAAACAGCATGACCTTGGGCTGCATCGCAAGCGAACGCGCAATCGCCACGCGCTGTTGCTGACCACCCGAAAGCTGTTCGGGATAGGCGTCGTATTTCTCGGATAGGCCGACCTGGGCCAGCACGCGGCGCGCAATTTCCGCAGCGTCCTGGCGTGGCATGCGCTTGACGCGCTTCAGCGCCAGAATGACGTTTTCGGCCACGGTCATATGCGGGAACAGGTTGTAGGATTGAAAGACCATCCCGACATCCTGACGCAAGGCGCGCAGATCGACATCGGCTGCACTGACCTCGCGGCCACAGACCTCGATGCGGCCGCCCTGAATTTGCTCAAGGCGATTGATGCAGCGAAGTGCCGTGGATTTCCCCGAGCCCGAGGCACCGATCAGGGCCACGACCTCTCCGGGGGCAATGTCAAAGCTGATGCCTTTAAGAACTTCGAGCGCGCCGAAGCGTTTGATCACATGGTCAAGTTTAACGGCGGCCGGCATTTAGTTTCCTTTCCAGTGAGCGGCTCCATAGCGACAGCGGATAGCAGACCGCGAAATAAAGGCAGGCAGCGATGCCAAAGACGAGGAAGGGCTGAAAAAGCGAGTTGTTGATGACCTGTGCCGCGCGGGTCAGCTCGAGAAAGCCCACGACCGAAGCCAGCGAGGTATTCTTGATCAGCTGCACCAGAAAACCCACGGTCGGCGGGGTGGCGATGCGCATGGCCTGAGGCAAGATCACATCAATCAGCGCTTGCCAGCGCGTCAGCCCCATTGCCTCGGCGGCCTCGAATTGGGTTTTCGCAATCGAGATGACGCAACCGCGCCAGATCTCGCCCAGAAAAGCGGCCGAATACAGCATCATCGCCAGTGAGGCCGCGACCAAAGCGGGCACTTCGACGCCCAGAACCCCCAGCCCGAAATAGATCAGGAACATTTGCACCAAAAGCGGCGTGCCCTGAATGATCTGGACATAGACCAGCGACAGGTTTCGCACCCATGCCCGCGGTGAAATCCGCCCCAGCATGATGGCAAAGCCACCGATCGCCCCCAGCACCAAGGCACATGCCGAAAGGATCAGCGTCCAGCCCAAACCGTTTAGTAGATAAAGAAATTGCGCCCAGGTGAAGCCAGACATCTAGATCCCCCCCAGCTTGCGGCGGCGGGGAAAGGCCCATTGGCCGATTGCCCAGAACGCACCACGCATCAGGAAGGTGATGGCCAGATATAGAAGGCCGATCACGATATAGGTCTCGAGCGAGCGGAAGGTGTTTGACTGGATGTTGTTGGCCACGCCCGTCAGCTCTTCGGCCGAGATCTGCGATGTGATCGAGGTCGTCAGCATCATCAAGATGAACTGGCTGGTCAGCGCCGGATAGACCTTTTCAATCGCGGGCATCAAGATGATGTCGCGGTAGATCTGAAAGCGCGACAGCCCCAGCGCCTCTGCTGCCTCGATCTGGCCGGGGGGTACGGCCTCCATCCCGGCGCGCACGATCTCGGCGGTATAGGCGCCGATATTGATCACCAGCGCGAAAACCGCCGCGGCCAAAATGGGCAGGCGCAAGCCCACCGAGGACAGGCCAAAGAAGATGAAGAAGATCTGAACGATGAACGGCGTATTGCGCACGGTCTCGATATAGGCGCCCGTCACATTGCGCAGCAGCGCATAGCGCGACCGACGGGCGATGGCACATAGAACGCCGATGATCATGCCAAAGATCACCGAAGCCACTGTCAGCTGAATGGTTACCCAGGCGCCCGAAAGGAATTCCTCCCAATAGGGCGCCAAGGCCGAGAAATTGAACTCATATCGCATTGCCACGGGCCTCCCCTCCCGTATTCGGCAGGGAAGTTATCGTGCCAGCCATCCACCATCGACGGGCACGACCGTGCCGTGAACATAGGCGGCGGCATCCGAAGCAAGAAAGACCGCAGCGCCCCCGATATCGCTGGGATTGCCCCAGCGACCGGCGGGAATGCGCGCCAGAATATCGGCGCTACGCTGCGGGTCATCACGCAAAGCCGTGGTGTTATTGGTCACGAAATAGCCCGGGGCGATGGCGTTGACATTGACCCCTTTGGCCGCCCATTCGCAGGCCAGCAGCCGCGTCAGCCCCGCCAGTCCGCTTTTTGATGCGGTATAGGACGGGATGCGGATGCCGCCCTGAAATGACAGAAGCGAGGCGATATTCACGATCTTGCCCCCGCCCTGAGCGATCATGTGACGCCCCGCCGCCTGAGACAGAAAAAACACCGTTTTCAGGTTGGTATCGATGACCGCATCCCAATCGGCCTCGGTGAAATCCACGCTGTCGGCGCGGCGGATGATCCCGGCGTTATTGACCAAAATATCAAGCCGGCCGAAGGCTGCCAGGGTTTCATCAAGGATACGGGCCACTGGCTCGATCGTGGACAGATCTGCAGAAATGGCGTGAAAGCGCGCCCCGGCCTGGGTAACGGCGGCGGCTGTTTCGCTCATGTCCGAGCGGCCGACGCCCGCGATATTCGCGCCCGCCTGTGCCAGTGCAATCGCAATGCCTTGCCCGATGCCGGTATTGGCACCCGTCACAATCGCGGTGCGCCCGCGCAGATCAAAAGGACTGGCCTGCGTCACTTCAACTCTCCCATGGTCAGGTGATCCATGTCGGTGAAGTCCTTGTTGTCGCCCGCCATCGCCCAGATGAAGGAATAGGCCGATGTGCCCGCGCCAGAGTGGATCGACCAGCTCGGAGACAAAATCGCCTGTTCATTGGCCGTGACGATATGGCGGGTTTCCTGAGGCTCGCCCATCAGGTGAAAGACGCGCTGATCCGCAGGCAGGCCGAAATATAGATAGGCCTCGCAGCGGCGGTCATGGGTATGGGCGGGCATGGTGTTCCAGATGCTTCCGGTATCAAGCCGGGTCATGCCCATGGTCAATTGGCAGGTCTCAACCACATCAGGATGCAGGAATTGAAAGATCGTGCGGCGATTGGCGGTGGCGACATCGCCCAACTCAAGGCGGTTGGCGCGGCTGGCGTCGATCAATGTGCTGGGCAGGTCGGCATGAGCCGGTGCCGAAAGCAGATAAAACCGCGCCGGATTGGCCGGATCAAGGCTGGCAAAGCTGGCAAGCCCGGTCGAGCGTCCGATGTAAAGCGCAGCCTCGCCATGCAGGTCATGAGCCACGCCATCCAGCGTGATCCGACCCGGCCCGCCGATATTGATCACGCCCCCCTCGCGCGCATCAAAGAAGCGTTTTTGACCGACGGCTTTGGGCGCCAAAAGTTCGAGCGGGCTCGAAGTCGGCGTGATGCCTCCGACGATCAGACGGTCGGTGTGGCTATAGGTCAGGCGGATTTCGCCGGGGGTGAACAGGTTTTCGATCAGAAAATGGCGGCGTAGTTCGGCCGTATCCATCTGGCGCGCCATTTCGGGGTGAACGGAATGGCGGATGTCGGTGGTCATGCTCATGTTAGGACGCGCTCCTCTCGCGGTCGTCATAGAAATATTCGCGGTCCATCTGGTCCAATGCTGCGATCTCATCGAGCATCTGTCCCAGATGGTGGCCCATGGCTGCGGTGGCGGCAGCACCGTCTTGTGCGACGATCGCGTCACGAACGGCGCGATGCTCGCCCAGAACGCGGATCAAGCGCCCCTCTTGGGGCAGCGTCATCACGCGGTAGCGGTCAATCTGGGTGCGGGTGTGATCCGAGGTCGCAGCGACCGTCGGCAGATCGGCGATCTGGCCGATCAGCGCATGAAATTCCAGATCATTGCGGTGGAAATCCTCGACGGCATCTTGCGTGCAAAGGGCCTCCATCTGGGCAAGGTTGTGATCCAGCGCGGCAATGTCGGCTTTGGTGCGGGTCTGGCAGGCGGTTTGCACCAAGACGGCCTCAAGCGCGCGGCGGATGATGATGGATTCGCATAAAACCCGGACCGGAATGCGCGCAACAAAGGTGCCGGCCTGCGGAAAAATCACCAGAAGCCCTTCGTCCGCCAGCCGCAGGATCGCCTCGCGGACCGGGGTGCGCGAAACGCCAAAGCGGGCGATCAGCTCTTTTTCGGACAGCCGGTCATTAGGGCGCAGCCGCATGGTGACGATATCATCGTGCAGTTCCTTGTGGATCAGATTGGCAGTGCGCGGCGCCTTGGCGCGCTGACGCGACAAGTCAGACATGCCCTCGACGCTGCGCAACCGCCGCATCCCCGCACCGCTTTCGCTGCTGGGAAGATAGCAGATACCGGGATGAAAAAGTCCTGACATAAGTTTGCCTTCACGATTCGAATATTAAAGTACTAGTATTTCAGTAATCGGCAAAACTTTTTTAGTCAGCCCGGCATCAGGCTTTTGGCTGAGGTTTCAGTGGTCTTTTGCGATCAGATAGTCCGCGACCGCCTGATAGGCAGGCAATGAGGTGGGGTCATTGGTCCCATTCGCCGCCACAGGATGCGAGGCGAAGCGCGCAATCACCATATCGGCCTTGGGGTCGATATAGATGGTCTGGCCGTGAACGCCACGCGCGGCAAAGGCCCCATCGGCATTGTGCAAGACCCACCACATGCCGGCATAGCTGCCTCCGGGCAGGGTGGTATATCCGGCCTTGGCAAAAGCCTCTTTGTCGCCGCCCTGACGGATGCTTTGCACGGCCTGAGCCGGGAACAGGCGCTGACCGTTGATCTCGCCCTCGTTCAAAACCAGCTGACCCAGTCGGGCCAAATCGCGCAGCCCGCCGCTGAACCCTCCGCCCGCAAAGGCTGTTCCGGTCCCGTCGACGGTGTAATATGCATCCTGCTCGGTGCCCATTTTTTGCCAGATCCGCTCGGACAGAAGCTGAGGGACTGACTTTTGCGCGGTTCGGGCAATGATCCAGCCAAGCGCGTCGCTGTTGACGGTCTTATAGCCAAAGGCCTCGCCATGCTGTCCCTGGGGTTTGATCGTTGCCAGAAACTCGTAATAGCTGCGCGGGCCGGTGTAATCTGCGGGCTTTGGCAAAGGGTTTGCCGCCGCATTATAGGTCCAGATTTCGGCTTTGGGGTCGGCGTAATCTTCGCTGAAGGCAAGGCCCGTGGTCATGTTCATGACCTGGCGCACCGTCGCATTGCCAAAGGCGCTGTCTTTCAGCTCGGGCAGAATTTCGGCCACGATCTGATTGTCATCCAGCTTGCCCTCGGCGACCAAGATTTCGGCCAAAAGCCCGGTCAGCGATTTGGTAACTGACATCGCGCCATGTTTGCCCGCCACATCAAGGCAACCGGAATAGGTTTCATAGATGATCTTGCCATGATGCAAGATCACGAGGCCATCGGTGTAATTGGCCGCCAGGGAATCGGCCCAGCTCATGTCCTCGCTGGCGCCAAGCGGGGTAAAGCGAATGGCGTCGATGCCCGGGTCAAGTGCCTGCTCGAACGCGACCGGGGCACCCAAGCCGCGGCTGACCTCGACGGTCGGCAGCAGTTCGCGGAAGTGGCACACGGTCCAGCGCATTTTGGGAAAGCTGAAATAATTGCTGTCAGGCTGGCCGATAAGGCGATCTGGCGGGGGCGGAAAGCCCTGCATCCATCCCATCTTGACCGGGTCGGATTGCGCGGCAGTCAGCACCTCGGCCTGTGCGGCCGGCAGTTGCGACAAAGCAAGGCTGGCGCCGATCAATGCGCTGCACATAGGCGAGGGACGTTTCGACATTTTGGCGCCTTTCAGAGGCTATGGGCACCTCGTCCCGATGCGTCTTGGATCGAGCAGGGTGCAGATGGGCAGATCCCTAGACGTTGAGCGACCAGCAGCCGCCACAACTTTCTATGGAATGCCTGCATGGCGGGGGTGTCAAGGCAGGATCGGGTGAGCACTCGCATCGCGGCAGCCCCGCGGCCTGCGTCGTGGCGTGCCTGCGTTGTGGCGTGACGGGGCAGGGCGTGAGGCGGGCTGTGGGGCGGGACCTGCGGGCTGCGGGGCAGGCCAGCACCCTTTCCCGCTAAGCTGGAGGCCCTTGCTGGGTTAAGCAGCCTGATGCGATCGCTAAGGATAGCAGGGCATCTCCGGCGGCGCGGTGAACCGGGACCACATCTTTGGGGCAGGCGTGTTTTGGCATGCAAAGCAGGGTGCCGGGCGGTGCAATTTGGGTACCCCTCTGGCGTTGGGGCAGGGGTAAGCCCGATCTGGCCTTTTGCCCGGCGTGGACGGGCCAATCCTTGCGACCTTGCGACCTTGCGACCTTGCGACCTTGCGACCTTGCGTCCTTGCGGCAGGGCTGATCTTTGGCCCATGCCCGTCCTGATCTTGGCCATTCTTGCGGGACTTGTCATTTCCGGGCGATGCGCGGATAAGTCCAACCTTTCTTAGATCAAGCGAGTTCGCCTTGTCCTTTCCTTCCGACCGACCGCTTAGCACCGTCGATGCGCTGGTCGAGGCAGGCCTTGCCCCGCAAGATGCAAGCGGCGATCTTGCGCGCGTGGCCGACCAGTTCCGCATCCGCATGACCCCGGCCATGCAAGGCGCGATGCTTCGCGAGGCGGATGGCCGCCCGCAGGCCCTTGATCCGGTGGCCGCCCAATTCGTGCCCGATGCCCGCGAGCTGTTCATTCGCCCCGAGGAGTTGCATGATCCCATTGGCGATCAGGCACATAGCCCGGTGCCGGGGCTGACCCATCGCTATCCCGACCGGGTGATTTTGCACATCACCCATAGCTGCGAGGTCTATTGCCGCTTCTGCTTTCGCCGCGAGGTCGTGGGCGAGGATGGCAGCCTGCCCGAGGATCAGCTGACCGCCGCACTTGATTACATCGCGCGCACGCCCGCCATTCATGAGGTGATCCTGACAGGCGGGGACCCGATGATATTGTCACCGCGGCGGCTTGCCCTTGTGCTGGCGCGACTTGATGCGATTGACCATGTTGATGTGGTGCGCTTTCACACCCGGGTTCCTGTCGTCGCGCCGCAGCGGATCACCCCCCAGATGGTGGCGGCTTTGCGCCAGACCCGCGTTGCCGTCTGGGTCGTCCTTCACACCAATCACGCGCAAGAGCTGACCCCAGATGCCTGTGCTGCCTTGGCACGATTGGCCGATGGGGGCATTCCGCTGTTGTCTCAAAGCGTGCTGTTGCGGGGGATCAATGATGATGCCAAGACCCTTGCCACGCTTTTTCGCGCGCTGATGCGCAACCGTGTCAAACCCTATTACCTGCATCATTGCGATCTGGCGCGCGGCACCAGCCATTTCCGCACGACGATTGCACAGGGGCAGGCGATCATGGCCGAGCTGCGCGGCAGGCTATCGGGGGCATGTCTGCCCAGCTACGTGCTGGATTTGCCGGGGGGCTTTGGCAAGGTGCCCTTGGGCCCGGATTATGTGCAGTCTGGTGAGGGCGAAGGGCGCTATCTGATCCGCGATTGGCAGGGCCAGATCCATTCCTATCAAGACCCACAGGATATGGATTGATGGTTTTGGCGGATGCCTAAATCTGCCGGCTAGGGGTTAAGCAGGACCATCAGGTCCTGCCCGCCGCGCCAGATCATATCGGCTGCGACATAGACAATGATCGCCAGTCCCAGATAGGCGATCCAGCGGTGGCGGTTGAGAAGCCCCGCGATGAAATTCGCAGCCAGCCCCATCAGCGCGATCGAAAACACCAGCCCGATGACCAGAACACTGGGATGCTCGCGCGCGGCACCAGCCACAGCCAGCACGTTATCAAGCGACATCGAGACATCCGCCAGAATGATCTGAAGCGCTGCCTGCCCAAAGGTCTTGGGCTTGGCCGGGGCCGCGACATTGTCGTCTTGGCTGGGGTTGTGGCGCAGCTCTCGCCACATGTTCCAGCACACCCAGCTTAAAAGCAGCCCACCAATCAGCAAAACCCCCGGGAACCCAAGCACCCAGCTGGCAACCAGCGCCAGCAAGATGCGCAGCACCGTGGCCGCCAGGATGCCGATCAAGATCGCGCGGCTGCGCAATTCGGGTGCCAGTCCCGCCGCAGCCAGGCCGATCACGACCGCATTATCGCCTGCCAGTGCAAGGTCGATGCCAATAACTTCCAGCAGGGCGGCCATGCCGCTGGCGGTAAAGATTTCCATCCCAAAGCTCCGCGTCAGTCCATGTTATTCCGGCGTGCCGCGACCTTCGGTAACAATCTTCCCGAATGTCGCGGCATTCGGGCGGGCAGGGAAGGGGTGCTTGCCGACAACGCCAACACGGGCGTTACGCGGCCAGATTTGCGCCTTGAATCGGGCAGGGTCAAGCACTTGCCCGTACCAACCCCACGGCATGCACAGCTCGTATGAGCAAGGCTCATGGCTGATCCGTGCTGGAAAAGACGAGGCTTTTGGCGGTCAACCGTTGGCCAAGGCTGGACGCAGATCGGGCCTTGAGCGGCGGCAGACGGTGGCAGACGGGGGGCAGGCGGGGGGCAGATTGGCTGGGTGCCTGTCAGTAAGGTTGGCCCAGAGCTTGGCCAGACGATCGGTTGGGACTTGGCCCGAGCATGGTGGCGTTTTGGGTTTGCGGTCTTGCCATGAAACTGTCGCAAAGCTGTCATTTCCGCGTCACCTCGCGGCTTTAGGGCAAGGTATCGGGCCAGAAATGGTCGTGACCGAAATCAGAGGGTTATCATGACCGACTTTATCCGCTCCTTGACGCTGGGCGTATCGCTTTTGGGCTTGAGCACTGCGGCCATGGCACAGGAAAATGTAAGCCAGTCCAAGGATTCCTATTATACCGCCGCGCAGGCGGATTTGGCCAAGAAGATCGCGAGCCAGCAAAATGTCGGCCGTGCCAAGAATGTGGTCCTGTTCGTCGTTGATGGCCTGTCGGTGCCGACGATCACCGCATCGCGGATCTATGAGGGGCAAAAGCGCGGTGTGGATGGCGAATCCAACGTGCTGTCCTTTGAGGAATTGCTTCCCTATACCGCGCTGTCCAAGACCTATACCCATGACGCTCAGGTCGCGGATTCAGCCCCTACGGCGACGGCAATCGTATCGGGGGTCAAGTCGCTGAATGGCACGATCGGTGTCACTCAGGCCGTGCGCGCGGATGAATGCGCCAGCCAAAAAGGCGCCGAGGTCACGACCTTGTTCGAATTGGCCGAGGTGGCAGGCCTGTCGACGGGCATCGTCTCGACCGCGCGTATCACCCATGCCACGCCCGCCGCGACCTATGCCAAAGTCGCGGGTCGCGACTGGGAGGCGGACAAGGATCTGCCCGAGGAAGCTGTCAAGAACGGGTGCAAAGACATCGCAGCCCAGCTGATCGACTGGCCCGCCGGCAATGGTTTCGAGGTTGTCTTTGGCGGCGGTCGCGGCAATTTCATGCTGGAAAGCCAGCCCGACCCCGAGGATGAGGGCAAAAGCGGCGCGCGCAAAGATGGGCGCGATCTGGTTGCCGAATGGCAGCAGAAATACAATGACGGCGCCTATGTCTGGAACAAGGAAGGCTTTGACGCCATCGATGCCAGCAAGGCCGGACATGTGCTTGGCCTGTTTAACCGCAGCCATATGCAATACGAGGCCGACCGCGAGAAAGACGCAGGCGGCGAGCCATCGTTGGCGGAAATGTCGGTAAAGGCCCTCGACATCTTGTCGCAAAATCAGGACGGCTATGTGCTGATGATTGAAGGCGGACGCGTCGATCACGCCCATCATGCGGGCAATGCCGCGCGCGCGCTGACCGATACTGTTGCCGTCGCAGATGCCGTCAAGGCAGTCTATGACAAGGTTGACCCGAATGAGACGCTGATCATTCTGACAGCCGATCACAGCCATGTCTTTTCGATCGCGGGCTATCCCAAGCGCAATAATCCCATTCTTGGAGTTGCCGGGATGGGGGATGACAAAAAGCCCTATACCACCTTGGGCTATCAAAACGGCCCCGGTGCCAAACTGGACGAGCCGCGCGCCGATCTGAGCGATGTCGATACAACCGACATCGATTATCTTCAGCAGGCGCTTGTGCCGTTGGGTGAAAGCGAAACCCATGCGGGCGATGATGTCGTGATCTTTGCTCAGGGGCCATGGGCGCATCTTTTCCATGGTGTGGTCGAGCAGAACCTTGTGTTCCATGTCATGGAGCACGCGACCGATCTGGCCAACCGCGCGGCGCTGGCGGCGAAGTAATTGCCCCAGACCTGACTGGGTCCGCCAGCCTGTGCTGGCGGACCTGTCGACACGAAAGGGAACCAAGATGAGCCTGCTTCTTCGTCGTCGCAGCCTGATAGCCATGGCCCTGGCTTTGCCGCTGACGGCGCGCCCTGTGCTGGCTGCGCCGGTGACATTGAAGTTTCGCGATCTTTATCGGCGTGGCCGCGAGTTGACCCCACAGGCGCAGGCTTTGAACGGCCAGATCGTGACGATGACGGGCTATATGGCCCCTCCGCTCAAGCCCGAGATCTCATTTTTCGTTTTGACCAAGCTGCCGATGTCGACCTGTCCCTTTTGCGAAAGCGAGGCACAATGGCCCGATGATATCGTATTGGCGCTGACCGAAACGGCGGTGGCGCCCGTGCGTTTCACCGATCTGATCCGCGCCACCGGGCGCTTCGAGACCGGCTTTCAGACAGATCCTGACACGGGGTTTCTCAGCTATATCCGCCTGCGCGACACAAGCTATCGGAAGCTGTGATGATGGCAGGGCTGCAAGTGCGCCAACTTCGGCACGGTTTTGACGCAGGGGCGCAGGT
>NZ_DALZMB010000018.1:0-48336 GCF_032007265.1 Paracoccus sp. (in: a-proteobacteria) | reverse complement strand
CATGGCGCTGGGTTTTGCCCGTTTGGTGCGCGGGCGCAGCACCGTGATTGTCGATGCAGCCCCCCCGCCCACCGGCGCCGCTGCGGCCACGGCCCATGCCTCCACCCTTGCCTTTGAGATGACGGTGGCGCGTCAGCCCCTGATCGTGTCTTGCGGCCCGGGGCAGGGGTTTGGTCCGATCTGGGCACGCGCCAGCCGTGCCACCCCCTGCCATTCCGCGCTTTGCCTTGCGGGGCTGTCCTCTTCGCGGCTGGGTCCGGCTGCAGGGATGGCCGGCAGCGCGCCCGATCTGTTGACCGAAAGACCCGAGAACGTCTGGGCGGGAGATTACGACGGGCAGGGCCAGATCATTGGTCCCGATTTTGGGCTGCCCCATTCGGGCACCGTCGCGCATATGCTGGCGGGCCATGACGGATGGCTGCAAAGCCACGGACTGACCCATCTGCGCGAATTGTGGCTTGATCCCGACGGTTTCACCTTGGATGGCGAGGATTCGCTGGCGGCGCTGGACGAATCCGCTCAGGCGCAGCTGGCGGCGCAGATCGGCGGCTTCGATACCGCTGAACCCCATGGCGGCATCGGCTTTGACATCCGTTTCCACCTGCATCCCGAGGTGACGCCGACCGTTGAAGGCGATTTGGTGCAGCTGACCCTGCCCAATGGCGAGATCTGGTCCTTTAACCACGATGGCACGGCCGAATTGCGTATCGAGCCTTCATGTTGGCTGGATCCCGCCCAGGCAGGGCCGATTCCCACGCGGCAGATCGTCTTGACTGCGGTTATGACCGGGCGGGCGATACAGATCGGCTGGACCTTGGCGCGCTCTGGGGGTAGTTGACGGCAACACAAATTGGAGGCCCTGCCGATGAGTGACCGCGTTCCGATGCGCCGCGCTTTGATTTCCGTTTCCGACAAGACCGGATTGGTCGATTTTGCCCGGGACCTCTCGGCGCGTGGTATCGAGATCCTCTCGACCGGCGGCACGGCCAAGGCGCTGCGCGATGCGGGCCTGAAGGTCATCGATGTGTCCGAAGTCACGGGTTTTCCCGAAATGATGGACGGCCGCGTCAAGACCTTGCATCCGGTGGTGCATGGCGGCCTTTTGGCTCTGCGCGACAATGATGAGCATATGGCCGCCGCCCAGACGCATGATATTGGCATGATCGATCTGTTGGTCGTGAACCTGTATCCGTTCGAAGAAACCGTCGCCAGAGGCGCGGATTACGATACCTGCATCGAAAATATCGATATCGGTGGCCCGGCGATGATCCGCGCGGCCTCGAAAAACCACGCTTTTGTCAGCGTTATCACTGATGTTCAGGATTATGCGGCGCTGTTGGCCGAACTGAACGCGAATGACGGCGATACCACCTATGGCTTCCGTCAAAAGCTGGCGCAGAATGCCTATGCCCGTACGGCGGCCTATGATGCGGCAGTGTCGGGCTGGATGGCCAAGGCGATCGGCGAGCAAACGCCGCGCCGCCGCGCCTTTGCAGGTACCCTGGCCCAAGGGCTGCGCTATGGCGAAAACCCGCATCAGGCGGCGGCCTTTTATACCGACGGCACCAATCGCCCCGGCGTAGCCACCGCCAAGCAGTGGCAAGGCAAAGAGCTGAGCTATAACAACATCAACGACACCGATGCCGCATTCGAGCTGGTTGCGGAATTCGATCCCGCAAAAGGCCCGGCTGTCGCGATCATCAAGCACGCGAACCCCTGCGGCGTGGCAACCGGCGCCAGCGCGGGCGAGGCCTATCGCCGCGCATTTGATTGCGACCGCACCTCGGCCTTTGGCGGCATCATTGCGCTGAATACGACGCTGGATGCGGAAACCGCCAAGGCGATCAGCGAGATCTTTACCGAGGTCGTCATCGCCCCGGATGCGACCGAGGATGCCCGTGCCATCTTTGCGGCCAAGAAAAACCTGCGCCTGCTGACCACGGGTGGCCTGCCGGATCCTGCGGCTGGCGGCGATACTTTCCGGCAAGTGGCGGGCGGCTTTTTGGTGCAGGGCCGCGACAATGGCGTGATCCTGCCCGCGGATCTGAAGGTCGTGACCAAGCGTCAGCCGACCCAGGCCGAACTTCAGGACCTGCTTTTCGCCTGGACCGTCGCCAAACATGTCAAATCCAATGCCATTGTTTACGCCAAGGATCTGGCGACCGTCGGTATTGGTGCAGGCCAGATGAGCCGCATCGATTCGACCCGCATCGGTCAGCGCAAGGCGCAAGACATGGCCGAGGCGCTTGGTCTTGATACTGCCCTGACCCAAGGGTCGGTTGTGGCGTCGGATGCGTTTTTCCCCTTTGCTGATGGCGTGATGGCCTTGGCAGATGCAGGGGCGGTTGCGGTGATCCAGCCGGGCGGCTCGATGCGCGACGACGAGGTGATCGCCGCCGCGGATGAACGCGGACTGGCGATGGTCTTTACTGGTCAACGGCATTTCAGGCATTGAATGAGCGACGACGATCTGACCCCCAAGCCCAAAAAGCCACGCGCGAAAAAGCCCCCCCTCAGCGATGAGGCCGGGGCAGCGAAACCGCGCGTGCGCAAGGCGGCGCCGCGCGTAACGGCAAAAGCGACCTCTGCCAGCCCCGCGCTGGTCGAGGCAGCCAAGCCGCGCTTTCCGATGCAGCTGGTGGCCTTTGTCGCATTCGGCATTCTGATTCTGGATCAGTTGCTGAAATATGTCGTCGTCCATGTGCTGCGGCTTGATCGTATCCGCGAGCTGGATTTGATCGATCCTTGGCTGAATCTGCGTATGGCGTGGAATCAGGGCGTGAATTTCGGCCTGTTCTCGAGCGATGTGAACCTGATGCGCTGGGTGCTGATCGCGATTGCCTTTGCGGTTTGTGGCTGGGTCTGGATCTGGCTTAGCCGGACGCCGCATTCGAAACTGGCCCAGATTTCAGCGGGTTTGCTGATCGGCGGTGCTTTGGGCAATGTCATCGACCGGCTGACTTATGGTGCGGTTGCCGATTTTCTGAACATGTCGCTGCCCAATTGGCGTAACCCCTATAGTTTCAACGTCGCAGATATTGCGATCTTTGCGGGGGCGTTGGGGCTGTTTCTTCAGCCACCGACCAAGAAGGACGAACCGGCGGAGGTTCGCAAGCCAGCGGCGCGCGTGACAAAACCGCGCGACAAGACCCGTGACGACGCGGGTAAATAAGGCTAGAAGGGCTCAAACGGGCGAAAGGGACCTGATGATGCGGCTGCAGGCAACCATGCTGACCTTGACCGTGCTGGCGCTAGCGGCGTGCAGTACCGATCCGCATCTGATGAATATCGAGCAGGGCAAACGAAGCCCTGACGAATTTGCGATCGTCCCGACCAAGGCGCTGCAAATGCCTCCGGATCTGAACATGCTGCCGCAGCCGACGCCGGGTGGGTCGAATATCACGGATCCCAACCCTCAGGCCGATGCGATTGCGGCACTTGGCGGCAACCCCGGCCATCTGGCGCAAACCGGGGTCGGCGCAGGTGATGGCGCGCTTCTTGCCTATACCGCGCGTCATGGCCGCGACGGCAATATCCGCCAGATCACCGCGCAAGAGGATGTGGCATGGCGCAGCCGCCATTCGCGCAAGCTGCTGGAAATCATGGCGCGCACCAACGTCTATTACCGCGCCTATGAGCCGATGACGCTGGACAGCTGGACCGAGGTCGAGCGCTGGCGGACCACGGGTGTTCAGACACCTTCGGCGCCGCCGCGTGGCTATAGCGCGACGGGTCTGGTGACCAAGCCCAAGCCCCCCGAGGGCAAGGACCATATGCGGAAATAATCTGGGGGCGCGCTGGCGCCCCTTTCCTTTTTCCGAGCAGGCCGATTTTGCGCCAGGCTGTCGGGTTTTGTCGCATCTGGCCATGTTCCAAGCGCAGAATGCGTTGCCAAAGCGCGGGTGATGGCGTGAAAGCGATCCGGATCACGCTTTCATGACAGGCTTCGCCCTTGCCCCAGCGGCGCGGGCTTGGCAGGTTCGAACTGCCTGATCGAACCGGAGCTGACCCAATGCGCCACCTCGCCTTAGCCCTGACGCTTTTTGCCTCGCCCGCGCTGGCCGAGATGCCCAAAGGGATCAGCCATTTCACTCTGCCCAATGGCCTAGAGGCCGTGGTCATCGAAGATCACCGTGCCCCGGTCGTCGTGCAGATGCTGTGGTACAAGATCGGCTCGGCCGATGAGACGCCCGGAAAATCCGGCATTGCCCATTATCTGGAACATCTGATGTTCAAGGGCACGGAAAAGCTGGCGCCGGGCGAGCTGTCCAAGACGGTGACGGCCAATGGCGGCATGGATAATGCGTTCACCAGCTATGATTACACCACCTATTTCCAGCGCATCGCCAGCGATCGCCTGCCCCTGATCATGGGGATGGAGGCCGACCGCATGGAAAACCTGCGCATCGGGCCCGATGATTGGCAGGCCGAGCGTCAGGTTGTGCTGGCTGAACGGACCCAGCGCACCGACAGCGACCCCTCGGCCCTGTTTGGCGAAGAATTGAACGCAACTCAGTTCTATAACCATCCCTATGGTCGCCCCGTCATCGGCTGGCGTCACGAGATGGAGGGGCTGACGCGCGACGATGCCTTGGCTTGGTATAACAGCCACTATGCCCCCAATGATGCCGTTCTGATCGTTGCGGGTGATGTCACGGCCGATAAGGTTCGACAGCTGGCCGAGAAATATTACGGCCCCATTCCCGCAAAGCCCGATTCGACCCGCAAGCCGCGACCGCAAGAGCCTGTTCAAAGCTCTCCGCGCTGGATGGAGCGCAGCGATCCTCGGGTGCCTCAGCCGACATTGACCCGCAGCATTCTGGCCCCCGAGCGCAATGCAGGCGACCAGAAAAAGGCCGCCGCCTTGACGGTGCTTGCCGAATTGCTGGGCGGATCGCCGCAGACTTCGGTTCTGGGCAAAAAGCTGGTTCTGACCAATAAGGCACTTTACGTTTATGCTGGCTATGATGGGCTGTCGGTCGATCCGACGACCTTCATGTTCTCGCTTGTGCCCGCACCCGGCGTCTCGAATGAAGATGCCGAGGCGGCGTTGGATCGCGCCTTGGCCGAATTTCTGGCCGAAGGGCCGGATGCCGCCCAGCTGGAGCGCGTGAAAACCCAGATCCGTGCCGCCACGATCTATAAACAGGATTCCGCCCATGGTCGCGCCTATGAATACGGCCAAGGGCTGGCTGTTGGGCTGGGGATCGAGGATGTGAACGATTGGCCCGCTTTGCTGGCCGAGGTCACCCCCGAGGACATCAAGCTTGCCGCCCAAGAGGTTCTGACCAGCAAGGCAAGCGTCACAGGCTGGCTTTTGCCCGCCCAGGCCGACGCGCAAGCCCCGGCTGCGGCGCAACCAAACACGACGGATCAGGCCGCTGACGCCGCCCGCACAAGTGATGATCCATCAGCGGCTGATGCCCCCGAGCTGGTGGCCAATCCCGCCGCCGAGCAGACAGCGCCCGCAGGTCAGCCCGAGACCCAGCCCGAAGTCGTCACCGACACTCCGCCCGCCCCGAAACCCCAATCGCAAGAGCTTACCCAATGATCCGCGTCTTTGCCTCTGTGCTTTTCGTGTTGATGGCCACGCTGCCTGCGCGCGCCATTGATATTCAGCAAATCACCTCGCCCGGCGGGATCAAGGCATGGCTGGTTGAGGATCACTCGATCCCTTTCACCGCGCTGACATTGATGTTCAAGGGCGGGGCCAGCCTTGATCAACCGGGCAAGCGCGGAGCCATCAATCTGATGACCGCCACGCTAGAGGAAGGTGCGGGCGATATGGATCAGACCCAGTTCGCCGAGGCGATCGAGGGCTTGGGCGCCAGCGTGACCTTTGATGTCAGCGATGATGCGCTGGTGGTTTCGGCGCGCGCCTTGACCGAGAACCGCGACCAGCTTGGCGATCTGGTGCATGTGGCGCTGACCGAGCCTCGTTTCGATACCGAAGCCTTGGACCGGGTACGTGCTCAGGTCTTGCTGAATATTCGCGCCGCAGAAACCGATCCCAGCGCCATGGCCTCGAAAGAGATGGCACGCCAGATGTGGGGCGATCATCCCTATGGCAGCTCGACCAGCGGCACGGTGGAATCGGTGAGCGCGCTGACACGCGATGACATGATCAACGCCAAAAACCTGGTTCTGGCGCGCGACCGCGTCATCGTGGCCGCCTCGGGTGACATCACCGGCGAGGAATTGGGCAAGCTGGTCGATCACATTCTGGGCGATCTGCCCGCCGATGGCGCAGCACCTTTGCCCAAGCCCGCGACATTTCAGCTGACCGGCGGCGAGACGGTGATTGACTGGGATAGCCCGCAAACCGTCGCCGTTTTCGCCCAACAGGGCCTGCCGCTCACGGACCCCGATTACTTTGCGGCCTTTGTCGCCAACCATATTCTGGGCGGCGGCGGTTTCGCCTCGCGGCTGATGGATGAGATCCGCGAAAAGCGTGGCCTGACCTATGGTGTCGGCACCTCGCTTTCAAACGGGCTTTACGGGGATGCTTGGCAGGGGGGAATGTCCTTGAGCAATGACAAGGTCGCCGAAGCGATCGGGCTGGTGCGCGAGCAATGGGGGCGCATGGCCGAAGGCGTCACCGACAAAGAGCTGAACGATGCCAAGACCTATCTGACCGGGGAATATCCGCTGCGCTTTGATGGCAATGGCCGAATTTCCAGCATTCTGGCAGGGATGCAGCTGGCAGGTTTTCCAGCCGATTACGTCAATACCCGCAACGGCAAGATCGATGCGGTCACGGCCGAGGATGTCAAACGCGTCGCCACCCGGCTGCTGCATCCCGATCAGCTGCGCTTCGTGCTGGTCGGTCGCCCAGAAGGTCTGGATGCCAGCGCAGAAAAGGCCCCCGTTCCCAACTAGGGCATTTGGGTGTCTGCCGCGCAATTGGGTCAATCGATCGGCCCGCGCGGTCAGGTCTATGAAAAAAGCAGCGCCCGCAGATCGGCTATCCGGTCTGCGGGCGTTTCAGTTTCTTTGTCGCGGGTGGGTTTTCGGGCCCTTTTGGCAAGGGGAATCCCGTGCGCGATGGTCGGGGCGGGCCTTGTTATTTGACCCGGACAGCCCCCGTGCCGCCCAAGGCCGCGCCGGCGACTGCACCCACTGGTCCTGCAACAACGGCGCCCGTGGCCGCCCCGGTCGTGGCGCGGGTGGCGGTATTGGGCCCACAAGCGGCAAGCCCAAGGGTCAAGCTGCAGATAAGGAAGGCGATGGCATGTTTCATGTAACGCTCCTTCTTCGATATGTATCTGGTTGAACCAACTCGAAATTGCGCCTCTGGTTGCATCTTAGCTGATTTTCGCTTGGGAAATCTTTGCGCGGCCTGCCCCGGCTGCTATATCTGGGGGTATGGATACAGACCCCCTCAAGATGCGCCCGATCATTCGCCAATTGGACGAAACCGCCGCCAACCGCATTGCCGCGGGCGAAGTGGTAGAGCGTCCAGCCTCGGCGGTGAAAGAGCTGATTGAAAATGCCCTTGATGCGGGGGCTGCGCGGATCGATGTCGCGATTTCGCAGGGTGGCAAAGCCCTTATCCGGGTCAGCGATGATGGCTGTGGCATGACCGCCGAGGACCTGCCCCTGGCGCTGTCGCGCCATGCGACCTCCAAGATCGACGGCTCGGACCTGCTGGACATCCGCAGCTTTGGCTTTCGCGGCGAGGCGCTGCCCAGCCTTGGTGCGGTGGGACGTTTAAGCATCACCAGCCGTGCCGACGGCCATGACGCGGCTCAGATCACCGTCTCGGCGGGGCGAATGTCGCCGGTCAAGCCAGCGGCGGGCAATCGCGGCACGGTGGTCGAATTGCGCGATCTGTTCTTTGCAACGCCCGCACGGTTGAAGTTCATGCGCAGCGAGCGCGCCGAAACTCAGGCTATCACCGAGGTGTTGCGCCGACTGGCCATGGCCGAGCCCTATGTCAGCTTTACCCTGACCGATGAGGATGAGGGTCGGGTGCTGTTTCGCGCAGATGCCGAACAAGGAGAGCTGTTTGGCGCGATGCAGACCCGATTGTCGCGGGTCATGGGGCGCGAGTTCATCGAAAATACCATTCCCATCGATGCCACGCGCGAGGGGATAACCCTGACAGGCTTTGCAGCCTTGCCGACCTATTCGCGCGGCACGGCCGTGGCGCAGCACCTTTTCGTCAATGGTCGGCCCGTGCGTGACAAGCTGCTGACCGGGGCATTGCGCGCAGGTTATATGGATGTGCTGGCCGGTGGTCGCCACCCTGCGGCGGTGCTGTTCATTACCTGTGATCCCCATCAGGTCGATGTGAACGTCCATCCCGCCAAGGCCGAGGTCCGCTTTCGCGAGCCGGATGTCGCGCGGGGCCTGGTGGTGTCAACGCTGCGCCACGCCTTGGCCGGGGCTGGGCACCGCGCCTCAAGCACCGGGGGCACGGCCGTGCTGAATGCGATCCGCGCCGAGCCAATGCAATATCAGCCGATGTTGCGTCCGGCCTATCAGGCTGATTATCGCTCGACGCCATCCTGGTCACAGCCGCGCCCTTCCGGCCAGATGATCGAGGCCGTGCATGACTGGCAGGCACCGACCTATCCCCCCGGCCAATATGCCCCTGGCGATGCTCCCGATTTTGCCCCCACGGGCTTTGCCGAGGGCCCCAGCGCGCGGGTCGAGCCCGAGGGGGCGGCCATGATCCCCGAAGACGCGCCCTTGGGCGCGGCGCGGGCGCAATTGCATGAAAACTGGATCATCGCCCAGACCAAGGACGGTTTTATCATCGTCGATCAGCATGCCGCACATGAGCGGCTGGTCTATGAGCGGCTGAAAGCTCAGGCCGAGGCCCGAAACATCGCCTCGCAGGCTTTGCTGATCCCCGAGATCGTCGACCTTTCCGAAGGGGATGCCGCGCGTATTCTGGCGATTGCGGATGAGCTGGCCGAATTGGGGCTGGTGATCGAGCCCTTTGGCGGTGGCGCGGTCGCGGTGCGCGAGGTTCCTGCTTTGCTGCGCAAAGTCGATGCCAAGGGGCTGGTGCGCGATATTTTGGATGATCTGGCCGAACATGGGGCCTCGGATCGGTTGAAAGGCCGCGTGGATGCGGTGCTGTCATCGATGGCCTGTCATGGGTCAGTGCGCTCGGGGCGGCGGATGAATGCGGATGAAATGAACGCCCTTTTACGCGAAATGGAACGCACGCCGCGCTCGGGGCAGTGCAACCATGGCAGGCCAACCTGGGTCGCATTGAAATTGACCGATATCGAACGACTTTTCGGTCGCTAGAGGAATCCGTTGACGCCAACTTGCTTTGCTCCGAAGCTGGTCCAAGGAGGAATGCCATGTTGGAGATAACTGCAGATAAGATTGCCTATGTCGTGCTGCGTGCCCGCGAATATCAAAGCGGGATCAATGCCTGGGCGCATCAGGGCAGTCGCAGGCAGCATGGCGCGCGCACCGAATTGCACGAATTTCTGGACGGCCTGAATGACGATGAAAAGGCCGGGCTGGTTGCGGTGATGTGGATCGGGCGCGAAACCTTTGGCCCCGAGGAATTGTCCGAGGCCATCACCACCGCACGGACCGAGCGGGGCGATCGCGCCGAGGATTACCTGATGGCCGAGCCGCAGCTGGCCGATTTTCTTGAATCGGGGATGGAGGCATTGGGCCTTTCCCCCGAAGATGAAACCGACGCGGTGCAGCACCCGGTGTGATCCCGCCGGCAGCGCATGGCATCAGTCGCGATGCCCGCTCACGGGGGCATCGTCAGAGTTTGCGGATCACGGCTTGCGGGTCGGCGCTTTCGGGGTGGGGCCTTCGCGTCAGGGTTTGCGGGTCAGGCGCAAAAGCTGACCCTCGGCATCATCCGTCAGGACATAGATTTCGCCAGACGGGCCGATTTCGACATCGCGGATGCGGTTCTCACCCTCTAAGAAGCGCTCTTCGCCGATGACTTTGCCATCTGCCATTTTCAGCCGCACAAGTGCCATGCTGCGCAAGCCACCCAGCAAGATGTCACCCTGCATTTCCGGAAACATGGCGCCTTGGTAAAAGGCCATGCCCGAGGGGGCGATGACAGGATCCCAGTAATAGACTGGCTGCTCCATCCCCTCTTTGGCGGTCAGCCCTTCACCCATGGGTGAGCCGTCATAATCCTCGCCATAGGTGATGATCGGCCAGCCATAGTTCTTGCCAGCCTCGGGCTGATTCAACTCATCGCCGCCTTGTGGACCGTGTTCGGCAGTCCACAATTTGCCGCTTGCCGGGTCCAGCGCCGCGGCCTGAATATTGCGGTGACCATAGGACCAGATCTCGGGCTGCGCTTTGGCCGCGGGGGGGAAGTTCCCCTGCGGATTTGCCGGTTTTCCTGTCATTGGATCAATACGCACGACCTTGCCCAGATGGGTGGTCAAATCCTGTGCCAGTTGGCGCGGCTCTTCGTAAGAACGCTCGCCCAGGGTGACGAAAAGCATTCCGTCACGGTCAAAAACCAGACGCGATCCGAAATGCATGGTCGAGGCCCATTTCGGCGATTGCTGAAAGATCACCCTGACGTCTTCCAGCTTGGTGCCATCTTGGGACAGGCGTGCGGTGGCGACGGCGGTATTGTTGCGCTTGCGAAACCGCGGCTCGGAATAGCTCCACCAGATCTGGCGGGTCTGGGCAAAGTCGGGGGCGATAGCGACATCCAAAAGGCCGCCCTGCTGTCGGTCATCCACCTTGGGTAGACCCGCGATTGGCGCGCCGATATGACCGTCGGGGCCGATCAGACGCATCTTGCCCGGGCGTTCGGTAACCAGAAAATAGCCGTCCGGCAGGCGCGTCACAGCCCAGGGGAAGTCCAATCCATCGGCCACGACTTCGGCTTGCAGCGCGAATTGAGGGGCCAGAACCGGGGCACGGGTCTGACCGGCAAAGGCAGGTTTCTGGCTGGGCACATGCGGCGGCTCGGCGTTGAAATCAGCCAAGGCAGGGGTGCTGGCCAGGCAAGCAGCAAGCAGAAAAAGGGCCGCGCGGGTCATGGTGTCGTCCTTGGTCAAAAGGGCGGTTACGCCGGGTGGTGGTCCAATCATCAACCGCCGCCAGAGGCGCCAGTTCCGCAAGTAGGGTTGGGCAAATTGTCGCGGGGCCTGGCTGTGCGTGCCAGCAAGCCCCCCTGTTTTTCTTAGGGAAAGGCCCTTTCTTAGGGAAAGACCGCGCGGTTCGTGGCATCGGGGCGGCGCGCGCCTAAAAACGGCCCCTCGCCCCCGGCATCGATCCGCGCGATGGCGTCGGCGATCGGCTCGATCACGACGCCCATCACATAGGCGGTGGCATGGATCATACGCGTTTCATCCAGCGCCATCGCGACATGGCCCGGCCAAAACAGCAGGTCACCGCGCTGATAGGGGCCTTCGACCACCGCAAAGGCCTTTTGCTGCATGTCGCTGTCGCCCGGGCAGACCACGCCACAGGCCGACCATGCCGCCTGCGCCAGCCCCGAGCAATCGATGCCCCAACGGCTGTTGCCCCCCCAAAGATAGGGCGTGCCCATCATGCTTTCGGCGACATCGCCGGGATCGGCAGCGGCTGCCTGGCTAAGATGCATCGAGGGCACCCAGCCCCCGGTGGCCAGCTGAGAGAATTTACCCTCGGTCGCGATGACACTGACGCGCGCTCCCAAGGACAGCGCACCAGTTTCGCGCAACTTGAGGTTGGGACCGGGATAGATATGGCTGGCAGGCGCGCTAAGGCGATGGGTGATCGCGGGCAAGGTCGCGCCCGCCTCGCTAAGCTCGTGGCGGCGCAGCCACCCGCAATAGCCGTCCAGTGCGGCCTGCACAAAGCACCAGTCATCGCGCTCTTCGATCACGGTCAGATCTGCGCCGAAATTCACCTGACGATCGCGGGCCCCTTCGATGTCGCGGCACAGATCTGCCACGGCAACCGCAAGACGCGCGGGGCGGCCTTGGGTATAGCTGGGGCGATCCAGCACAGAGCGCAGATCCGCAAGCGCCACGCGATCGGTTGCGGGGGTCAGGCGGCGGTCAGTGGTCACAATAGCTGTCATTTCAACACCTTGGGCAAAGCGGTCAGAATAGCGCGCATCGCCTGACCCGTGCCGCCCTTGGGTCGGCCCGGAGCAGAGGCAGGTTGCCAGCCGTAGATGTCAAAATGCGCATAGGTTTTTGCGTTTCTGGCAAAGCGGCGCAAGAACAGCGCCGCTGTGATTGCCCCGGCAAAGCCACCGGAGGGGGCGTTGTCCAGATCGGCGATCTGAGGCTCGATCATGGTCTCATAGGGCTCCCAGAAGGGCATGCGCCAGATCGGATCGGCGGCTTCGGTGCCCGCGTTCTGGATCAAGGCGGCGATTTGATCGTCATCGCAAAAGAACGGCGGCAGATCCGGCCCAAGGGCGACACGCGCGGCACCGGTCAGCGTCGCCATCGAGATCAGAAGGTCGGGGCGCTCCTCTTCGGCCAGCGCCAGCGCATCTGCCAGCACCAGACGCCCTTCGGCATCGGTGTTGTTGACCTCGACCGTCAGACCCTTGCGGCTGATCAGGACATCGCCGGGGCGGAACGCATTGCTGGAGATGGCATTTTCGACCACGGGCAGCAGCACGCGCAATGTGATATTGCGATGTTGCCCCAACTGGCACAGCATTTCGGACAGGCCCAGAACGCTGGCGGCACCGCCCATGTCCTTTTTCATCAAAAGCATGGATGAGGGGGGCTTGATGTCCAATCCGCCGGTGTCGAAACACACGCCCTTGCCCACCAACGTCACCTTGGGACCATTGCCCGGAAAGCGCAGATCCAGCAGGCGAGGGGCCTGTTCGCCCGCGCGCCCGACCGCATGGATCATGGGGAAATTCTGTGCCAGCAGCTCTTCGCCCTTGATCACCGTGATGGTGGCGCCGTGACGGTTGGCCAAGGCCCGGGCCGCATCCTCAAGATCATCAGGCCCCATATCCGAGGTTGGCGTATTGATCAGGTCGCGGGCCAGATATTCGCCCGAAGCCAGCGCAATGATGCGCGCCCCGTCCACGCCTTCGGGGCAGATCAGGCGCGCGCGTGCGCCTTCGCTTTTTTTGTAACGATCAAAGCGATAGCAGGCCAAAAGCCAACCAAGCGCACCCAGCGACAGATCAAAATCCTTGGGGGCCGAGGCAATATGCCAATCGCCCGCAGGCAGGGCTTCTGCGGCGCGCGCAAGGCTATAGCGTTCGCGGGCGGGTGGGCTGTCGGCCTTGGGCGCGGCGCCGATTCCGAAAAAGGCCCCGGCGATTGTTCCATCTTCGGCGGCAAAAACACAGCTTTGCCCGGCTTTGGCGCTAAAGCCATTGACCGTGGCCCAGTTGCGCGCCTGCGCGCTGGCAGAGGAGGGGAATTCTGGGCCGTTCTCGCCTGACCGCACAAGCCAAAGGGGCAGGCTGGTCGCGCTGGCGGGGGCAAATTCGGGTGTCATCGGTGACCTCGGTCGCTTCGGTTGATGCGCGACAGGGTAGCGTGACACACCGCAGCCGCAAGGTGCTGGCTGTGCATGGCTGCTGCGCGCGGCGCGTCAGGGGGTCACGGCTCTATCGGCAGATCGTCATCCCAGATCCCCATCAGAGAGCTGTTTGCCACCCGCTCGAGCCGGGAAAGGGTGGCGGCCATCGCCTGACGGTTGTGGCTGTCGACGCAACGACCGACATCAACCGCGACCCCGGCCAGCGTCACCAAGCCAACCTGCCACGCCAGCCGAGACAGGTGTTCGACATGCAGTAAAACCTGGGCGCCGTCATCCTGGGCCGCGGCGCGCAATGTCTGGCGCAGGGCAAGGGCCAGCTGCTCCATCGCGGCGATAATCAGGGTCTGGCCGGCACCTTCACCCAGCTCGGTCACGATCTCGGTGACACGGGCTTGATCGATCTGGACCGCCTCTTGCACGGCCAGCACTGCCACTTTGGACATAACAATTTCACCATCTATCTGTTCGCAAGTTAGGGTCTGTGTCGCAGATCGAGGTCAAGAAAAGGTTATGTCGGATTGAATAAAACCCTCGAACTTTATGCGTTCGGGGTCTATCAACACCTTCAAACAAGGTGAGACAGCATGAAAGAAGCACGTACTCTACCGCATTACCTGGTCCATCGTTATCATGGCTGGAAGGCGACGAGCTTTATGGAAAATAAAGCTTGGTTCAAACGCTTGGCAGATGATGGCCAGCGACCGCGCGCCATGGTGATTGCATGCTGCGACTCGCGCGTGCATGTCACCTCGATCTTTGGCGCTGAATCGGGCGAGTTCTTTATTCACCGCAATATTGCCAATCTTGTGCCCGCTTACGCCCCGGATGGGCAGCAGCACGGGACCTCGGCGGCGGTTGAATATGCGGTAACAACCCTCAAGGTCGCGCATCTGGTGATTGTGGGCCATACCAATTGCGGCGGCGTTCAGGGCTGCCACGACATGTGTTCGGGCCATGCGCCCGAGCTGGAAGAAAAGACCAGCTTTGTCGGTCGCTGGATGGATATCCTGCGTCCCGGCTATGAACGTGTCGTTGCATTGCCCGAGGATCAGCAAATCAGCGCGCTTGAGCGTGAAGCGGTTCTGATCTCGTTGGAAAACCTGATGACTTTCCCCTTTGTCAAAGCGGCAGTCGAGGCGGGAGAGCTATCGTTGCACGGCGTCCTGCACGAGATTGGCGAAGGGGGCTTGTTGCAATACGACCCCGACAAAGAGTCCTTCGAATACGTCTGATTGCCTTGAGGTGCCCTGACAGCGGCACGCATGGCAAGCCAGACCACCCAAGCCCATCAAAAAGGCCGCGCCCGAAAGCGCGGCCTTTTCTTTGGCTTTGATCTAGGCCGAAATGGGGTCAGCCCATCACCGAAAAGCTGGAATCTGCGTTGATTTTGCGCTTGCGGCTATAGGTGCCAAGGCTGATGTCGCGGTCGATGTAATCCAGATGGAAGTTCAGCGGATCGGCATCATGGTCATGGCCATTTTCGCATTCCGAGATGATCTTCGCCATGATCTTGCCAGCCACCGGGGCGTTCTTGAACTGGTTCCCTGACGAACCACAGGCCATGTAAAAGCCCGGCAGGTCGGATTTGTCATAGATCGGCAGCCAATCATCAGACACGTCGTACATGGCCACGACACCGCTTGCCTGGCCGGGAATGCGCAGCTCGGGCAGGCGCTGCGCCGCACGCATGACGATGGTGGTCCATTCATCGGTGAAGCGGGTATCGACCTCATCTGGATCATCCACCCAGATACGCTCGTCGCATTGCGGATCGGTCGAGCCGATACAGATGCCGATCGGATCGGGGCGCAGATAGATTTCCGTATCGGCATCGGCCACGATCAGGCCGTCCTTGCGATAGTCCATGTTCACTGGGCCGGGAATATAGGCGACCTCTTGGCGATTGGCGCGTGTCTTGATGGTCATGCCCTGATCCACGCCCGCCATCCGGTTCAACCCGGCTGACCAAGGCCCGCCGACATTGACCACGACATCCGACGCCAGCACCGAGCCATCCTCAAGGCGCACGCCGCTGGTGCGGCCATTCTCGGTTTCGATCGCCGTGATTTTCGTGCGAAAGCGGAAGGTGGCGCCATGGGCTTCGGCCGCCCATTGCAGGTTTTGCGCAGCCAGTTTCGGATCGTTCACATAGCCTGCCAGCTTGAAATGCACCGCGCCGGCAACGGCATCGCCCGTCGGCTCGCAAAAGCCGTCATCCTCGGGGCGCTTGGCGGGGGCATAGCTTTGCAGATCGGCACCCGGCAAATAGTTGGGAATATCGGCGGTCGCGACTTGCGTATAGGGGCATCCGATCTGGTCCATCATCGCCGTGACGTTTTCCAGATAGCCGTTAGATTGCGCCTTGATGACCAGGTTTCCGGTCTCGTGGTAAAGGGCCAGCGGACGATCGGCGGGCAAGGCCAGATATTCGGCCCAATTGCTCCAGTAATTCCAGCCTTCATAGGCCAAAGCACAGGATTCGTAGACCGAATAGTTGATACGGATCACCGCCGATGAGTTCGAAGTCGAGCCGTAGCCCGCCTCGGGGGCCTTGTCGACGACGGTGACTTGCCAGCCTGATTTTGCCAGCTCCAAGGCCGTGGCGCAGCCCAACACGCCTGCGCCGATAATGATTGCATGTGCCATGTGGCGTTCTCCTGAGAGAGGGGACACCGATTGTCACTGGCGATTACGCCCTGATACGGCAAAGCCTCTGATTAGCGAATAACACTAGACATATTTGGCGCCGAGGCTGCAAGTCCGATCTATGCAAAAAATCGCGACATCAGACCGAAGCATGAGGCGGAAAATGGACCGTCGCGGCAAAGCCATCGGTGCGTCCGGGCAGGGGCGAGGTCAGCTCTAGCTTGGCCCCAGACTTGCGCACCAATGTGTCAACGATTGCAAGGCCAAGCCCCGAACCGCTGGCGCGGCTGCCCGCGCGTTCGAAGCGGCGGGTGAGAGTGGGCAGCAGCTCGGGCAAGATCGCCGGGCCGCCATTGCTGACCGTCAGACGGTCGCGGTCAAGCGTGACGGTGATGGGGGGCTGGCCGTGCAAAACGGCATTTTCCAGCAAATTGCGCAGCAAGATCGCAAAGCCGTCAGGGTCCATGCTGATCAAGATCGGGCCTGTCGGCGGGGGCTGCCAGGTCACCTCTTTGAAGTCGCGGATCACCAGCTGTGCGACCGCCCGCATGTCAAAGGGCTGGGGTGGGGCGCCACCGCCCTCGGCGCGGGCCAGATCCAGCAGCTTTTCCGAGATACGCGCCAGCCGCTTTTGTTCGTCCGCCATGCGAGTGGCGCGTTCGCGCAGCGGCCCCTCGGGGGCTTCGGCGATCAGCCGTTGGGTTTGGGCCAAAAGCGCGGCAATCGGCGTGCGCAGCTCATGCGCGGCATTGGCGGAAAAGCTGCGCTCGATCTGAAGCGCCAGCTCGACCCGTTCCATCAACCGGTTGACCGAAGCCTCGATCGGCAAGATTTCTTGCGGCAGGTTGGGGGTCGAGAGCGGCTCAAGATCGCGGGCATCGCGGGTCGAAACGTCCTGGGCAAAGCGCGTCACAGGACGCAGTCGGGAATGCGTCAGCCAAAGCAGCGCCAAAATGTTAAGCGGCAGCATCAGCCCAGCCGCGATGAAAAACGCGCTGACCGTATCCCAGGCGGCGGTCCGACGTTCGGCTAAAGGATCGGCCAGCCGGATCACCGTGCCATCCGCGGCGCGACGGGTATAGGTACGCGCATCACCGGATTCGCCAAAACCGTTGTTGTCGGGGCCGGCAAAAACCGCGTCGTCCTGCTGGTCGGTTTCGATCAGAACGCGGCCATCTGGCGCACGAATTTGCAAGAACAAGCCGCCGCCGACAATCAGGCTTGAGGGGGGCTCGGTCGGTGAGGATTCGATCAGCGACTGGATGCGTTCAGCGGTGCGCTTTAGCGAGGCGTCATAGATCTCGTCGACCTCATGGCGCATGGTCAGCCAGCCCGCCGTCAGCGCCAGCACCCAAAGCAGGGTCATCAAAAGCCCAAGCCGCAGCGCCAGATCGCGCCTTAGGCTTGGGGCGGTCTGTTTAGGATTGGCCAAGTCTGTATCCCAGACCGCGCAGCGTCTCGATCGAGTCGCGGCCCAGCTTTTTGCGCAGACGGCTGACATAGACCTCGATCGTATTGCTTTCGACCTCGGCATCGAATGCGTAAAGCCGTTCTTCCAGCCGGGATTTGGTCATGATGATGCCCGGATTTTGAAGGAACGCCTCGAGAATGGCCCATTCGCGCGGGCTGAGATCGATGCGCCCCACCGGAGCCGTTACCGAGCGTTTGGCCAGGTTGATGCGATTGTCCCCAAGTTGGGTTTCCGGATTGGGGCGACCGTTATAGCGCCGCGCCACTGCCCCGATCCGGGCTGATAGTTCGGCCAGATCAAAGGGCTTGATCAGGTAATCATCCGCACCGGCATTCAGCCCGGTGATGCGATCGGTCACGCGGTCGCGCGCGGTCAGCATGATGATCGGCATATCTTTGCCCCTGCGACGCAGCTGAGTCAGAAAGTCCAACCCATTTCCATCGGGCAAATTCACATCCAGCAAGACCAAATCATAATGTGTCGTCGCAAGGAAATCGTCCGCCTCTGACAATGTCTGTGCCCAATCCGGCACATGGTTGTCAGCCAGCACCTGATCGCGCAATGCGCTGCCTAAGCCAGGATCATCCTCGATCAAAAGAACTCGCAATACCATCATCCTGCATCAGTGCCCTATCAGGCTGACAGCAAGCTTAACGCATTAGCAAGATATGTTCAGCTTACTGTCAGCATTCGAAGTTATCCTTGTCACAATGAGGCGACAAGGACGTGCAACAGAACATGGTTATGGGCATGACGGATAAGCTTTGGCTGATCGTCGGGTTTATGGGGCAGGCGCTGTTCACCTCGCGGTTTTTGGTGCAGTGGATCGCCAGTGAGCGTCTGAAGAAAAGCGTTATTCCCACAGCATTCTGGTGGCTTAGCATCGGGGGCGGTGTGCTGCTGTTTCTGTATGCGCTGTCGCGCCACGATCCGGTCTTTAGCCTGGGTCAGGGCATGGGATTGGTCGTTTATCTGCGCAATCTGATGCTGATCCGCCGTGAGGCACGCCGCTCGGCCCAGCCATTGCCTTCGCAGGAAACCGCCGATGCCTCGCTCACCTCGACAACCGCAGAGGTGGGCGCATGAGCATCTCGGAAATTTTGCCCCAAGCCCGCGTCACGACTGACGCCCCTGCCGGGCGCAAAAGCCGCAGCCTGCCTTTGACCATTCTTGCGATGACGCTGTTTGCTGCAATGGCGGTGCTGGGGGTGCTGTTGCGCCCGGCCATGCCGATCGACGAGACGCGCTATCTGACCGTCGCATGGGAGATGCGCAGCTATGGCAACTGGATCGTTCCCCATCTGAATGGCGAGATTTATGCCCATAAGCCGCCATTGCTGTTTTGGCTGATCAATCTGGTTTGGGCGGTCACTGGTCCTTCGGATTTCGCGGCGCGTTTGGTGGGGCCCGCGTTCGGGCTGGGGTCGATTGCGTTGACCTCGCGTCTGGCGCAGGCGCTGTTTCCAAAGCGCGAGGATCTGGGCGGTTATGCGGCGCTGGCATTGGCGGGCATGGCGGGTTTTGCCTTTTTCGCCGGGCTGACCATGTTCGACGCCATGCTGTGCTTTGCGACTGTCATGGGCGTTTTGGCGCTGGTTCATGCCGCGCGCATTCCACAGACCGCAACCACCGATCCTGTGGCTGGCGTTGCGGATACCTGGGCAGATAGCTGGCTGCCTTGGGCCGGTTATGGCGCGGCAATCGCGCTGGGGGTCATCAGCAAGGGGCCGGTGATCTTGATCCACCTGCTGCCAGTGGCCTTGGCCATGCCGCTTTGGGCCGGTCTGCCTTTGCGCCGAACCGCGCGGGGAATTGCAATCGGGCTGGGCGTTGCGGTGCTGTTGGTGCTGCTGTGGCTGGTGCCCGCGCTTTTGCTGGGCGGCGCGCAATACCGCGAGGAAATCCTGTGGACCCAAAGCGCGGGGCGCGTGGTTTCATCATTTGCCCATCAAAAGCCCTTCTGGTTCTTTCTGCCCTTATTGCCGATCCTGACATGGCCCTGGAGTTGGTCTCGTGATTTCTGGCGCAGCCTGATCCGGCTGGGTCAGGGGGCCGGTCCAGAGCTTGGGTTAAAGCCTGCGCACAGCTATGGGCTGTTGTCGCAAGGGCCGATGGCGGTCTGGATCGTTGCGACGGTCGTGATCTTCAGCCTGATCAGCGGCAAGCAGATCCACTATCTGGTGCCGATGCTGCCCGCCGTGGCCATTTTGGCAGCTCCGGCCTTGGCCCAGGGCGCCCGTGCCCCCGTTTCGGCACTTTTGCCGTTTGGGGTGGGGCTTTATTTTCTCGCGCTGAGCTTGGGTTTTGCGGGCGGAGATGCGGCGACGGTGCTGGGTCCAAACTGGCTGCTGATCGTGACGGCACTGGCGATGTTTGCGATCGCGGCCCTCGCCATCTGGCGTCAGGGCGCGCCGCTGGCATTGATGTCACCTTTGATGATCGTCGTGCTTAGCCTGTTGTTTCTGGGCAAAGCCGGCACGGTTTATGATGCGGCGATCATCGGGGGCCAGCTTGGCGATCACGATGCGGCGGGCATTGCCACGCTCGATAGCGGTTATGCCGGGGAATTTGGCTTTGCGGGTCGCCTTGCAGATCCGGTGGTGCGGCTAAGCACCCCAGCCGAGGCAGAGGTCTGGATTTCCGAGCAGCCCAACCGCGTCGTCATGGGTCGCATGGACGAGGGCCACCCCCAGATGCCGCCCCACCAGACCATCAACTTTCGCGGACGGGATTACGGGCTTTGGCTTAGCCCCTCCGCGCCATCCATCCAACCCGAGGTTCAGTGATGCAGATTTCGTCGCTTTCCGTTGTCATCCCATTTCTGAACGAAGAAGGTGCCGCCGAGGCCCTGCTTACCGAAACCCTGGCCGCGCTTGACCAAGTTGGCCGGGTCGAAGTGATCGCCGTCAACGACGGCTCGGATGATGGGACCGCCGCGATCTTGGAACGTGCTGCCGCAAAGGATGCACGCATCCGCGTCATTCACCATAGTCAAAGGCGCGGCCAGTCCAGCGCGATCCGCAGCGGTGTGCGCGCGGCGAGCTATGATTGGGTGGCGACCCTGGACGGGGACGGGCAAAATCCGCCCGATCAGATTCTGACCCTGATCCAGGCATTGCCGGTCTGCCCCGATAGTATCGGCATCGTGCAGGGGCAGCGCCTTAAGCGGCAGGACAGCTGGGGCAAGCGCGCGGCCTCGCGGTTTGCCAACCGGCTTCGCGGCGCGCTTTTGTCTGATGGGGTGCAGGATTCGGGCTGCGGGTTAAAGCTGTTTCGCCGCGAGGCCTGGTTGGCCATGCCCTTTTTCGACCACATCCACCGCTTTACCCCCGCCATGATCAAGCGTGAGGGCTGGCAGGTTCTTACCGCGCCGGTTCAGCACCGCGCCCGCGAAACTGGCCGCTCGAATTACAACAACCTGCAACGTGGGCTGGTGGGCGCGGTCGATTTGCTGGGGGCGGCTTGGCTGATTGCCCGCAGCGGCCAGAAATCCGTTCCTCAGCCCGAGGCGCAGCACGAGCAACCCAGCACCTTGCCTGCCGAGTAAGGCCTAGACGCTGGCGCGCGATGGGGCTGCGGGCTGCTTGAACGTCGCGGCCAACAAGGCCCGGCTTTTTTGCGACATCAGCGCCTGCGAGGGCGACAGGATGGCGGTATTCGTCGCCTCGGCAATCGCGTCATAGGGCAGATCGATGGGCTGGGGCGGCACTTGACGGGTGTTCAGCCACTCCTCGACGCGCTGCCATGCCAGCTGGCGATCCTTTTTGCGCCGCGCGCTGGCATAGCCGGTCGTTGCGGCCTGCGTCAGCGAACCTGCGGTTTCGATCTTGGTCAAAAGCGGCTCCTCGATCACGCGCAGAATCTGGCCCGACATCAGCAGGCGATTGCGAAACTCGCGATCCTCTTCAATGCTGTCGCAATAGCCGCCCAGCTCACGAAAGACGCGCGGATCGAACAGGCCCGAGTTGACATGCAGCCAATCGCCCGGCGCCGGTTGAGGCTGCGCATTGGGAAAAAGATCGTCAAACATCGAAATCTCGCGCCGGATGGTCTGACAGCGACCATCGGGCAAGATCAGATCGTGATGGCAAAACACCGCATCAACGCGCAGCTCGGCCCCGGCTGCGCGCCCGATGATGCGCCAGTTCAGCCCCTCATCGCTGCGCAACCCTGGCTGCGCCAGAACCCGAGCCTGACGCAGCAATTTGTCGCGATGGGGCCGGTCGTCGGAATCGTGAAAGCTGAGGGCGCGCGATCCGGCCAGCAGAACGGCAATGTTCTTGGCCTGCGCCGTTCCCAGATTGCGGCGCAAGCGGATCAGGCTAAGGCGGGGGTGATCGGCAAAGCGCTGCATGACCTGCCAGGTCTGGTCTCGTGAACCGTCATCAATGGCGAGCACGATGCAATCGGGATGCGACTGATCCAGCGCCGCCGCAATCGCTGCTGCAATCTGGGCGGGTCTTTCCAGAACGGGAATCGCGATCAGGACAGGCAGATCCTGTGGCATGGCAATCCTCCTTTGACGTGATGACCGCCCTGCGTTTCACGGCCCATCTGGTCGCCCAAGCCTAAGCCCGCGCCCGGCTTTGAAGGTTAACGCGGGGGCAATCGATTAAGCCTGACCGAATTCTTCTTTGGGTTGTGGCTAAAATGACGCAGCGATCTTGGACCAGATTGGCTTGGCTGACCGGAATGGGGCTGCTTGCGCTTGACCTTGGCGCTTGAATTCCGCCATGGGCTGGCTCAGGGTTTAACCTGCACCACCAGCGAAAGATCTGCCGTGACTGCATCAGCGAACGTCGCCCATGAGCGCTTCTTCATCCAGGGGCGCGTCGATTCCGACAAATTTCCGCCGTGGATTGAACGGCATGCGCGCAAGCTTGGGGTTGCGTGCCACATTGACCGACAGGACCGCGCCACCCTTGAGGCCGTGCTGACGGGGCCGGTCGAGCTGTTAGATGCGATGGAAATGGCCTGCCTTCTGGGGCCATTTCAGGTCTGGGTTGATCAGATCGAACGCCGCCCGCTGAACAGCCTACCCGAGCAGTAAGCGGCGGTGTAAACTATAGTCGGTCGCCTATTCGCGGCCAAAGACAGGAAAGATGGCTGTCAGATTTGCAGTATTCTTAACTGTCATCTTCAAATTCTCTGTCTTTCGACGTAGGGCAGAGCCTGAATAAGCTGGACGGAATTCATATGCCCTCTACAGTCTGGACGCCCGTCGCCCTAGCGCGCGATCTGCCACCGCGACTGGTTATCCCGGTCACCTGCAACGATCAGGATCTGGCGCTTTGGCGCAGTGAATCTGGCAAAGTGCAGGCTTGGATCGATCGCTGCCCGCATCGTGGGATGCGGTTGTCGCATGGTTTTGTGCGCGGCGAGCTTTTGAGCTGCATCTATCACGGTTGGCGCTATGACGGCGCTGGCATTTGCCGCAAGATCCCGGCTCACCCCGATCTGGAGCCGCCGGCGACGATCCGCACCACCGCCTGGCGCTGCCACGAACAGGATGGCGTGATCTGGATCGCCCCGCAGGAAGACAGCGAGAATGCTGATTTGCCGCCCGCATTGCCGGGCCTGGACGCGCTGCGCTCGATCCCGGTTCAGGCGACGGTGGCGCAGATCGCTGCAGCCTGCGCCCAGCCCAAGGCTATGATCCTGACGCATGAAGGGCTGACCTTGCTGGCGCAGCCGGGTAAGGATGGAACAGTGCTGCACGCACTTATTGCGGCCGAAACCGCCACCCCGGCCGACAGAATCAAGGCCTCGCGCGCACTGGAAACCCTGCGCCTGCAGATCGAAGCCACAGTGTCCAGGAGTGCTGCATGATCACCGATCCCGTCATTCGCAACGAATGGTATCCGGTCGCGATTTCTGCCTTTGTTGAAAAGGGACAGGAACGTCAGACCATGCTGCTGGGCGAAGATATTCGTGTCTATCTTGGCGCGAACGGCCCGGCAGTCGAGAAAACCGATGGGACGCAGCTGGCGGTCAAGCTGGCCTATGGCCATGTCTGGGCCTCGCTTGGAACGCCAGGAGAGCTTTTCGCGATCCCCGAGGCCACCCAGCCCGGCCGCCGTCTGGTCGATGTGGGTGCCGTGCGGGTCAAATGCTCGCCGCTTCGCGCCGTCGAGAATTTCCTTGATATCGCCCATTTCCCGTTTGTGCACACCGATGTTCTGGGCGCGGAACCTCATACCGAGGTCTATCGCTATCAGGTCGAGATCCGCGATGAGGTCGATGAGGTCTGGGCAACCAAGATCAAATTCTACCAGCCTCAGGCCGCGAAATCGGCAGAAGGCGGCATCGAGACCGATTATCAATATCGTGTCCCTGCTCCGACCTGTGCGGTTTTGTATAAAACCTGTCCGCCGCGCCCCTCCGAGATGGATGTGATCGGCATTTTCGTCCAGCCTTTGACCGAAGAGCTGTGCGATGCTTGGCCTTGGATGGCGCTTTTCGACGACGAATCGTCGATGGCGGATATGATCCAGTTCCAGCAGATGATCTTTTTGCAGGACCGCTCAATTTTGGAAAACCAGCTGCCGCGCAAGCTGCCGCTGGATCCGGGCCTGGAAATTCCGACCCGTGCCGATATGACCTCGATTGCCTATCGGCGCTGGCTTAAGAAACGCGGCTTTACCTATGGCGCGCAATTGGTGGCGGCATGATTCTTTACGACTACGTCCTTAGCCCGAACTGCTACAAAGTCCGCCTGTTGGCGGCGTTGACGGGGCAGAAGCTGGAAACCCAGGCACTTGATGTCTATCCGGGCGACGCCCATCGCCAGCCCGAATTTCTGGCGATGAACCCGGCAGGCACCCTGCCTGTGCTTCAGCAGGGCGATTTGACCCTGACCGATTCCGCAGCGATCCTTGTCTATCTGGCTAAGCTGGCTGGCGGCGCTTGGATGGGGGATGATACCCCGGCCGATGCAGCCAGGCTGCAAAACTGGCTGGCCTTCGCGCAGCGCCTGTCCGACAGTCTGGGGCAAGCGCGCCTGCATGATATGCTGAACGCGCCGCTGGATATCGACGCCGCGCGGGCGGATGGCGTGGTTTGCCTGCGTCAGCTGGAAGCCGCGCTTTTCGAGGCGCATTTGGCTGGTCATGCCTTCTTGCTGGGCGATCAGCCCAGCATCGCCGATATTGCCTGCTTCCCGCATGTGGCACTTGCCGGTGACGGGGGCGTCTCGATCGATGCCTATCCTGCGATCCGTCTGTGGATGCGTGCGGTGCGCGCGCTTGCGGGCTTTGTCGAGATGCCGGGCATTCACCGCTTGCATGATATGCATGCCGAGCCAGAGCCAAGCCAGCACGGTACATGACCTGTTCCTGAAAGTGATGCCCGCCTTCGCAAACCGCCGGGACGGGCATCCCGCAAGGAAACTGCGATACTATTCAAAACCACCCGCGCTGGATCACCAAGCCGGGTTCGACAGGAGAGACCGAGATGAGTTTCAATCGCCGCGACTTTCTGGGCGCTGCCTCTGCCGTAGCAGCTTTGGCGGGGCTGGGCGTAAGCCGTGCAACTGCGGCCGAGCCGCTGCATGTTGCGCTGGTCACGCCCTCGCCCATCTCGGATGTGGGTTGGTCGCGTTCGCTGGCGGCCTCGCTGGAAGAGCTGAATGCCGAGCTGGGTGGCACGCTTAAGCTGACGATGATCGATAATATCACCGAAGGCCCGGACGCGGATCGCATCATGGAAAAGGCCGTGGCCGATGGCAATAAGGTCATCATCGCGGGCTCGTTCGGTTATATGAATGGCGCGATGCAGCTGGCGCGCCGTCACCCCGATGTGACGGTCCTGCATGCTTCGGGCTTCAAGATCATGCCGAATTTCTCGAACTTCACTGCCCGCAACTATGAGGGCACCTACCTGATGGGTATGGCTGCTGCGGCGGTGACCAAGTCGAAGAAGCTGGGCGTGGTCGGGGCTTTCCCGATCCCCGAGCTGCTGGCCTCGAACAGTGCATTCGCCCTGGGCGCGCGCTCGATCGATCCGACGATCGAAGTTTCGGTGATCTGGGTGAACACATGGTTCGACCCGGCCAAGGAACAGGATTCGGCAAAGGCTTTGATCTCGCAGGGTTGCGATGTGATCTTCTCGAACGCGCAGGACACCCCTTCGGTGGTGGCACTTTGCGAAAAAGAAGGCGTCTATAGCTTCAACCTGAACTCGACCATGGTCAGCTATGCGCCCACGAAATATCTGGGCAATGTCGGCACCGATTGGACCCCCTATTTCAAATCCGAGATCGAGGCCCATATCGCTGGCACGTTCAAAGGCGCCTCGCATTGGCTGGGCATCAAAGATGGCGTGATCAAATGCACGGATTGGAACAAAGATATTCCTGCTCCGGCGATGGAACAGATCAAAGCCGCCGAGGCCGCGATTGCCGATGGCTCTCACCCGCCCTTTGCCGGGCCGGTGATCAAGGACGACGGCACTGAACTAGCTGCTGCGGGCACCAATATGACCGATGAACAGCTGTGGTCGATGGACTGGCAGGTTCAGGGCATCGTCACCCCGCTGCCGAAGTGATCCGATGACAACGCTGCTTCGCCTGCACGGCGTCTCGAAAAGCTATGGGACGGTTGCCGCCAATAAAGCCATCGATCTGACGGTCGGTGAGGCGTCGATCCATGCTGTATTGGGCGAAAACGGCGCGGGAAAATCGACGCTGATGAAGCTGATCTATGGGGTCGAGCAGCCCGATCAGGGGCAAATCGAATGGCGCGGCAAAACCGTGCATATCGATAGCCCCGCCGCTGCCCGACGCCTTGGCATTGGCATGGTCTTTCAGCATTTCTCGCTGTTCGAGACCTTGAATGTCGTTGAAAACATTGCGCTTGTCGTTCTCGGCAAGCGCAGTGATCTGGCCCTGCGCATCCGAGAATTCGGCGAGCGTTTCGGGCTAGAGGTCGATCCTTTTGCCTTGGTTCATTCCTTGTCCATGGGCGAACGTCAGCGCGTCGAGATCATCCGTTGCCTGATGCTGAACCCCAAGCTGCTGATCCTGGATGAGCCGACATCGGTGCTGCCGCCGCAGAGCGTGCTGCGTCTGTTCGAAACTTTGAAGCTGTTGCGCGATCAGGGGGTCTCGATCCTTTTCATCTCGCATAAGCTGGATGAGATCCGGGCGATCTGTGATGCGGCGACGGTGCTGCGGGCCGGGCAGGTCGTGGGTCAGATCGATCCGCGTCAGGCCAGCTCGGCCGATCTGGCGCGGATGATGATCGGTCGCGATATGGTTGCGGCCACACCCGGCGCGCCCCATGCTTTGGCCGAGGTTCGCCTGGCGATCAACGATCTGGACCACAGCCCCGACGATCCTTTCGGTGTCACACTCAAGGGCATCAGCCTGGACCTGAAAGGCGGCGAGATTCTGGGGCTGGCGGGGATTTCTGGTAATGGCCAGAAAGAACTTGTGCGCCTGATCTCCGGCGAGGCGCGGCTTTCGGGCGCAGATCGCGGCAAGGTGCAGATGATGGGTCAGCCCGTCGGGCATCTTGGGGCATCGGCCCGGCGTGAACTGGGCTTTGCTTTCGTCCCCGAAGAGCGTCTGGGCCGTGGGGCGGTCTCGGACATGTCTTTGGCGGATAACACGCTTTTGACGGCCCATTCGCGCGGCATGGTTCGCGCGGGGCTGATCAATCGCGCCCGCGAGCGGGACTATACCCGCCGCTGCATTCAGGATTTCGACGTGCGCACCGCCGGACCTGATGTCGAGGCCGCCAACCTGTCGGGCGGCAATTTGCAAAAGTTCATCATGGCGCGCGAGATCCTGTTGGCCCCCCAATTGCTGGTCTGTTCGCAGCCGACCTGGGGGGTGGATATTGGCGCTGCGATCGAGATCCGCCGGCGTTTGGTCGCTTTGCGCGATGCGGGAACCGCGATCCTGATCTTGTCGGATGAACTGTCCGAACTGTTTGAAATTTGTGACCGCTTGCAGGTTTTGCACCATGGCGAGCTGTCGCCGTCGCTGCTGACCGCGCAGACCAACTCTGCCGAAATCGGTGAATATATGCTGGGCCACGCGTCCAAAGAGGCAAAGAATGTGGCTTGAACTGATCCGGCGCGAGCGCCCCTCGACTGCGCTCATGCTGCTGGTGCCGCTGATTGCGGTGGCCTTGGCCGCCTTGGCCAGTGCGGGGCTGTTTGCATTGACCGGTAAACCCGTGGGCGCCGCCCTTTACGCGCTTTTGATCGAGCCCTTCATGACGCGCTCGGCCTTTTCCGAGGTGCTGCTGAAAATGGGCCCGCTCTTGCTGATCGCGCAGGGCTTGGCGATTGGATTTCGGGCGCAGATCTTTAACATCGGCGCCGAGGGGCAGTTCATTCTGGGGGCGATTTTTGCCTCGGCCCTGCCGGTCTATTTCCCGGAATCGACCTCGATCTGGCTGTGGCCTGCCATGATGGTCATGGGCGCGATTGGTGGCGGTCTTTGGGCGGGCATTGCGGCTTTGTGGCGGGTGAAAACCAACGCCAACGAGATTTTGGTCACGCTGATGCTGGGCTTTATCGCAACGCAATTGCTGAATTATCTGCTGCTTGGGCCCTGGAAAGACCCGATGGGGTTCAATTTCCCCCAAAGCGTGATGTTCCAATACGAGGCGATGCTGCCGACCCTGATTTCGGGCACCCGGGTGAATATCTCGTTCCTTTTTGCACTGGCGGCGACGGCGCTGGCTTGGATTTATGTCAAGCGCAGCTTCTCGGGGTATCAGCTGATGGTGGGCGGCCTTGCGCCTGACGCCGCGGGCTATGCCGGCTTTCGCGAAAGCCGTGCGGTCTGGATCTCGCTTTTGGCAGGCGGTTTGGCCGCAGGGCTTGCCGGTGCGGCCGAGGTTGCGGGCCCGGTGGGCCAATTGCAGCGTTCGATTTCGACCGGCTATGGGTTTGCCGCGATTATCGTGGCCTATCTGGGGGCGCTGAACCCGCTTGGCATGATCTTTTCGGCCTTCCTTCTGGCCGTGATCTATATCGGCGGAGATAATGCGATGGTTTCGGCGGGTCTGCCCGTGGCCTCGGTGCGCGTGTTCCAAGGCTTGGTGCTGATCGCCTATCTCGCGGCGTTGACCTGGATTCGCTACCGCGTTCAGTGGCGCAGAAAAGGGGCCAAAGCATGAGCGGTTTCGAGTTCATACTGTCAGGCATGCTGGCGGCTGCGACGCCGTTTTTGCTGGCCGCCCTCGGCGAGCTGGTGGTCGAAAAATCGGGTGTCATGAACCTTGGCCTCGAGGGCATCATGTCGCTGGCCGCAGTTGTCTCTTTTATCATCGTTTATCACGGCGGCCCGCATGGTCTGGCCTTTGTCGGCGCAGGCTTTGCAGGTATCGCCGTCGCGCTGATCTTTGCGGTTCTGGCGCTGGAATTTCGCGCCGATCAGGTTGCATCCGGGCTGGCCATCGGCATCTTTGGCCAAGGGCTGGCTGCGCTGATCGGTAAGCCTTACGAAAGCCTGATCACCACGGGGCTGAACAAGATCCAGTTGCCGGTTCTGTCCAAACTTCCGCTAGTGGGTGGGCTGTTCACACAAGATCTTGTGGTGTGGCTGACGTTGCTGGCCACAGTCGCTATTGCGGTGGTCCTGCGATATTCGCGGCTGGGTCTGGTGATCCGCGCCGTTGGGGAAAACCCCCATGCGGCACGCGCCATCGGCTATCCCGTGATCGCGATCCGCTATGGCGCGATTGCATTTGGCGGGGCGATGGCGGGTTTTGCCGGGGCCTATGCTGCAACGGTCTACACGCCGATGTGGGCGGATGGCATGATCGCCGGACGGGGCTGGATTGCATTGGCCCTGGTGGTCTTTGGCACCTGGGTCACGGGCCGCGTCTTTGCCGGCGCGATCCTGTTTGGGGCTTTGTCGCTGGCCGAGCTGGCCGCACAAGCCAAAGGCGTGCATCTGCCCTCGCAGTTGCTTGCGGCGATGCCCTATATCGTGACCATCGTGATTTTGGGGATCATTTCCTCGAACAAGCTGCGAATGAAGCGCAATTCCGTCGCCTCATTGGGTAAGCCGTTCTAAAGGGGCGCACCGCCAATTCCGCTTGGCGATGCGGCGGCCGACGGTCCAGAACCGTCGGTGGCCATTTGGCCTGATACAAGCTGATCGCGCCCGGAAAATCGTGTGACTGGTGCGAGACGGGCTTTTCCGCGTCATGGTCTGGCCAAGGCCAGCAAAGATGACGGCATCGCTTGGTCTTGGCAGGGCGGCCTATCCCGCGACGGCTGTATGCTGGGCGGAAAAGCGATCCAAGATCCCCATAAAAAGACGCGCCCGGAAAAAGTCCGGGCGCGTTTTTTTTAAGGGGCGGGCGATGGTGTCGCCCGCGTTTGATCACAGGATCTGGGGGTTCGGATCGGGAACGGTGATCGTGGGTTTGTAGCGACCCTCGGCCTTGATCTTGTCCCAAGCGCGGCGCACGCCCGCGCCATATTCGGGATGAACCTTGGTGAATTCCGAGATGGCCCGCTCGCAGATCACCTCGGGGACGGTCTCCCACATGCCAGCAATATTGCCGAACATGCGCTCTTTTTCGTCATCCTCCAGGACACGGACAAACAGTTCGCGCACCTGGCTGTAATCGTCATGGCCGTCACGGTGGTCATAGCGCGTCGCATCGCCCGAGATGCGCAGCGGCGGCTCTTGTGCGCTGCGATCGGCAAGCGGACCGTTGAACGAGTTCGGCTCGTAATAGGCGTCCGGATGTCCCGATTGCAGACCGCCCATGACGTTCATCTGGCCGTCGCGGTGGTAGTGATGGACCGGGCATTTCGGCTGGTTCACCGGGATCTGTTCGTAATGCGTGCCAAGGCGGTGGCGATGGGCATCGGCATAGCTGAACAGCCGCGCCTGCAACATGCGATCGGGCGAATAAGAGATGCCCGGCACGATGTTTGAGGGCGAGAAGGCCGCAGTTTCGATCTCGGCGAAATAGTTGTCGGGGTTCCGGTTCAGCTCGAAATGGCCGATCTCGATCGGCGGGTAATCGGCATGAGGCCAAACCTTGGTCAGATCGAAGGGGTTATAGGGCGTCTTTTCAGCGTCCATTTCGGGCATGATCTGAACCTGAACCGTCCAGCGCGGGAAGCGACCCTCTTCGATGGCGCCGAACAATGCCTCTTGATAGCCCTCGCGGGTGCGGGCGATGATCTGATCGCCTTCGGCATTGGTGTAATGGGCATGGCCCTGCTGGGTCTTGAAGTGGAACTTGACCCAGTAACGCTCTCCGGCATCGTTCCAGAAGCTATAGGTATGGCTGCCATAGCCATTCATATGCATCGGATCGATCGGCAAACCGCGGTCGGACATCAGGATCGTGACCTGATGCAGCGATTCCGGCGACAGCGACCAGAAATCCCACATTGCCGTGGTCGAACGCATATGGGTGCGCGGGTGGCGCTTTTGGGTGTGGATGAAATCCGGGAATTTCAGCGGATCGCGGACAAAAAACACCGGGGTGTTATTGCCAACAAGATCCCAATTGCCCTCGGAGGTGTAGAATTTCAGGGCAAAACCGCGCACGTCGCGCTCGTGGTCTGCCGCGCCCATCTCGCCGGCCACGGTCGAGAAGCGGGCCAGCATCGGGGTCTGTGCGCCCGGCTGTAGCGCCGCCGCCTTGGTATATTTCGACAAATCGCCCGTGATGGTCAGAACGCCATGCGCGCCCCAGCCTTTGGCATGAACCGTGCGCTCGGGAATGCGCTCACGGTTCTGGTGGGCCAGCTTTTCCAGCAGTTGGTAATCTTGCAGCAGGACCGGGCCACGGGGGCCTGCGGTGATGCTGTCTTGATTGTTGGGCCAAGGGGCGCCCGCGCTGGTCGTCAGAGTTTTACGGTCGGTCACGTGGTTTCCTTCTGGGACATTCCTGGAGGCTGTGACGCTAGATTGCAGTGGCGCGAACTGAATTAAAAGTTGTTATTTGCAATGTTGGTGATAAGTAAAGGTTATGAATTTTACACTGCGCCAGATTACTTACTTTCTTGCGGTTGCCCGGTTTGGAAACTTCCGACTGGCCGCCGAGAGCGTCAATGTTTCGCAACCGGGACTGTCCAGCCAGATCGCCCAGCTCGAGGATCGTCTTGGCGCCGAGCTATTCGTGCGCGCGCCCGGGGCCGGGGGGGTAGTGCTGACCAAGTTGGGCAGCGAATTGCTGCCCCATGCGCGCAATCTGATCGAATCGGCCGAACGGTTTCAGGCGGCGGCTCTGTCGCCACGCCGCCCGCTTTCGGGGCCGTTGCGGCTGGGAATCATTCCGACGGTCGCGCCCTATCTGATTCCGCAACTGATCCCACGCCTGCGCCAGGATTATCCCGAAGTTTTGCTTGAGCTGCACGAAACCACGACCGATGAGTTGCTCGAGGAAATCGCCATGCAGCGTCTGGATGTCGGTATCGTGGCTTTGCCCATTGCGGGTCAGGGCCTTAGCGTCGAGCCGGTCTTGCGCGATGATTTCCTGATCGCTTTGGCCGAAGATGACACCACCTATCTGGTCGGCCCCGCGCAACCCGAGATGATCGAGGTGGATCGGCTGCTTCTGCTGGCGGATGGGCATTGTCTGCGCGATCAGGCGCTAGAGATTTGCGGTCGCCGCGAAGCGCGTCGCAAGGTCAATCTTGAGGCGACCTCGATGGCGACATTGATGCGGATGGTCGCGGCAGGCATGGGCACCACGCTGATCCCGACCTTGGCTTTGGCCGATGAAAATCGGGATGGGCGGCTTCGGATCGTGCCGTTTTCCGCGCCCGTGCCGTCGCGCAATCTGGCCGTTGTGCGGCGCAAAGGTGGCCCGGCCGAGGCAGATGCCACGGCGCTTGCCCGCATCATTCGCCAGCTTGCCCCGGCACTTGGCGTCGCTGCTTTGCCCGAACCCACAAGCAAGCCGCGCCCTGCGCTTTAGCTACACAAAAGAAAGGGCCTGCGGCTGGAAATAGCGCAGGCCCCTTTTCTGATGCCGTCCGTGGCCAGGATCACCAGCCCGGCTTGGCATTTATTGCAAGCTGATGCGCACCGGAATGCTAAGCGGGCGAGAGGTGCCTGACGGGTGGGGCGGCAGATTGGGCATGCGCGCGGCCTGACGGCTGATCGCGGCATCAATGGTCGGATTGCCGGTCGAGCTGGCAATGCGCATGCCCGAGGCCTGACCGCCCGGCGTCAAGGTAAAGACCAAGGTGGCCGTCACATTGCCCCGCGCATTGCCAACACGGGTGCGGCGCATGTGGCGTGCGACCGCGCTGTTGATCTTGCTTTCCCAAGTCGCGATCTGACGCGGATTGCTGGTCGTGCCTCTGGCGACATTCGGGGCGGCGGTACGCTCGGCCTGAGGGGCCTGCACCTGAGTCGTGCGGCGGCTTTCCGTCGAGGGCTGGGCCTTGTTCTCGCGCTTTTTCGGCTCGTCTTTTTTCTTGTCGATCTTCTTTTCGACGATTTTTTTGATCGGCTCCTCGCGCTGCGGCTCTTCGCGCTCGGGGCGCTTGGGCGGCAGTTCCGAGCGTTCCAGCACGACAGCATCCTGCGCCGCGATCAGGGTCGACATATCCGGTAGCGGCTCAAGATCGGGCAGGGGCGGCGGCGTGAAATCCGAGATCTCGGCTTCTTCGGGCTCTTCCTCGGGCTCGGGCTCTGGATCGTCGTTAAGCGATTCCTTTTGGTCCACCTGTTCAAGCTGGGCCAAAGGGGCCGCAGCCATCGGCATCGGCGCAAGATCGACGTAAACCGCTTCGGGCAGGCCCGCGACCTGCGCGGCCTCAGCGCGGTTCATCAGCCATACCGCCCCGGCGACATGAGCGGCCAGAACGACTGCGCCCGCAGTCCCCCAAGCCGCGCTGTCGCGCAACCATCCCGCTGATGCGCTCATGGTGCCACCCCTTGACTTGCCTGTCCTGCCACAGCCCCCGGTGTCGCCGCATCCGTTGCCGGCGCGATTGCGCCCGTGGCTGCGGTTTCCAACCCGACCAATGCGATCTTCAGATAGCCTGCCTGGCGCAGCTCGTTCATCACTTCCATCAGATCACCGTAAGGCACGACCTTGTCCGCGCGCAAAAAGATGCGCTGATCGCGCGCCCCGCCAGTCGCGATGTCCAACGCCTGCTGCAAGCCCTCGCGCGGCACCGGATCGTTGCCCAGATTGACCGTCAGATCGGGCTGGACCGTCACATAAAGCGGCTTGTCGGGGCGTTGCGCCGGGGTTGCGTTCGAAATCGGCAGGTCGATATTGACATCCACCGTGGCCAAAGGCGCTGCGACCATAAAGATGATCAGCAACACAAGCATGACATCGATAAAGGGCGTCACGTTGATTTCGTGGTTTTCGACCAGATCATCGCCGCCGCCGTGGCCATGTCCTTCGCGGATGCCGCCTGCCATGTCAGTTCTCCGTGCGGAAATCGAGATCTCGGCTGACCAGACGCTGCACCCCTGCCGAAGCATTGGCAAGACGCAGGCGATAGCCGGTGATCGCGCGGGCAAAGACGTTGTAGATCACCACCGCTGGAATTGCGGCAACCAGACCGATCGCGGTGGCCAGCAGGGCCTCGGCGATACCGGGGGCGACAATGGCAAGGTTGGTGGTCTGTGATTCCGAAATCGAGATGAAGCTGTTCATAATGCCCCAAACCGTGCCGAACAGGCCGACAAAGGGCGCGGTCGAGCCGATGGTGGCAAGCACGCCGGTTCCACGGGCGATGCGGCGGCTGGCATTTGCCTCGATTTGTGACAGGATCGAGCCGACGCGGTCCTTGGTGCCTTCGTCGCCTGCACGGTCCAGCGCGGGGGCGGAACGCTGATATTCCTCCATTGCGGCGCGAACCATCCGCGAGGCCGGATCATTGCGCTTGCCGGTGGCCGTGACGGCTTCGGACAGCGAAGAGGCCGCATCGATGCGCCGACGCGCGCGCAGAGCGTTACTTGAGGCGCGGCCCAGCTCAAGAAGCTTTACCACCAGCACAGTCCAGGTCGCGACCGAGGCAAAGGCCAGACCGATCATCACGGCTTTGACCACGATATCGGCGGCCATGAACATGCCGATGGGGGACAGGTCATGCGGCAGGTTCGGGTCGCGCGGTGTCTGGCTTAGGACAGGGGCCAAGACGCGCTGCACCGCATCCGGCAGAAGCGAGTCTGCATTCGGGGCAAAGGGAACCTCTTGGGGTTCTGTCACAGCTTCAGTTGTGGTGGCCGGGGCCACGGCGGCACCATCGGCTGCGACCCCCGCCGCGGCCGGATTGGCGGCAGAATCGGGTGTCGCGGGTTGCGGGGCCGCAGAAGGAGTGGCCCCATCGGCACCGGTCGCGCTTGGAGCCCCGTTCGGGTCAGTGCTTGTGGCGCCCGTCGCGGCCGGGATGGGCTGGGCCGCAGGCGCTTGTGCGCCAGATTGCGGGGCGGCATCATTTTGCGTCGTTGCGGCATCGGCGCGGGGCGCTTCGGGCGTCGTGCTTGATGTCGTGCCAGAGGGGGCAACAGCGGCTCCGGTTCCCGCCTGATCGGTTTGAGCAGGTTGCGCGGGCGTTGCCGGTGCATCGGTTGCAGGCGCGCTGATGGAGGGTTCAGTGATGGCGGGGGCAGTGATGACGGGCGCGCCGACAGCGGGGGCGCTGGCACTGGGGGCTGTCGCTGCAGGCGCGGCTTCTTGTGCCATCAACGGGCTGGCCAGCAGCATGCAAGCAAATGACAGGCCGGCGATTGCTGAGGCCTGAGCCTTGGACCGTGCAAGCGACTTTGGCTGATCGGGCATAGGCTTTCTTATTCCTCTTGGCAGATCCGGGACTTGGCTCCCGGCAGGTTCACACAGCACCGCAGTGGCAGGCAAAGCGACGCTGGATTCGCGGCTCGGCGGCAATATGTGGCTTTTTACGTCTATCTTTGTAAAATTGTCAACTATTAGGCCAGAGTGTTTCTGTATACTATTCAGGCCATTCCAGCGCGACTTGCCCCACCATTTTCGGCCATTCTGTCCGTGCAAAACAGCTCACGCAAGCCGTGTAACGGCCCCCAAGAGGGGGCGAGAATGCGGTGCAATAAATGCCAGCGACATGCCAAAGGCCGCCCCTTGCGAGGGCGGCCTTTCACCGAATGATAAGGGCCAATGTCGTTGGCCAGCGCCAGGCGTGACGCCTGATCCCAAGATTTAGAACGCGCGCGAGACCGCAAGTTTGAAGTTGCGCCCTGGTGCCGGACCGCTGACCCAAGTGGCGGGGGTATAGTCGCGGTCGGTCAGGTTATCGACGCCCATGTGAACCTCGATCCCTTTTGCCGCGCCATCCTGCGGGGTCCAGGTGGCAAAGACGTCATGCACGCCATAGCCTCCGCGATGCGCACCCGACGGCTTGTCGCGCCCGTCAGCCAAGGTCGAGCGCAGGCCCAGTTTCCAGTCATCATTGGCACGCCAATTGACCGACAGGGTCACGCGGTTATTGGGCAGGCTGTCCAGATCGGCCCCATCTTGATCCACACCGTTCACGACCGAAAAAGCGGCCCCCAGCTCCCATGCGCCGGTCAGATAGCTTGCCTCTAGCTCGCCACCGCGCAGATAGGCGCGATCGATGTTGGTATAGTAAGAGCTAGGCCCACCGCCGCCTTCGCGCACGATCATGTCGTCGATATGGTTGCGGAACAGGGTCAGTTTCATCACCGCCTCGTCGCCGTCGCGGATCAGCGATTCACCACGATACGAGGTGCCAATCTCGACGTTCTTGCCCTTTTCGTCCTTCAGATTGGGGTTGGGGGCCATGCCCATCGACCCGTCATAAAGTTCGTCGACATTGGGCATGCGGTTAACGAAAGCAAGCGAACCAAAGACCGCCCATTGATCGTTCAGGCGATAGATCGCGGCGATTTGCGGCTCGACGGCCTTGAAGCTGTGGCGATCTGCGTCAAAGCTGACGGTGCCTTTGGGCTCGGTGCGTTGACGCTCGTAGCGCAGACCAGAGTTCACGCTGAGATCGCCCCAGGTCACCTGCGACAATGCATAGGCCGACCAGGTCCGGGTCATCGCCTCGGGATGCGAGGCCGAGGTCACGCTTGAGCTGCGGTCTTGCTTGGACAGCTCGACCCCGGTGGTCAGGAAATGCTCGTAGGTCTCGCCCGACAGATCGGCGACGTTGTTCAGCCTCAACTTCCACAAAGCATAATCGCGACGGCCCAGCAGCGACGCCATGATCGGCTCGGACGGGTCGTCACCTTGGCGAATATCCTTGACCGTATTCGAATAAGACAGCGTGGCGGTCATATCGATGTAGCGGTTATCGGCGGGATTCCATCCCCAGACCAGACGGGCGGTCTGATCGCGCGTGGTGATGTCGCCCACGCCCCAACCCGGAAAACCAGGATAGAAAACGCCAACTTGCGCCCCTTCCAGCTGGTTGAAGTCCTGATTGTCGCCTTTGGCCTCAAGGTGCTGATAAGAAAAGGCAACATAGTGATCGCCCAGGGTCTTTTTTGCCTTCAGCAACAGGTTCGGCGTATCAGAATTCGAGCGCACCGTGACATTGCCATCGGCGTCTTTGGTGTCGCCCAGCTTGCGATAGGCGAAGGCGGCCAAGGCCTCGAAATCTTCGGTCGGGCGCCAGCCATATGCGATCGAGCCAAATTGCGTGTTGGGGTTAGAGGCATAACCCAGCTTGGCCCGCCCGCCCGAGGTGGCGCCTTCGGCGATCAGATCCCCTGCCTCGATCGTCTCCATCGCGATCACGCCACCTAGCGCACCCGAGCCGTAAAGCGTCGATGAGCCGGGGCCACGCAGAACCTCGACCTGGCGCAGGAAGTCTGGCTCGACGAAGAGAGAGCCCTGACGATATGATTCGTAGTACTTCTTTTCGCCGTCGATCAGCTGAACGATCCCGGCCTCAGATGCGGCCAAGGACGAAGCGCCAAAGCCGCGGATGTTGAAGCCCTGGCCAAAAAAGCTGCCCGAGCCGACGCCCGCAACCCCGGGAACCGTGGCCAGAATCTCGCCGATATGGATCGGGTCGATCTCGTCGATCTGTTCGCTCCCAACCACGGAAACCGATTGCGGCACATCCGAGGCAACCTTGGGTTTTCCTGCCCGGATCACGACCGGATCCAGCACGAATACCGCTTTATCATCGGCAGAAACGGCGGCGGGCTCTTGTGCCAGAACGGGCATGGCAATCAGCCCAGAGGCGCTGGCCAGCAGGGCCGCGCGGATTGTCTTTGAAATCATTGTCCCTACTCAGCGAAGAGGTGTTCGGCTGGCAGGTGTGCTGGCTGTCTTGCGTCCGATAGGAATTCTGAGTAAAATTGTCAAGCACACAGCCACGATGCAAATCCCCGCCAGTGCTCTGCGACTAGCCACATGAGGGAAGACGATGACGCAATATACTGCGGTCGAACTGCGCAAGCTGAAATCTGAAGATACCGGCCGTCCTTTTGATCTTGCTGCCAAGCTGGATGTGCCCGAAGCCGCGTTGGTCGCGGCCGAGGTGGGGCATGGCACCACGCGCATCGAAGCCGCGCCGGGACGCCTGATTCCGGCAATTCATTCCCTGGGCGAGGTCATGGCTTTGACCCGTAACCGCTCGTGCGTCATAGAAAAGATCGGCACCTACAACAACTTTCACGACGGTGATCATGCGGCAATGACGCTGGATCCCGAGATTGATCTGCGGTTTTTTCCGCGCCAGTTTGTCCACGCCATGGCCGTCGAAACCCAAACCGAAAAGGGCACGCGCCGCTCGGTCCAGGTTTTCGATGCGGCAGGTGATGCGGTTCACAAAATCCACTTGCGCGAAAATTCGGATCTGGATGCTTGGGAAGCGCTGAAGCGCGATCTGGCGCTGCAAGACCAATCCGATGAGATCACTTTTACCCCGCGCGCTGCAGTCGATGCACCCAAGGCTGCGCTGGATAAGGTCGATGAGCTGCGCCGTGAATGGCAGGCAATGACCGATACCCATCAGTTCAACGGGCTGATGCGCAGCCTGAAGATGAATCGACTGGGCGCCTATCGGATCGCTGGCACGCCTTTGGCGCGCCCGCTGGCGATCGAGGCCGTGCCCCAGCTTTTCGATCAGGTGCTGGCCTCGGGGACGCAGGTGATGTTCTTTGTGGGCAACATGGGCTGTATCGAGATCCACTCGGGCCCGATTTTGTCGGTGAAGCCGATGGGGCCTTGGATCAACGTCATGGATCCGCGGTTCAACCTGCATCTGCGCGGCGATCACGTGGCCGAGGTTTGGCTGGTCGAAAAGCCCACCAAGCGCGGCCCGGCCATTTCCGTCGAGGCTTTTGACGAAGCCGGTGCCTTGATCTTCCAATGCTTTGGCATGCGCGAGGAAAAGGGCGGGGATGCAGCGGCATGGGCCAATCTGGCCCGCAATCTGCCGCAATTGGCAGAGGCTGCGGAATGATCCGCGCGGCGCTCGCGGCCATGATCTTGGCCGCGCCCGCCGCATCGGCGATGGCCGAAAGCTATCCCGAAGCGAAGAAAGTGCTGTCGATTGGCGGCACATTGACCGAAATCGTCTATGCTTTGGGCGAGGAAGGCCGGCTGGTGGGGCGTGACACGACCTCGAGCTATCCAGCGGCGGCCTTGGCCTTGCCCGATGTCGGCTATGTCCGTGCCTTGTCGCCTGAAGGGGTGCTGTCGGTCGGTCCCGATCTGATCATTGCCGATCAAGGCGCAGGCCCGCCCGAGGCGCTTTCGGTTCTCAAGGGGGCAAATATCCCCTTTGTCGAAGTGCCTGATACCTACTCGGCCGAGGGCATTGTCACCAAGATCACGCTGGTCGCCGATGCACTTGGCGTTCCCGATAAAGGGGCGGCGCTTGCGGGCAAGGTACGCACGGATCTGTCTGACATCGCAGATCTGGGCGCAAAGGTTGAGGCCCCGAAAAAGGTGATGTTCATCCTGTCCTTGCAGGGCGGCCGCATCATGGCGGGCGGAGAAGGCACCGCAGCTGATGCAATCATCTCGCTTGCCGGGGGCACCAATGCCTTGCAAGGGATTTCGGGCTATAAGCCAATCACCGATGAAGCCGTCACCGCCGCGCAGCCCGATGTCATCTTGATGATGGATCGTGGGGCGGCGGATGCCGATGCGGCCGCCAATGGCAGCTCGGACCATGCGCAGGCAAGCCAGAATGCGCTTGATCTGGCGGCGATCAAGACCACTCCGGCGGGTCAAAATGGCGCGGTGGTCTTTATGGACGGGCTTTTGCTTTTGGGCTTTGGTCCGCGCACCGCCGAGGCCGCGCGGGAATTGCATCACGCGATTTACAAGGCCGAGTGATGGTGGCGATCTGTCCTGAAACGCTGCGGCTGGATGGCGATCGTAGCCATCGGGCCCGGCTGGTTTGTCTGGCCCTGATCGTGATCTTGATCGGGGCGGGGTTGTTTTCCTTGGGTTGGGGCGCATCGGGAACCTCGGTGACGCGGTTTTTGGGTGATCTGCTGGCCGGTCGCGAGATTGCCGCGCAAGATCGCATCATCATCTTGGATATCCGACTGCCCCGCCTGATCATGGGCGTGCTGGTCGGCGCGGCTTTGGCCGTGTCGGGCGCGGTGATGCAGGGGCTGTTTCGCAACCCCCTGGCTGATCCGGGGCTGGTGGGCGTCAGTGCCGGGGCCTCGCTTGGGGCGATTTCGGCGATTGTCTTGGCCGGATTATTGCCGGTCAGCATTGCCGGATTTTTCGGCTGGTATCTGGTTCCGGTCGCGGCCTTTGTCGGCGGTTGGGCCAGTATGATGGTGCTATATCGCATCGCGACCCGCAGCGGGCGGACCTCGATCGCTACGATGCTGCTGGCCGGGATCGTGCTGGGGGCGTTGACCGGGGCGATCTCGGGGGTGCTGGTCTATATGGCTGATGACCGTCAATTGCGTGACCTGACATTCTGGGGTCTTGGCTCATTGGCGGGTTCGAATTGGCTTAAGGTCATGGCAGCGGCCCCCGTCATCTGCGGGGCGCTGGCATTTGCGCCAATGCTGTCGCGCGGGCTGAATGCGCTGGCATTGGGCGAGGCCGCCGCCGCGCATACCGGCATCCGCGTTCAGCGGGTCAAGAACCTGGCGATTGTGACGGTTTCAGCGGCCACAGGGGCGGCGGTTGCGGCCTCGGGCGGGATCGGTTTTGTCGGCATTGTCGTGCCGCATCTTTTGCGCCTGGCCACGGGACCAGATCACCGCTGGTTGCTGGTCAATGCCGGGTTGATGGGGGCAACCATGCTGATTTTGGCAGATGTGATCAGCCGCACGATCATCGCCCCGGCCGAGCTGCCGATCGGCATCATCACCGCCATTCTGGGCGGGCCGATCTTTTTGTGGATCTTGCTGCGTAATCGCGGGGTGATTGACCTATGAGCCTGATTGCCAAGGATATCCATCTGTCTCTGGGTCGCAAAGAGATCCTGCGCGGGATCGATTTTCGCGCCCAAGCCGGACAGTTCACTGCAATCGTCGGCCCCAACGGCTCGGGCAAGACGACGCTTTTGCGTGCGCTTACCGGCGAGTTGCGGCCCAAGGGCCAGATTTCGCTGAATGGCCATGCCATTGCCACGACCGCGCCCGAAAGAATGGCTCAAATCAGGGGTGTCCTGCCGCAGGCCACGGTTCTGTCCTTTCCCTTTACCGTGGCCGAGGTCGTGCGGCTGGGCCATGACGCGCGCGGTGCGGCGGCGGATGCGCTGATCCTGGCGGCGCTGGACCGGGTCGATCTGGCGGGCTTTGCCGGGCGCTATTACCAGCAGCTTTCTGGTGGCGAGCAGCAGCGCGTGCAGCTGGCGCGGGTTCTGGTGCAGGTATGGCAGCCTGTGGGCGATGATGGCCCACGCTGGCTGTTTCTGGACGAGCCGGTCAGCAGTCTGGACATTGCCCATCAATTGACAGTCATGCGATTGGCCGCCGATTACGCCAAACGTGGCGGCGGCGTTGTGGCGGTCATGCATGATTTGAACCTGACCGCGATGTTTGCCGATAGCATTGCGCTTTTGGCCGCGGGGCAGGTGGTCGTGCAAGGTCGTCCGGACGAGGTTTTGACCAACCACAGCCTGTCGGCGGCCTATGGTTGCACGCTTGCGGTGAATACGCTGCCCAAGCAGGGGATCTGGATTTTGCCTCATGCTGCCGCCTGAAGCGGGGTCAGGGGTGGTGCGCATCAGATCGCGCCCACCCCTGATCTTGTCGGCTGGCGGATGATGCGCCCGTCAGGCGCGTAGGGCGATGACGCGTGCCGCGGCCTCGATCGCGCCCGGGCCATGGGGAATGGCGAGGGCAATCATCCCGGCCTCGATGACGGCAAGGCTGCCCAGAACTTGATGGGCCGAACAATGGCCCATATGCGCCAGTCGTAAGGCATTGGCCGGATCTGCGGCCCCCAAGCCGACACCCAGAACCAACCCGGCCTTGTCTGCACACCATGCGCGCAACTGATCTGCCCCCGGCACGGTCGCTGCGGTCACCGAGCGTGCGCGCGCGTCCGGGTCAGCCACCGTCAGCGCGATGCCAGAGCCTTGTGACCAAGCCTCGAAAGCGGCCCATACGGCTTGGGCAAGCCCCTCGTGGCGGGCCCAGGCGGCATCCAGCCCCTCGTCGTCCAGCAACATAGCTAGGGCCTCGATCGCGCCATAGATATGTTGGACCGGGGGTGTGCCATCCCAGAATTGCCAAAGCTGTGTCGCCTCGGCGCGGGGGTGCCAGTTCCAATAGGGGGTGGTCAGGTCAGTCGGACCCAGCGCCTTGGCACGGTCGGAAAACCAGACGAATGCCATGCCCGGAGGCAGCATCAGCCCCTTTTGGCTTGCGGAAACCAGGACATCCACGCCCCAGTCGTCCATGTGCATGACCTCGCAGCCAAGCGAGGCAATGGCGTCGACCGCCACAAGCGCGGGATGGCTGCCCATCGCGGATTTGAGCGCGGCGATATCTGCGCGCACCGAGCTGGCCGTGTCGATCTGACAGACCATGACCGCTTTGATCCGGTGATCAAGATCCTGTGCCAGACGTTCGCTGAGGCGTGTGGGGCAGGGGGCATGGGGGCCAAAATCCATCGTCTCGACCTCGAGGCCCATGGCGCGGGCGGCTTGTGCCCAGCCCTGCCCGAACTGGCCCGAAGTCAGCACCAGGACCTGATCGGCGCGCTGGAACAGGTTGGCGATCGCGGCCTCCCATCCGGCGTGACCATTGCCGATATAGGCTGCAAGGTGGGCTTGGGTGCCCGCCAGTCGCTTGAGCTGGCCCATCATATGCAGATTCAGGCGGGCAAGTTCATCCGAATAGATATCGGGCGAAGGTCGCGCCATGGCGCGGCTGACACGGTCAGGCAGGGGAGAGGGACCGGGAATGGCGACAACCGGACGACCTTGGGCGAAACTCATTGCATCAACGCCTTGATTTGGAATGCCCTAGCGGTAAGCCCTGCGGCGGCTTGCGGTCAATCACCAAGCCACAGTTGGCGCCTTAGGTGGATCAAAAAGTGCAGGTCTATGGCGGGCAGGTGCCAGTATGAGAGAGTGGGGCTGCGGCATGACTGGCGGTGCTGCGGCGGGCCGCCCTGTATCAAGATCAAGGCTTTGACCATGGGGACGGGGCTGGTCTGATGCGGGCTGGCAGGCAGGCTTGATAGATCGCGCGACACAAGCAAAGCGTGATCGAGAGGGCAGCCCCGCATATCCTTGCGCACCCAAGGGCTATCTGACCCGGTTGCAAGGCCCATCGTTCACAGATGCGGCAGCATGGTTTGCAGGCCAGTTTTTTGGGTATTTGGGTGATGAAGAACGCGCAAGGCACCGATTGCAGGCGGGGGCTGCTGTGGGGCGGGCGATCTGCCAGCTTGCCCCCTGAGGCTGCGACAAGTATCCCTGAGGTTTGATACGACTTTACCGGCAAGGATCAGGATGCAGGGCAGGGCTAAGCGCAGGGCCGGACTTTTTGGCCGGATGTGGCAAGATTACCTTAGGCCCTATTGGGCGCGCATTGGGCTGGCGCTGCTGTTTCTGATCGTCGAAGGTTCGACGCTTGGCCTGTTGAGCTGGCTTCTTAAGCCTTTGTTCGACAAGGTTTTTGTGGGCGGGCAGACCTCGGCGATCTGGTGGGTCGGGGGCGCGATTTTCGCGCTGTTCATGGTCCGGGCCGTGACCTATGTCATTAACCGCAGCTTGATGACCTCGGTGTCGCTGTCGGTCTCGTCGCAGATCCAGAAGGATATGATGGATCACATCATGACGCTGGACGGGGACTTTTTCCAAGCGCATCCGCCGGGCGCGCTGATCGAGCGCATTCAGGGTGACAGCCAGGCCGTGCAGGGGGTCTGGTCGACCTTCATTTCAGGGATGGGGCGCGACATTGTTTCGCTGGTCTCGCTTTTCGCGGTGGCGATTACGATTGATCCGGGCTGGACGGTCACGGCGCTGATCGGTGCGCCGCTTCTGGTGCTGCCGATGATTCTGGTCCAGCGCTATATCCGGCGCAAGATGCGGCAAAACCGCCAGATCGCCAGCCAGCGAACCACCCGTATCGACGAGGTTTTGCACGGCATTCATGCGGTCAAGTTGAACCGGATGGAGGCATATCAATCCGCGCGCTTCTCGAGCATCGTCGATTCGATCCGCAAGGGTCAGATCAAGATGTCGGCGATTGGTGCGATCATTCCCGCGCTGGTCGATATTGTGACCGGGATCGGCTTTGTCGGCGTCTTGGCGCTGGGGGGCACGGAGGTGACCGAGGGCACGCGCTCGATCGGTGATTTCATGTCGTTTTTCACCGCGATCGCGCTGGCGTTTCAGCCCTTGCGTCGCCTGGGTGGGCTGGCAGGCACGTGGCAGACCGCGGCGGCTTCGCTGGAGCGGATCTATGATGTGCTGGATCTGCGTCCCAAGATCGTCTCGGGGGGACGTAGCGAGGCACCGCCCTCGACCCGGATCGAGCTGCGCGATGTTCATTTGAGCTATGATGGCCATCCGGTGCTGAACGGGCTGAGCTTTACGGCGGAAGCAGGGCAGACCACCGCTTTGGTCGGACCGTCGGGTGCGGGCAAATCGACCGTGTTCAACCTGCTGACCCGCATGATCGACCCGGCTTCGGGGCAGGTTTTGTTGGGCGGGCTGCCGGTTTCGGATTACGATCTGAATGTGCTGCGCGATCAATATTCGACCGTCAGCCAGGATGCGGCCCTGTTTGACGAGACGTTGCGCGAGAACATCCTGCTGGGACAGATTGCTCAAGAGGATGCGTTGCGGCGCGCGGTTGATGCGGCGCATGTTGCCGATTTTGCCGATGTTTTGCCCATGGGCCTGGATACGGCAGCCGGGCCGCGCGGATCTGCCTTGTCGGGGGGACAGCGCCAGCGAGTGGCGATTGCGCGTGCGATTTTGCGCGATGCCCCGATCTTGCTGCTGGATGAGGCGACTTCGGCGCTGGATGCGGCCTCGGAGCGGCTGGTGCAGCAGGCATTGGACACGCTGTCGGTCGGGCGCACGACGCTGGTGATTGCGCATCGTCTGTCGACCATTCGCCAAGCAGATAAGATCGTCGTGATCGAGGCGGGCAGGGTTGTCGAGGAGGGGACGCACGACCAGCTAATGGCCAAGGGCGGTGCCTATGCGGCGCTGGTCCGGCTGCAATTCGGGAAGTGAGGCAATGATGCGACGGATGATTTCGGTCACTGGACCGGACCGGATCGAGTTTCTTCAGGGTTTGGTCAGCAATGATGTATCGCGCGCGCCGATCTGGGCGGCGATGCTGACGCCGCAGGGCAAGTATCTGGTGGATTTCCTGATCGTGCCGCAGGGCGAGGCTTTGGTTGTGGATGTCGATGCCCGACTGGCGGATGATCTGTTGCGCAGGCTGTCGATGTACAAGCTGCGCTCTAAGGTCGATCTAGCCATAATGGACTTGAATGTTACACGTGGAACGGGACCGGCCCCCGAGGGGGCGATTGCCGATCCACGCCATGCGGCCCTTGGTTGGCGGCTTTATGGTGCGGCGGCCGGCGATGACGGCACGGATTTCGACGCGATCCGCGTGGCCCATATCATTCCAGAGACGCTGATCGAGCTGATCCCGAACGAGACCTTTATCCTTGAGGCGGGCTTTGACCGTCTGAACGGGGTCGATTTTCGCAAGGGCTGCTATGTCGGCCAAGAGGTCACTGCGCGGATGCGCCACAAGACCGAATTGCGCAAAGGCTTGGTCAATGTCGGGATCGAGGGTGCTGCTTCGCCGGGCACTCCCATTCTAATGGCGGACGGACGCGAGGCGGGCACGCTTTACACCCAATCCAAAGATCGGGCGATTGCCTATATGCGCTTTGACCGCATGGTCGAGGGGCTGACCGCTGCCGGGGCCAAGATCCTGCCGTGAGCGTGGCGCCTTCCGATGATACGCCCGCGCGTATCCGTCGGATCGTCCATGTCGATATGGATGCGTTTTACGCATCGGTCGAGCAGCGAGACAACCCAGAGTTGCGCGGAAAGCCAGTTGCAGTTGGGGGCATCCAGCGCGGGGTGGTGGCCGCTGCCAGCTACGAGGCGCGCCGTTTCGGCGTGCGCTCGGCCATCCCCTCCAGCCGGGCGTTGCGGCTCTGCCCCGAGATTATTTTTGTCAAACCCCGCTTCGAGATCTATCGTGCCATCAGCCAGCAGATCCGGGCAATTTTCGCGGAATATACGGATCTGATCGAGCCCTTGTCGCTGGACGAGGCCTATCTGGATCTGACCGACAGGTTGAACGGGCGTACCGCCACCCGGATCGCGCAAGAGATCCGCTCGCGTATCCTGGCGCAAACGGGACTGACGGCTTCGGCGGGGGTAAGCTATAACAAGTTTCTGGCGAAAATGGCCTCGGATCAGCGCAAACCGGATGGGCTTTTCGTCATTCCCCCCGAAGCAGGCGAGGAATTTGTCGCACGGCTGCCGATTGGTAAATTCCACGGCATCGGCCCTGCGACCGCCGCCCGGATGGAAGAGCATGGTATTCGCACCGGGGCCGATCTGCGACGTCAATCGCTTGAGTTTCTGACCGCACGTTTCGGAAAATCCGGCAATTATTATTGGAACATCGCCCGTGGTGTCGATCTGCGCGAGGTTCGCCCCGATCGGGTTCGAAAATCGATTGGGGCCGAGACGACCTTCTTGACCGATTTGCGCGACCTGGCCGAGGCGCGCGAGGAATTGCGCCCCTTGGCCGAAAAGGTTTGGCGACATTGCGAAAAGACCCAGATCCGGGGGCGCACGGTCACGCTCAAGGTCAAATACGGTGATTTTCGCCAGATCACCCGCGCGCGTTCAATCCCGCATACCGTGCATGATGCCCAGGAAATGCTGCTGATCGCGCAGGATCTGCTTGGCCCGGTCTTTGTCGATCCGCATGGGGTGCGGCTGTTGGGTGTCACTTTGTCCGCATTAGAGGGCGCGACCCTTCGGGAGGACGAAGAGCCGCGCCAGCTAGGCCTTTTTGATCAGGGCTAGACCCGATCCAAGCTGGCCTTGGGGTCAGGCGTACAGATTCTGTACGCCCACCTTTTCGTGGATCTCATTTACCTGCGCCTGATCCAGTTTCAGTGCCTGCGCCAGCGCATGAAGATAGCGCGCCTCGGCCTCATTGTCGAAATCGATGGCCATAAGCGACATCAGATAGACCTGCGGACCAAGGCCCGCGGGGGTTTCACTGGCCAAAGCCGCAGGATCGACCGGGGCCGCCATCTGATCGCGGATAAAGCTGCGCTCAGCATCGTCCAGCTCGCCCACCTCAGCCAAAAGGCGCTGCTTTTCAGCGTCATCGATCTTGCCATCCGATTTGGCAGCCTGGATCATTGCCTTCAGCAAAAGGCCTGCGACGGCGTTTTGTTCCGGGGTCGGCGGCACGCTTGGCTCGGCACCCGTCGAGATGGATTCGTTAAAGACCTCGCCGAAGGTTGCATCACTATGGGGCTGCGAATCCTTATGGGCCAGACCGTCGGTCGGGCCGGATTGGGCACCGCGGCCCCCCAAAAGGCCACCCAGCACACCGCCCAGACCGCCCGTCATCGCGCCGCCCAGAATATCGCCAAGTCCGCCTTGCGTGCTGCGTCCCGGACCCGCCGAACTGGGGTTGCCTGCGGAGGGGCCGTTGCTTGCACCGCGCGTAATCTGGTCGAACAACCCGCCAAGGCCACCGCTTGCGCCGCTTGAGTTGGGCCCGCCATAGCGCCGACCCGTTCCAGCGCCACCGGCGCCTGCGCCGCCGCCCAGAACCTGACCCAGAATGTCGCCCAGACCGCCACCCGAGCGCCCGGTTTGCGCGCCGGTGCCGCTGGGGGTGTTGTTGCCCAGCAGGTCGCCCAGAATGCCGCCGCCGGTCTGACGGCTGCGCCCGGCCGAGGCGCTGCCCGTTTCGGCGGGCCGGTTTTGGGCATTGCGCATGACAGTGCCGATTCCCTTGGCAAGGACCACCCCTGCGGCCACGCGGGCGAGTGTTTTAACGAGGCTCATACGACTTTCCTCCTGCGGGTCGTGCTGGCCGGGCATCAAGACGAGGCCCGGTTTCAATCCCGCAAAGCAACGTCACTGAGGCATCCGGGTTCCTATCTCAGCAGAAGGCTAGGCAAAGGCCTGCCGACCCTTGATTTTTATCCTTGGCGCTTATAAGTCGCGGCGGATGATTCATGGGGGCCAGGCTGCTTTGGTCCCCCGATAGGAGGCCATGATGGCAAAGGCAAAGTTTGAACGTAACAAACCGCACGTCAACATCGGCACGATTGGCCACGTTGACCACGGCAAGACCACTCTGACGGCTGCGATCACGCGCT